>PMAK01000068.1 GCA_003153655.1 Phycisphaerales bacterium
CCGTGAAGGTTCCGCAAGACTTCGGCGACTTTGCCGTGCGCGTCGATGGCGAGTCCATGACACCTGAATACCCGGACAACGCCATCGTTTTGTTCGAGGCCATTGAGGGACAACAGTTCACGTTCGGGAAAGACTACATCATCTGGTTCACCAACGAAGAATGCTATTTCAGTCGCGTCAATGAAAGCGACGACGACCGCGACGTACTGGTGCTGCAAAAACTCAATCCGGATCGGGAACGGTTTCCCGACCGCACGGTTCATCGCCGTGAGATTGCGCGGGTCGCGCTCTGCGTGGGGGTGCTGATCCGCAAGAAATGATTTGTTCCAACAAGGGAAAAGACGATGTCGAAGCTCACACAATGGCTCGACCATCGCANNACATGAATACCTGCGGCTCGCTCGACGTGCTGAGCCGCTCGGAGCGGCGCTTGCTTGCCGCTACGTTGCGCGTTTCGCTGCGCAAGCTGGAACAGCTTGATGATGGCCGGATCGATTGGATTGAGGACAAGCACGTCTACGACGTTGGTGTGCAAGGTCGCCCGGCACCTTGGCAGGAAAACGATCCGGCATATTGGGTTCCCAAGGAAGTGAAATCCGAAGATCGCGGCACGCCGCTGATCGGTAGGATTCGGTCAAACGGCAAGGCCGAACCTGATGAGGATTGGCAGGATGAATGGGGCCGGCACATCCCGCAGCGATACGGAAAGGGCCATGACATTTATGGCTTGGAACTGGATCAAGCTGGGCAGTCGGTCGTGTTACGAAACATCCAGGTTTGGGAATTTCGGGAAGGAATGGCCGCTGTCTACTGCTGGAATGGCTGGGAAGCTGAAGGTTGGTTTGGGCGAGTTTACCTTCAGGCCGACAAGGCCCGCGTCGTCACGGCCGACGGAGCACGCCATGACCTTGATCTGCTCAATGTTGTGCGAATCGGGAAAGTGGTCGGGCGCTGGCCGAAGGACCAGCCATCAGCGTGAGTCGCTCGGTTCAGCGCTCGGCAACCACTTGATCTTTCTAAGACCGAAGCCGAATCGGGATCGCCCGGGATTCAGAAGGTTCACCATATGGCCCGAGGCGTGAGCAATCATCCGGATTTCGACCAGCACTTTCGCCGAATAACGGCCATGGTTGCTCGCGCTGGCCCGCTGTTAGACGTGGTTTTCCGATGTGCCGAGCCGACCTACGCGACCGAAGGCGATTTGTTGACTGGCGAGGGCAGTCGCAAAAATGGCGGCCGCTGGAATCCGCCATCGTCCTTCGCGACAGTATATACCGCCTTCTCCGATGGCACGGCCTTAGCGGAAGCCAAGGCAAATCATGTTTATTATGGCCTTGATCCTGCCGATGCACTGCCGCGCGTGATCGTCGCGGTTAATTTGAAATTAGCCAAGGTTCTTGATCTTACCGATGGCATCGTTCGTAAAACCTTGGCAATTTCCGCCACGCGGATGCGTGACGACGACTGGCGTGCATTGAATCGACGCGGCGCAGAATCCTTGACTCAAGCGATTGGACGAGCGGCATACCAAGGCAACTTGGAAGCTCTGATTGTGGCCGCCTGTGACGGTGGCAAAAACCTTGTCTGGTTCCCCGGCAATCTGNNAGGGCGACGATCCGCAATGCCAGTAAGCTTGGATGATCCGCGCGTCAGTTGGGTAGCGGAAATTGCAACATGAAATATTTCCTGAAATAATTTGACTTTGGCTCCAATACAGTCGAGAATAGGCGAAGAGGTATTCCAATGGCTGTCGCAACCACCAATCGAATCGAAGCTGTCCGGCGAAAGCTGGACGTGACGCAGAAAGTAATGGCTCGAATTTTGGGCGTGACGGAGCGCACGATTATCGATCTGGAGGGAGGGCGACCGCTGTCCGAAGTAATCGGCCGGCGCGTGACGGAATTGGATCGGCTGCAACGTGAGCTCGGCAAGGTGGTGCGATCGCAAGCGATTGGACATTGGCTGACCGAACCGAACGATGCTTTTGATGGTGATGCTCCCGCTGATCTGATCGCCAAGGGGAAAGTCGATGTTCTGTGGCGGATGATTTTTGAGCTGCGCTCCGGCGTCTCCAGTTAAGTTCAATCATAGCGGGGGCGCGATTGGACTCCCCGTGGGCAGCTATTGGTGCGCTATTCCGCAGCGGAGTAATCGCCGCGTAAGTTAGAAATGGACCGGCGTTCACCGCACAACGCGCAGTCCCGCATCTGCTTGGTCGCACCACCACGCGATATTCTCCATCTCAACAGATTGGAGTGCCGGGTCTAGGGTTTCCGTCGCGTCGAGTGCCTTTTTCCAGCCGAACCAGACGAGCGTTGCGAGCAGTGACAGTCGAAGTCCCGCCTCATCGAAGTGATGACCCGACACGTCCGCGTATTGCTTCAGAAACCAATTCTTGTCGATTGCGGATGAGCGCAACCCAGACGGTAGGAATCGAGCGATGTCGAGCGCTGCCGGTCCGACAAACACATGCGCCCAGTCGATGAGGACGAGTTGATCCTCTTGCCAGGCCATGTTCACTGCGGCCACGTCCCCATGACAGAAGGACGGCGATGGGCGACGCTGGAGTGCGGCAACGAGGGCGTCCGGGCGTCGCACAATCTCGAGTACTTGGCGCCCGACTCTTTCTGGTGCGAGACGCTGGAACGCCGCCCACCCTCGCTCGATGTCCTTGAGGAGCCGGGCCGAGGGGTCGAGGCTTCGCATACGCTCCGGCGAGAACATGTTGACGATGGCGTCTATCGACGTCGTTTTCGAGGGACGAATGCCCGACCCATGCAGCCGATCGAGCTGGCGTAGCATCCGAATCGCCTCTTGGGGGGTAAAAGCATGCCCCGAGCCCAGGATGCTGTCTCCAAGATCACGCATTACTATCGTCGAAACGTCACCATCGACCCAGGCCGCAATCACCGGAGACGCTACTTCGGACGGCAGTCGGTTGAAGGTACCGTCCACCCAGAGCGCGTATTCGAGACTGACTCGGTGGCCGAGCAGCCGCTGGAAGAAGTCCGTCGCCATTTGTGATCGCTTCACAACGACGGCGGTGCCGTCGGTCAACTCGGCGTGCAAAACCTGCGCTCCCGAGAGACCGGCGTGATTAGACATGGGGCGCAGATTGCGAAGGCTGCTCTCGGTCACGTGGAAATTGGACNNCGCAACGTTGAAATCATGGCCGCCTCGCATTCAGCCGAAGGGATCTACCTCAGCGAGTTTGGTAGCGACGATCACACCATGCGGGGTCCAGCTGTCCGACCTAACGCGGCGGAAATCACCGAAGCCGGCGCCACCCAACCACCGCTCGTAGTGGCCCCACGGGTATATTCGGCCACCCTCGACCGGAATCGCTGTATGGTAAATGCTCGCCATCGCGGCGATGAAGGGACCGTCTTCAGTGTCCTCGGTCATCGAGCTGAAGATCACCACGTGGCCACCCATAGGCAGGGCACGATTTGCCTTGCGGAGCAATACCTCGTTCTGATTCTCAGTCCAGATCACTAGCTGGTGCGCGAACAGCACAACATCGTGGCCCTGCGGGAACTCGTCAGCGAACATGTCCACGCCGACCACCTTGATACGATCGGCTAGACCCTCGTCTGTGATACGCAACCGTGACACGTCAACCGCGTCGGCCAAATCGACAATCGTCGCGGTCAGGCCTGGGATGCTCTTTACCGAGGCGATCGCGTGCACCCCGTCCCCTCCTCCGATGTCGAGAAGTCGATGTGGCGACAACTCGGCGAGCGCCTTCCACAACACCGACCCGCCGATTCGCGACCATGCACGCATGTACGTGTAAAACACTTTGCGGAGCTGAGGATCGCCAGTAAGGCGAACGTAGAGGGAGTCGCCGGGGTTGCCCGGGAACCTGTTGATGCCTGCGTTGGTCTCGTTGACGAGCGATTCAGTGAACATCTCAATGCCACGGTAGGTCATGTGGTGCTCGAATGCGACCGTCGCCTTGAACAGCTCCCATTCGCGACTCCGCACCGCAGGACGCAGTGCCTCAGTCACCTCGTAACGTTCGGTTGGATCTCGCGCCACCAGTCCTGCGGCGGCCGCCGCTGTAAGCAGCGTGTCAAGCCAGCGACCGCGGATACCTATCCGATCCGATAGTTCCTTTCGATCGAGTCCAGTCTCGATAAGTGCATCGAGCAGCCCCGTTTCACACGCGGCGCGAAGAGTTTGGAACGCGGCCGCGGCGAAAAGCAGCCGGCCTAGTATGTCGAAGCCCGGGCGTTCCGCCCGACGTTCATCGTCGGAGATTGTTGCTTCTGTGTTCATGAAGTGGTCCAGTTCGCGTCGCCAAAATAGTCCTCGCAGTCGCCGGTACGTACCGTGTCTATGGTGAAGCAGTGGAAGCCGCCGCCAAAGAGGCGGCGATGGCGATGCCGCACTGGTATTACGGTGAAACGATGCCGCTCGAACTCACGGATCAATTCAGGAGACAAGGAGTTCACGACCACGGTGCTCTCATTGACCGAGAGGACATTCATGTCGATGTAGGGGCTGCTGATGATAACGTCGTCATCACCATATTGCGGAAAGTTTTGCTCAACAGGCACGGGCGCATAGATGCGGTCCCAAGCCTGCAGGGGCCGAGGCAAGCGATCAGCGACCTCCGGGTTGCGCATCAAAAGCAGACCTGGGCGCAGCGGCAGCATGAGGCTGTCGATGTGATTATCGGCGAAACGCTTCATGACGTGAACACGGAACCGCCCTTTGAGGTGGCGCTCGAGCCACTTCGCGCCCAGTTCGTGGTTGGCCGTGGACACGTTGACAAGGAGGTCCCGCCCGAAACGCAGGCACTGCGCACCGTCGATCATCAATTCGAATTTCTCCACGGCGCCATCCGGACAATCGCCAACATCCTCGATCGCCGGGGTCGTCCGGCCCGAGACGTAGGAGGTGTCGAATGAGGCGTCGACCAGTCGCGGTCGTGGCATCGACGTCCAGCGCGACCCCTCTCGGAAGTACCGCAAGAACACCGGTTTGAGTAGATCCCCCTCTAGAAAGCGCGCACGCACCTGAGGTGCGGTCTCGATGATCTCATCCCCAAGGATGATCGTCTGATCCCTGACGTTCAATGCCGGGATCATCGTCGCCCCCCAAGCTGGCGTCGCGAACCGACTCTTATGGCCCAAGGGTTCGGGACGAAATACCGTCACGCCGGCCGAACATAGGGCATTGGCGAACTCCTCGACATCCTCGGTGAGTTCCGCCACATATCGTTGGTTTAGAGCGCGACGCGAATCGGTGGCGTCCGATGGGTGGTGGCCGGCATTGGACGGATAGTAGAACGACGAGTGGGCAACGTCGTTGAAGAAAAGCCGGAACGACAGCTCGAGTTCGTGCGCCTCATACCCTGTAGACGCCCCCACGACCACTTCCCGCAGCGGTGCCCACTCGTTGAAGCTATTTGCTTTCATGTAATTCGCCGACCTCAATAGTGTTGTTGCCGAATCGGTGCAGGAGCGATGGTGTGCGCGGGGTGTCAGCTTCGGTCTACAATATACCCCGCAAACGGACTCCACGTCAGAGCACGAGCGAAAGCCTGTGCCCCGGAGCGCCCCGGCTCCGTTCCAGATTCGTGACGGCAGTGATCACATCTAATCAAAGAGTACTCTTCTAAAGGCCTCCAGTTCCTCCTCGTGATTTTGAGCGTAAAGCATTGCGGCCACCCTACGCTTCATCTCTCCATTTCTAAAACCAGGTAGCTGAGACATTGAGACAAACTCTTCAAACGAAACGAGTTCGGGGTATATCCTCTCACCGGGGTCATCGGACCGGGTACCGTTTCGTTGGCAGTCTCTTGCTACATACACGTGGTTGCTCCAGTCCATCCTGTCGTAATCAAGTATGTCGGCTGTATATAGTTTTTTCCACTGATTGCTAGTGTATCCCGTCTCCTCTTCAAGTTCACGTTGCGCCTCCCGAAGTAGGTCATCGTCTTCCGAACCGCCAGAAGGTAGACCGAAACAAGGTTCCGAACCCGGCTGACTCTCATAGTTCATTACTATTTTGCTCTCACTCGTTATGGCAATAACGACAACCGCATCCCGTCTTTTTATCCCCTCAAACACCTGGAAACTGCCGTCGAACATTTCTTGCTGCCATTGATAGATGTCGTGCAAGGTGCCGCTAAACACTTTCTCTGCGTGGAAAGGAATTCTTAGCATGGCGAATGACTCCAGTTACCTTCGTGAATAGTCAGAATGTCTGCGTGTTTCGTCAGATTACGCGGCTTGTCAAGCATTGGCGGCTTTGTAGTGGCTGGTGGGCCGCCGCAATCCAAGATTCTCTCTGAGAGTGTTTCCCTCGTATTCGGTTCGGAAGAGTCCACGCATTTGCAACTCGGGTATGACCAGTTCGCAAAAATCGTCCATCGCCCCGGGGATATACGGCGGCATCAGGTTGAAGCCATCACATGCTTCACGTTCGAACCAATCTTGCAGATAATCCGCAACTTGGTACGGCGATCCGACGATGATATTCGTGCTGCCGAGCGTGGTCCCGATGATTTCACGGCTCACGGTCGGGTGAATCAACGACTGGGTATATTCGTAGTCTTTTTTCGCCTCGGCTTCAGTCGCCTTCACGAATACGCTGACGCCGGAGAGAACTTTCAGTTGATCCGGGTCGCGATGGTATTTTGCCATCCTGCCCTTGGTGTCATCGTAGTAATTTTTCGCCGACGACCAGTCGAAGTACGGACCGAATGTCACTTCGGCATAACGCGCGGCCAGTTCCCGCCCGGGGTCCGACGCGCCAGCCTGCACAATAACGGGATAACCTTGCGGCGGACGTGGGACGTTGAGAGGCCCGCGAACACGATACCGCTCGGTCTTGTGATTGAGCTCGTGCATCTTAGCGGGATCGAAGAAGATTCCGGTGTCGTTGTC
>PMAK01000299.1 GCA_003153655.1 Phycisphaerales bacterium
CAATAACATACTTGACACACCCCGCGCGAGTGGTAGAATGACTGCTATCGAAGTCATTTCCACCCCGAGCGCGGAATGGGTAGAGACTGTGGCGTGGGCGACACCTCAATACCCCAGGGCGAAGGTTGACGCGGCGGGCGCCGTGTTGGTGCGGAGCATGGACATCACGCCCGAGGATTGGACCGAAGATTTCGGGACGGAGTACCTCGATGCCCTTGCCGTAATCAACAACTGGCGGTCCTCGCATAGCTATCCACTTCAAGTCGTGAAGATGACGCTATGGATCAGGGCGAAAAAGATTGACAAGGGCGTCATCGTCGCCCAACGCCTGAAACGGCTCTCGTCGATCGCCTCGAAGCTTGCCCGCAACCCGAACATGAAGCTGTCGCAGATGCAGGATATAGGCGGGTGTCGTGCCGTCCTTCGNNCGAAGGACCGACCTTATCTGGTGAAGAAGTACGACTACGTCGAATGCCCAAAGACGGACGGGTACCGGAGCATTCACTATGTCTACAAATACGGCACCAGCTCACCGGCACACGCTGCTCACAGCGAATTGCGTGTCGAGATTCAGATACGCACCCGCCTGCAACACGCGTGGGCTACTGCCGTCGAAACGGTTTCAACCTTTACCGGGCAGGCACTAAAGTCAAACATCGGCACAGACGAATGGAAGCGGTTCTTCGTTCTTATGGGAAGCGCAATCGCTTTCAGGGAGAAGCGTCCGTTAGTGCCTGGCACGCCGACGAGCAGAAAAGAAGTCGCGAATGAGCTACGGAAGGTGGCCACGGAACTCCGCGTGGTCCACGTGCTCACTAGCTTCGGCAACGTCACGCAATATACAAGCAATGTCTCTGAGGCGGCGGCGTTTTTGTTGGAACTCGACCCGGAGACGGTAACAACTAAAGTCACCGGCTTTCGTAAGACCGACCTGCAAGACGCTAATGAGCAATACCTAAAGGCTGAAGAGCGGATCAAAGACAAGAGCGGCGCCCAGGCTGTGCTTGTGTCCGTCGAATCCCTCAGTTCATTGCGCGAGGCATTTCCAAACTACTATTTGGACACGAAGGTGTTTGTGCAGGCATTGCGGCAGGCAATTGCAGAAAAGAGTTCCTAACTCTTTCGATGCTTTCGCGGTATTTCGTGCTTCGGCGCCAGTTCCGCCTTCGGCACCGGGACGAGGCGCCTTGTCAGGTCGGCAAGATGCCCCAGCGGCCTCGGCTGCCAAAGAAAGCACGCTCCCCAATGACGTATGGTCGACGCCACGGCAGTATTCTTTTGCCAACTACAAAGACATTGAGATGAAGAGCATTGAAACGGTAGAGTTGTTCGCCGGCATCGGCGGGTTCAGACTTGCAGCGGACTCGTTAGGAATCCGCACCGTCTGGGCAAACGACATAGACGCGAAGGCGTGTGCAGTCTACCGCGATCGGTTCGGTGCGGAATCGATCGTCGCAGGCGATGTTCGGGTACGCATCGACGACATTCCTCCTCACGATCTCCTCACCGCCGGGTTCCCTTGTCAGCCGTTTAGCAGCGCGGGGAAAAAGCAGGGAATCGAAGACCCCAGGGGTACTCTGTTCCAGGTCATTGTCGATGTCTTACGCGCGCGCCGGCCTCGTTATTTTGTCCTTGAAAACGTCAAGCGATTGTTGGAAATGGAGCGCGGTGGCCACTTCGCCACAATTCTGCGCGCCCTTTCTCAATTGGACTACGGCATCGAGTGGCGACTTTTAAATGCTACGCACTTCGGCCTTGCACAGAATCGCCAACGCGTCGTGATGGTGGGTGTTAGGGGCGATTCCGCAGGGGACGCAACGGTCCGACTGACTTCTCAGGCGGAGCTGTCCGAACTCAACTCTAAATCTCTCTCTGACTTGGCGAATCCAGAGGGCTGGTTGGCGGTTGAGAAGCACGGGGCCAGCTTCCCCGGTTGGGGCGTATGCTGTGCCGGCCGTTTTTTCGCTGCTGATCTTCCTACCTTCTCAGAGAAGCAACAGCCGGTCCTATTGGCGAGTGTGCTGGAAGACTACGTCGATTCCAAGTTTGACTTTACCGAGACCACATTGACATGGTTGCATAAGAACACGCCGGTAGATCGCTTCGTGGACNNTGGAGATTCTTAGCAATCAATCCGGCGGCGCCCGCATGGGGTACACCATCTTTGGAGTCAGAGGTATCGCTCCGGCGCTCACGGCCACCGCTAGCAGGCATTATGAGCGCTACAAGATTGGCGAACGCTACAGACGCCTCACGAATGTTGAGTATGCGCGCTTGCAGGGATTCCCCGACGACCACTGCGCAGCCGTGTCGGTGTACGACCAATACGCACTGCTCGGCAACGCCGCGCCGCCACCGCTCGTTCGTTGGGCTTTGGCTAGGATGCTTGGCGATGGCGCGAGTATACCGACGCGCGACACGCAAGTCAGCATGGCCATCCACGCGTGAGCACGTCCGGTCCAATGGCGACACAGGAGCAACTTCGCGACTTGGTCCGTGAACGCCTCGACGACATTGTCATTAGAGTCAACGCGGTTCTGAGAGGTGAGGACCTTGAACCAATCCGGCCAGTCCTGGCGCGAGTGGGCAGGGGCGGCAAAGTGCCCCATTGGCTCGCTCGGCTCGAATCAGGCGGCGTTCTCACGAGTCTCGATCCAAAGAGCGTCGGCAGCGTGATTGAGATGCTGGTGATCGGTGTTCTTGAAGTTCACATTCTCGCTGAGATTGGTGCTCTGCGCTTACGGCTGAATCCAGCACATGGTGTGGATCTTCCTGATCTTGGGTTAGGCATAAAATCTCCATCGAAAAATCACTACACGAGCGAGCCATTCCTATCCGCTTATCAGAGACTATACGGAAGCGAATACGATAATCTCGTGTTGTTGACCGACTACCAAACGGCGAAAAAACGGACGCCCTTTCGCCTGCAAATTATCGAATGGAAATACGTTACCAAGTCGCAACTTGCCGACGCAAAGCTATGTAGAATCGCCAGAAAACATCGCGAGTCGTTGTTGGAAACCGAAGGCGGGGAGCCCGATGCCAAACGGATGTTCAAGTTCCTCGCTTATGTGAATCAAAGGGATTGGCTCGGCGCCAGGCTCTTGTCTCTAGTCGATGCACTGGACGACCCCTCAGCGGTTCGCAAACTGATCGAAAGGGCAGAAGCAAGCTTTGCTAGGACGAACGTAGCGCGCGAAAAAAAATCCGAGGTGCTCATCCCGTACACCTCAATCCAAGCCTTGCGCGCGATTCTGAGTGCCAGTCCACTGCTTGTGGCCATCCTTCACGCTGCGGAGAATTGGGTGGTCGATCGCCTGAATGATACCGCGCGAGGTCCGAGTCCAAACGAGTGGGAGAGGTTGAGAACTGGGCCTCTGGATGGGGGAATAACCATGAGTTTTGCATTACAATGGCGCTACAATTTCGGCGGATTGTTTCCTGCGCCCAAACGGCCACGACCACCAAAGAAAAAAACTGCGCTCGTGACCGACCGCGACCGACCGCGACCGCTCAGAGTGTCCCGTCAGCGGCCTACTTCCGATATGTAATTGTGCCGCTAACCCTTTCTATGATTCGCCGGTTTCCGCTTAGGCGGCAGTTCCGACTTCGGTACGGCGACGATGCGCCTTGTCAGATCTGCAAGGCGCTCCATCGGAGTCAGCGGCGGCGGGGTCGCCGTCTCTTTCGCTTGCCTCGTCGCAGCTTTGGCCATGACTTTGCCTCACGTCGTAGTGGGTACCATGTCGGCGCTAATGAGATCGTTGTAGGTCAGGCGCTTGTTTACAATCGACCGCACGACACCGATGAAGCGGTCGAGGTCAGTCACCTTGCGATTGTTGAAACGGTACGCCTGTTCGTCCAGATAGCGGAACAGGTGGAACGGTTCCACGCTGATGTAGGTTCCGTGCAGGCCACGTTTCAGGAGAGACCAGAAGTTCTCCATCGAATTGGTGTGAACGTTTCCGTTAGCATACTCAACGGCGTGGTTGATGACTTGGTGCTGGTAGTCGCTTTCGAGACCGTCGTAAGATTTTAGTTCGTCGCTGAAGATTGCAGCGCCTGCTTCGACGTGCTCACGAACATTTTTCTGAAGTTCCTTTTTGCGCCGATTGTCCACAACGAAGGCGCGAACGTTGCCGCCGCGTTCCATCATGCCCATCACGACAACTTTGTCTTTGCCGCCGGTGCCGGTAATCTTCCGTGCGCGTTTGCTCTTGTGCATGTTCCGCGCTTTGCCGCCGATGAAAGTTTCGTCC
>PMAK01000263.1 GCA_003153655.1 Phycisphaerales bacterium
ACATTCTGGTTGCCGGCGGAACAGGATCGGGGAAGACCACATTGGTAAACGCAATCCTGGCAGAACCGGCATTCAGTGACGATCGCATCGTCATCATCGAGGACACCAAGGAGCTTCAATGCCCGGCAGAGGACAAAGTTGAGCTGCTGACGAAAAACACGGAGCCACGTGTGACGATGACGGACTTGCTCCGAATGACCCTTCGACTCCGGCCGGATCGAATCATCATTGGCGAGGTCCGTGGGCCGGAGGCATTGGCAATGTTGAAAGCATGGAATACGGGTCATCCGGGCGGAGTGGCGACCATTCACGCGAATTCGGCTGCCGACGCTCTACGGCGCATTGAAGACCTGATTGGCGAGGCCTCGCAGATCATTCCCAAGCGCTCCATCGCGTCAGCAGTTAACTTTATCTTGTTTATCGAAAGGATCAACGAAACGCCGGGGCGTGGCGTGCGCGATCTGCTTGAAGTCAAGGGCTATGCGGATAGTGAATACGTTCTTGAAGACCTATTGCGATCGCGCAGCGTTTCCCGGGACTAAGACGGTTTATTGATCGACATTGGCGATCCATGCGGAGGGAAACTCGGCGTGTCCGATGGATGAAATCGGTCTGAGACGTTATCCTTCGCCGCGATCATTGCGAGCAACTTATGCCCAACAGAACGAGTGTCACAGGCAGCGAACTCTTCATCGTGGACAACAGCGATGCGGACTGGAAAGTGCGTCGTTACTTGCATGACTGGTGCCAGATTTCCAAGGCCATCGACATCGCCACCGGTTATTTCGAGATCGGATCGCTTCTGGGGCTGAAGGACGAATGGCAGAAGGTTGACAAGATAAGAATTCTGATGGGGGATGAGGTTTCCATCCGCACGAAAGATGCTTTCGCTGATGCGTTGGGTTGCATCACCGAGCGCCTCGATGACAGCCTCGAAGCGGAAAAGCAGAAGAATGATTTTCTCACTGGTGTCGGCGCCATCGTCGAAGGTATCCGCAGCGGAAAAGTTGAGTGCCGCGTGTACCGCAAGGACAAGTTTCACGCCAAAGCGTATATCACACACGCCCGGCTGGAGGTAGTCGGCTCTTCGGCGCTGGTCGGTTCGTCGAATTTCACCCATCCCGGCCTGACAGAGAATATCGAGCTCAACGTCCAAATCACCGGGCGTCCCGTAACCGTACTTCAGGAATGGTACGAAGAGCACTGGCAAAAGGCAGAGGACGTAACACCGGACATCCTGCGGGCGATCGAGCGCCACAATCGCGAGTATTCGCCGTTCGAGGTCTACGCAAAGGCGCTTCAGGAATTCTTCCGCGGGCATGAGATGACCGCGAGCGAATGGGAAGTGGGCGGCGCAGCGAAATCCTCGCTGGTCTATCCAATCCTCGACCAATACCAGCGCGACGGCTACCACGCGTTATTAAAGATGGCTGAAGCCTACCGGGGGGCGCTTCTTTGTGATGGCGTGGGCTTGGGCAAGACATTCGTGGGGTTGATGCTGATCGAGCGATTGGTGGAATACGACCGCAAGCGCGTGGCGCTGATCGTACCGAAGGCCGCACGCAAGCCCGTGTGGGAAGCGGCGCTCAACAAGTATCTGCACCACATCTCCGGCGTCTTCAGCAATCTGGTCATCATCAACCACACTGATCTTCAACGCGGTGGCGATTTCCCGGAGAAGCTGGATCGCATAAAAGAGATGGCGGATGCCATCATTATTGACGAGGCACATCACTTCCGAAACCCTGGCACGCTCGGCATCGGCCCCCGCACGCGCCCCTCGCGATACCGCCGGCTGTTCGACATTTGCGAAGGCAAGCAAATGTTCCTGCTCACGGCAACCCCGGTGAATAATCGACTGATCGACCTACAGCACATGATAGAATTGTTCAGCAGGAAACAGGCGGACTACTTCAAGGACGCGCCGCTTGGAATCCATTCATTGCCCGGCCATTTCCGCACGATGGAGAAGGATCTCGAACGCTTGGTTGCAAGGAAATCTGACGACGCCAACGGTGAGACAGAGACTAACACCGTTGAGGCGAGCCAAGTCCTGTCCAACGACAATCTCTTCCAACGAATAGTGGTTCAGCGCAGCCGCGCGTATGTAAAAAAGAGCCAGCAGCAGTTCGGCGGCAACCACGCCATGTTTCCAGATCGTGAGCCGCCCCAAGTTGCCGACTATTCCATCAAAAAGACGTACGGCAAATTGCTGACGAAGCTAGAGACAGCGTTCTCAAAGGTCAAACCGCTATTTTCTTTGGCGATCTACTATCCTCTGGCGTTTTACAAAGGCGCTGACACAAGCATCAATCCATTGGAACAAGGACGACAAAGCCAGATCGTCACGCTGATCCGAACACAGTTCCTTAAGCGCTTTGAAAGCTCAGCGCACGCGTTCGAGGCGTCATGCCACGCGCTGATGATGAAAGTTTTGACCTGGGTGACAAAGCACGCACAAACCGCCGGCGAGCGGCGGAACCTGGAACGGTGGATGGCGCGGCACGGCGACCTGATTGGATATGTCGATCAGCGCCAGAAAACGCTCTTCACCCAGGAGGAAGACGAGGACGAGGACCTGATTTCGGAGGAGATGTTGGAGGACGTTGAGGAACTGAATCGCGCAGAGTATGACGTGGAGGCCATCTTGGGCGAGTGCTACAACGACCTAGACCAACTTGTCGAGTTCTTGAATGAGTTGAAGAATTTTGAGCCAAAGCACGACGACAAACTCAAAGCGCTCATCAAGCTGCTGAAAACTGATGCCGTATTACGGCAGCACAAAGTTTTGATCTTCAGCGAATATGCTGCAACGGCGCGCTACCTAAAATCCCAATTGGAGGAAGCAGGAATCGCAGGCGTGGATGAGGTGGACAGCGGCATCAAGCGAGATCGCGGTGAAATCATCACGCAGTTCGCGCCATACTACAACGGTTCGTCCCCGGCCCAACTGAAAGAGAAGGGGCTGAGCGAAATCCGCGTGCTGATTTCAACAGACGTACTTTCCGAAGGCCTGAATCTCCAAGACGCTACGCGGCTTATCAACTACGACCTGCATTGGAATCCGGTGCGGTTAATGCAGCGCATCGGGCGCGTGGATCGTCGCATGAATCCTCAGACCGAAAAGGCAATACTGGCTGACCACCCACAGCAGGCCAGCCTACGGGGCAAGGTCGCCTATTGGAACTTCTTACCGCCCGACGAACTCGACGACCTGCTGCGCCTTTACCGACGTGTATCGCACAAGACGCTGCGAATCAGCAAGACGTTCGGCATCGAAGGCAAGAAACTGCTCACGCCGGACGATGATTTCGACGCTCTTAAGGATTTCACTCACGCATATGAGGGCTCACCAACGCCGGTTGAAGAGATGCACCTGGAATACCAGAAGCTACTAAACGATGATCCCGAACTGGCGGTGCGACTGGCGGCCCTGCCCGGCCGCGTGTTCAGCGGAAAGGAGCATATTAAGAAAAACACGCAGGCGGTGTTCTTCTGCTATGCGTTGCCTGCTCCTCCCACGCACGCTAAGGAAATGGACGGCGGCGAAACGCTATTGTGGACCGAGGAGGCCGGCGAAACGAAGTGGTATCTATTAGACTTTGCTAGCGGCAACATCTTGGACGACCCGACTCAGATCATCGAGCACATCCGCTGCATTCCGGAAACGCCGCGCCGCCGCGCGATCGCAGACGCCACCCTGTNNGCGGCAAAACGGAATTGCACATCAAGAATACTTATTTGAAGGCCGCACAAGCTCCGGCTGGCGTCAAACCGGTGCTAAAAGCATGGATGGAGTTGAACTGATGCCCTCGCCCCAAGAGATCGAGCAAGCACTGAAGAAGGTGCGCGATCAGCGATCTTTCCTACGCGAACTGCTGAGAGGGGCACTGGAATGGCCAGTTCCCGACCAGATTGAGAGCCTGGGCGACATCTCTTATGACTGGTCGGAATCGGAACTGCGGGCAGAGGGATTGGACAAGCATTTGACCGCTGGCACGATTTCGCAGCTCCAGCCCTTACGCGCAGATCAGCCATGGGGAATCTTCCTTTTGGAGTTCAAGAACCAGGACGCGTTCATTAGCGGTCGCGGCATGACAGGTCCATTGCGTAAGGTGTTACGCGGTCTGCTGCCGAAAAAGCGGGCGATCAAGAACGCCAACCTAAAGAGTTTCCACCGCGAAAACCTGCTATTTATCTGCACTTATCGGTACGAACATTATCGCGTCGCCTATTTCAAAGCGCCTTCGGAGGAAACCAAGACGGCGCCACTCGCGGCATTCGGTTGGGGACCGGACGAGCCGGCACGAACAGCCTGCGAGTTCAATCTGCCGGATTTAATCTGGCCAGATCGGTCCGTTAGCCCGGCCGACTGGACCGCCCGATGGGCTGCGGCATTCGACGTTGAGAAGGTTACGAAACGCTTTTACGAGCAATACGCTGACACCTTTGCGAGCGTTGAAAAGACGATTGGCAAGGAGAACAACCTCAGTGGGGAATCGCTGCGAATGTTCACGCAGTCGCTCTTCAACCGCTTGATGTTTCTTCGCTTTATCGAACGCAAAGGTTGGCTTGTCCTCCACAATCGCCGCGATTACCTACGCGCGTTGCATGAGGCAGGGCCGGTGGGCAACCATTCGTTATATCGAAGCCGCGTTTATCCGCTGTTTTTCGAGGGCTTGTCAATCCAGGGACACAAGGATTCAGATGCCATTGGCGAAGTTCCATTCCTCAACGGTGGTCTCTTCGAAGTTTCCGACCTGGATGATAGGGTGAAGGACATCCCGGATGATGCCTTCGCACCGATTATTGGTCGAGACGGGCTTTTCTACCGTTTCAACTTTACGGTGGAAGAATCGACGCGACTCGACATCGAAGTAGCTGTCGATCCAGAAATGTTGGGCAAAGTTTTTGAGGAGCTGGTCACAGGCCGACATGAATCCGGTTCTTTTTACACTCCGCGCCCCATCGTATCATTCATGTGCCGCGAGGCTCTTGCGAGGTATTTGGCCGACAAGACCGTGGCTTCACCTGATGCCATCACGGCGCTTGTGGACCAACATGAAATCAAAGGTTTGAACGAACTTCACGCCAAGCAAATTCTCGAAGCGCTGGATTCCATCAAGGCTGTCGATCCGGCCTGTGGTTCCGGCGCGTACCTGCTTGGTTTATTGCAGGAGTTGATCGGCATCCGTCGAGCGCTTCAAAGCGAGAAACTCGCGCAAGACCCGAATTTTCTGTACGGCCTTAAACTGCACATCATTAGCCACAATCTCTACGGCGTTGATATTGACCGATTCGCTACGAACATCGCTAAATTGCGGCTTTGGCTGTCATTGGCAGTGGAAGCAGATAAGCCTCTGCCACTCCCCAACCTCGATTTCAAGATTGAAACCGGAGACTCCCTGCGCGGAATTGAGAAAACAGTCTTCAACGATAAACTCTTCCATCAACTCGAAATCTTGAAACCCCGGTACTTCGGCGAATCGGCCACCGCCAAGAAAACACAACTCAAACGCCAAATCGATGATCTTATTCGTGAACTCACAAATGGTAAGGAAACGTTTGATTTTGAGATTTATTTCTCTGAGGTGTTCCATTGCAACGGTGGCTTTGACCTCGTGATCGCAAACCCGCCATACTTAAATTCCCGAGCCATGGCGAAGGACAACCCGGAATTGCGAGAGTTGATAAAGGGTTCTTATTCCATGACCAAGGGAAGCTGGGACATCTACATAGCCTTCTTTGAGAAGGGATTTAGGTTGCTCGGCAAGCAAGGTGTGCTTTCATTCATCACACCGGACAAATGGATTTCGAAGCCATTCGGCGATGAACTGCGAAGTCGGACGAGGGAGGGTATATTCAGCATTCTAAAATTTGGTAGGTCGGTCTTTGAAAGTGTCAATGTGGACGCGATCGTGTCAGTGTTTACCGTGACACCGCAGCCTCTGCTTCGAATTTACGATTTCGTTGGGACTCAAATTACTTTGAAGCGGATTGTGGGCAAGGACACCCTAAAGCCGCCTTTCGCGTATGACTGGCTCTTTTCGGACCATGTTGACTTATTGGCGAAAATCGAGGCGCAGCCTAGAAGACTTTCCGCGCTTGGAAATTGCGAAAACGCGTGTGCGACAGATGATGCATATAGATTGCGCGAGTTTATTCAGGAAGAGGCGAAGGAGAATCGGCGAGAGGACTTTTTACGAATTATTAACACTGGCACCATTGGAAAGTATTTTTCCAAATGGGGTCAGCGTCAGATGGTCTACCTCGGGTCCAAATATGCTCGTCCCACCGTCAATAGAAGACGATTTCTTGAGGCTTTTCCAAATTCCTACGGCAAGAAATCCGTCCAAAAGAAACTCATTGTAAAGGGGCTAAACTTGCTAGATGCGTGCCTCGATGCGGATGGGACGACAATTCCTGGCATACCGACGCTATTGGTTGCCTCGCAGGACCTGGACACGCTGAAAATTCTGCTGGCGATCATTAACAGTCCAATCGCATTCTTCTATATGAAACAGAAGTATCCGGCATCAAGCTATAATCAAGGAACGACATTTACCAAGGAGATGATCAACGATCTGCCATTCCCGGAACTGTCGACAAAACACAAGTCAGCATTGATTTCTGGTGTAGATCATATTCTCGGCGCAAAACAAGCGGACCCGAGCACCGACACGACGGTATGGGAGCGGGATCTTAATGCGCTGATCTATGATTTGTACGGGCTGTCTACCGCGGACTCCATAAAGATTGAGGCTCCGCGATTAAAATCTTGAGGCCCGCACCAGATTCCCCTGAACCTCTTCCTTACTTGAGTCAACGGCTGATACTGAATGCTGGCGAAACTAGGGGGACATCGGAAAAGTGGGAGATCGCTACAGGATCAGGAGAACGTCAAACGTGGTGTATGGCTGGTAGTCGAAAGTAATATTCCGATTCATTCTTCCACCGACCCAGCCGTTGAGCCATGTCCCTTGGCGGGCCGTAATGTATCCTTGTAGCGCGGGCCGCCGCCTTCGCGCCAGAGCCGGAGGGCGGCGATCCGTGTTGTCCGAGAAAGACGCCGTACATGCCAACGGGGTCTGTTCTGGTGTTACCACAAGGACGCGCCGCGAATAAACGCGAGGACGGACGGGCGATCCTGCCGATGCGTCTATCGCCGCAATGAAATCCTGCAATGAGTTGTAGATGCCCCGCCGATCTGGCAATAACAAATGTCGGCCGAGTCGTCGAATTGGTCCTGCATAAATGCGCAAGCCACGCTGTTCGTCCCAGGTCCAATCTTTCGCCCCGATCAACATTCGCATGAGCTAGGGTCCTTTCTGATCCTCATTGGCTTGCGTGACCGCTCGCCATCGGAACAAATGCTATCTTGAACCGCGCCGACCAGCCAGCCCATGATTGGTTGAACCGCAGGTATTGGGTATTCTGTAAGTGGTTCATCCAAAGCAGGACCGGCGAACGGGTCTACGCGTTCGCGCGGTCGGAGTTTGCCCGCTGCCGACAGATCCATGAATGTGCATCATCGGCGGCTTTGGCGAGAAGCAATAGGTCCTCGGTTCCGAAACTGGCGCTCTCTTTCCAGGCGTTTTCACCGTCCTTATAAGAACGACTGAATGTAACGCAATATAGTGGCCGGCTGGCGTTGCCGTTGTCCATCACGTTGCGCCAGATCGCGGCACGGACAGAGCCATAACGGATGGTTTGAACCGGACGATTCGCCGTCTTCTCAGTTTTGTTAGCGTTGTTCGTGGATTGCGCCATATCAGACCTCCAGTTTGAGTGCCTTCGTTCAGGTCATTGCGGCCGCAAGGGAATCCAATTCTTCCGCCGTTCCACACACAATGCGCTCGCACACGGGCACGAACTCGGCAACGCCGAATTGTTTGAGGAATCCGATGCGCGGCTCCCGTGCCAATCCTCGCTCTGTCGCAATGCGCACGGCTTCGTCGTAGGTCGGCAACGCCGGGGCGATCGCGTCGTGCGGCCGTATATCCGCCAAGTCCGTGAGGATCGTGACGACTTGAATCGTTGTTGGTGACGACTGCCGCTTGAAAACGGCAAAGGTTGCAGTGGCGGCGATCATGGTTGCTCCTTTGGGGCCGGCGCCGGTGAAGGCGCGGGCTGTCGGGGAGCGCGGGATCGCGCCTTAAGGCCGTACTTGGCGACTTGGAATTCCCGATCGCCATCCATGAAACGGCGGGCCATTTCACGGAGCAGATCGGCTTCCGACACCTCCGCGCCATAAGCCTGCTTGTAAAACGCCTTATAGCGCTCCAGGTCTTGCGCGAGGTCGTGATTGATTTCTACGGTCAACTTCACGCGAGTTGTCTGGTGGAACGGATGCAATGCAATCTCAGGCATGGGTAACTCCGTCAACGTCAAGGGACATACGGTTCCAGGATCATGTCTTTGTTCACGAGGACGCGCAGAGGCCAGCCTTGCCGGATGGTGATGGTCGGCTGCACATCGAGTTCGCGGTCAATCACTTTCTCGCCGATCCGATTGACTTGTTGAGCCACAGTATCGCCAACCACGTCTTGGCCATTGTTGCCGCTGCTGCTATTGGGATTGCGAGCCAAATTACCGCCATAGGCGAGGGCCGTGGTCAGCGCCGTTGCTTCCACCAGCTTGTCCAGGTGGTAATCGACCTTATCCTGTAGCCCGGCTTGTCCGGCTTCATCCGTTCCCGGCATTCCGTCCAGCACGATCGAGTTGCCGTTCGGATAGATCAGCCGTNNACCTGGCCGATCACTTCACCGGGCAGATCGGTGTTGATTGCGGTGACGAGCGCGCCGGGGATGACGCTGCCCGCTTTCAACTCATATTTGGAGATCGGATTGAGCAGCGGCTTAGACAGGTAAGGCTCGACCGTCGCACCCTGAGTCAAAAACGCTTCTTTCTCCTGCTGATGGTTTTGAATGGCGCCGCCGGAAGGTCCAGCGTTGGGTCCACTGACATTCTGATCGCCGCCGCCCGCGCCATACACGGTGGCGTGATTCGCATCGGGGCCGAGCATTACAATCGTCGGCATCGTCGCCGGAGCCGATCCTATCCCCGCAGATGTTGTTGATGACGAAGTTGACTTCGCCCCACCGAACAGCAGTGGCGAATCGAGCGCAGCTTGTTGTTCCTTCTGCTGCTGTT
>PMAK01000249.1 GCA_003153655.1 Phycisphaerales bacterium
TCCCAGGCGGTGACCGACTTACCAAGGTTTCCGGCCAGGATGGTGAAGTCATCGCCATTGACCACGCCGTCCAGGTTGGCGTCGCCATATAGGGTGTATTTGACTTCGAGCTGGCCGGAGGAGAGGCCGGCAACGACGCCATCGGCGCCATCGGCATAGCCGACAGCGTATCCGGGGGTGACGGCAGCGGTCGAACTGGTGATGCCGCCGCCGGACGCTGGCGTTGCGCCATGCGTGCCGTTCCACAACCCGCCGTTGTATCCATTGATCAGATACCCGCGGATCGTTGCATCGACGGTTGCCTGCGTTCCGGCGGCGTAGTTGATGATCAGATGATTGTTCGTCAGGTCCAGTGCTGAATTGGCCGCGATCGTGACGCTGTTCTGCGTCGAAAGACCACTCCCGGTCGCCAACTGCAACGTGTTGGCCGTGGTTCCGTCACCAATCGTCAGCGCGCCCGTCCCGGTGATCCCGGCAATCGACGAGTTTACATCCACCACGCTGAAAACGCCGTTGTTGATCACAGCCACGTGGTGGCTCGCATTGGATGAATCCGTGAACGGATCAACCGACCCGCTCACGGTCACTGACGATGTTGAGCTAACAGCCAGTGTCGAGCCGGGCGTCACCGAAACCGTGCCGCCCGTCTGAGCAATCGAAACCGAGCCGGAATCTGTCGTGGTTAACGTTCCGCCTGCCCAGGTCAGAGCGCTGCTGTTGATCGTCAGCGTCGTAGTGGGCGCCACGTCAATGCTGCTGCTGCCGGGGTTCACGGTAATCGGTCGGCCGGTGCTGATCGAACTCGTCAGCGCCAGCGTGCCGCCGCCGAACGTCAGGCCGCTAGTCGCAAAGCCCAGAAGCGCGTCCGAACCCGTGCTCAGGGTTCCGCCGTTCAGAATGGTTCCGCCGGCGTAGTTGTTGAATGTCGCGCTGTTGAGCGTCAACGTGCCGGTATAGCTGGAGCCAAGCTCAAGAGTCAGCGCGCCGCTTGGGCCGCCGCCCGCGGTCGAGTTATCCGTGATGAGCCCGGCGAAATTGGTGCTCAACGATCCGTTGACGATTAAAGTCGCGTTGTTGACCGATTCATCGGTGATCGTCGCGTTAGTCCCCGGGGCGCCGCTGTCGATCGACCCGATCGTCGCAGTTACACCGAAAACATCGAGCAGGCCGTTGCTGGTGAGATGCACGTCGGTTCCCAGCGGCAGGGCGTTGTTGACATCGAGCTGGACTTCGCCGCCCGCCCCGTTGTCGATCGTGGTTGCTCCCGTATAGCCGGTGCCCGCCGTGTAGGTGTGCTGCAGGAACGTGGTGCCGGCCCCATTCGTAAAATCCACATCCGCTGTCGTGCCGGACGGATTGGTGATGTCATTGGTGATCGTCAGGCTGTTCGCCGCGGTGGCGCCGAGATCGGCCACAAAGTTCGGCTGATTGTTCTCGTTAAGAACGATCTCGTTGTCGATTTCCGTGGCTCCATGCGAAATAAGGTTGACTCCGCTGGAGACGATCCGGACCTTGCCCCCGCCGCTGATATCGCCGCCAAAGACGCGCATCTCCAGCGACCCGCTGAGCATCAGGTCGCCGCTGAACTGCCCGGAATTGGCGGTAATGCCGTACGACGCTCCGCCTCCTCCGCCGCCCGGATTGAAATTCAAAACGCCGCCCGTAACCGCGACGCCTCCAAGCGATGTCGTCGGCACCAGTCCGGTCAGCGTCAGGGTTCCGCCGTTGATCTTGGTCAGACTTCCCGAGCCGCTGATGTTCTGGCCGAGCGTGACGTTAAACCCATCGGTGTCGATCGTGGCGTTACCCGAAACGTTTATCAGCTGGCTCGGAGTTCCCAGTGGGAAGTTGAGCGGCGCCACAAACTGCATCGTTCCGCCGGCAAGGGTGATTCCACCGGCGCCGGTTCCAAGATCGCCAACGGCTCCGACACTCAAAACGCCGTTCTGCATGAGGGTCGCGCCGCTATAGCTATTCGAGGCGTTCGTCAGCGAAACAGTCGTCGTGCTCAGTGCATTGTTGATGGTGACCGATCCCGAACCGCTGATCTTCCCGGAATAAACTCCGCCGGTCGATCCTATCTGGCTGAAGACCAGCGAGGCGTTGTCCAGAACGCCGCCGGTCGACGGAAGCGATCCGATTGAAGTTTGCAGCGTGCCCTGTGAAAGGACGGTTCCGCCGGTATAAGAATTCGTTCCACCCAGAACGACCGTGCCAACATCTCCACCGATCGTCAGTTGTGTGCCGGCGACCGCTTCGGAAATGTTGCCATTGACCGTGAGCGTTGTGCCTGCGCCGGCGGTGAAGGTTTGCGATGCCTTGAGAACAACCGGAGCGTTGATCGTGGCATTGTTGGAGCCAACGATGCCCCCGGTCAGTGTCAACGCGTTTGTTCCACCGCCAGCGCCGATGGTGTATGGCGTGGCGACCTGCGAGAAAACCAGTTCGCCGCCCACCGTGATCGCCGAGCCAAGCGTTACGATTCCGCCGTTGCCGCCGCTCCCGAAGATGACGTCCGCGGTGGAATTGTTGTCATAGGGCTCCTGCGTGCCGGTCATTGGCGGATCGGTGTTGAAGAAGTTGATGCTGCCGTTGGACCAGGTTCCGGCGCCGTCGGTGCCGCTCGTCGGCGAAACCCCGCCGAGCGACCAGATCCTCTCATTGCCGGTGTCAGCAATCGTCAGAAACACGCCCGCTGAAGTCGTGTTCAGCGAGTACGTTCGGTTGTGACCGCCGGGCGTGGTCCCGAGCGTGAAGCTCGTTCCCGGATTCGCCAGGCCGCCCGTAAAAGAGATCAGTTCGATCGGTGCGTTCACCGCGGTGAATGCGATCTTGTCGCCGGCGATGTTAAGGGTGTCCGTTCCGTTGAGCGTTGCCGATCCCGTGACATTCAGCGTGTCGAACGTCGCGGTTGTGCCGCCCGCGAGATCGAAGTCAAATGCCGAGCCGCTGTTGGCCGTCAGGGCGCCGGTGGACATGCTTCCGACTGCGCCAACTCCGCCCGGCGCGACAATGGCGCCGCTGTTGACGGTCAGATTACCGGTAAATCCGCCGGCCGTGACCGATTGTCCCAGAACGGAAACGCCGTCGCCGCTCGAAAGGGTGCCACCGGAATTAACCGTTACGTTTCCCGTGCCCAGTGCGCTCCCGTTGACGCCAAAACTTACGCCGTTATATCCGTTGGCGACGTTCAAAATACCGCGGGTAACTGTGGTCCCCCCGCTGTAGGTATTTGGCCCGGTGAAGTTCTCCTGGGCAGTATTGGTCGTGCCGTGGAAGATCACGCTGCCGGGCATGCCGCTGCCATCGGCAATCGTGCTCGTGAGTCCCGCTCCTCCTCCGTAGCCAAACGTGTTTCCGGTCAGCCCCTGCTGGACACCGGACATCGTGCCGTTGATCGTCAGCGACGTCCCGAACAGGCTCAGAAGCTGGCTGCCCGTGCTGGAGTTTGAAAAAGTGCTCGCCTGAAAGGTGCTGTTCAAATTGGCAATATTTTGATTCGATCGGAGGTTGATCGTTGGGGCATTCGTCGAGGAGACCGCGAAGATCAGGTCACCCGTTCCGAGCGAAGAATTGCTTTCAGTGTCGACGGTGCCGTTACCGATCTGGGTAGCGCCGCTCCAGGTGCTGCCGGAGCCGCTCAGGATGAGGTCTCCTCCACCCTGCTTCTGAATGTTGCCGCTGCCAGTCACCGCCCCCGAAAAGCTCAGCGAATTTGTGCCCGTGGCGGATATAACCACATAGCCGAGGGCCGATGAGCCCGAAGTGCTCGTCCCGATGTTGACGGTCCCCTGGTAGGTGTAGCTTCCGGAGCCCTTCGTTCGCAGCGCGCCGCTGCTGCCCTGCGAAACGCCCGGCCCGACGCCGGGACCGTTCAGGTCCAGCACCGATCCGGTTCCGCCGTAAGTTCCGGGGCCGTTTAGAAGAAGCTGGGCCTGTTCATTGATAACCACCGTCCCCGTCGTGGGAAGTCCGGCTGGTGTTGCCGACAGCACAGCTCCCTCAGTCGCCGACGTATTGCCGACAACGATGCCGCCGCTGAATGTATTGGTGCCCGAGAGTGTGAACTGCGCGCCAAAGTTGCTGGGTGTCCCGCCGCCAAGCAGCGTGAGTCCCGCGGCGGTAGATCCCGCATTCGTGATGTTGCCGTTGATCGTCACAGTTTGCCCGCCGCCTCCCAGGCCGCTGTTGGCCGAAGCAATCATGACATTCTGTGCATTCTCCAGCGCGATCGCATTGCCAATCGTCAGCGTATTGGTGGCCGCCGCTCCAGTGTCGCCCATGGCCAGAACCACGTTATTTTCGTTCGTGAGTGTTTCCCCAAACTGCGGAACCGTGAGTGTCTGGCCGAACAGCGTCAAAGGACTGCCGCTGAATGCCAGATTGGTCGCCGTAATCTCTGAGAAGATCGCCCCAACATTAGAGGCGCTGCTCACGCTAACCGCGTTGGAAGGGGGGGCGACGTTGAAGAACGCCGTGTCACTCGATCCGGGCACCGCATGTGGAGTCCAGTTGGCGGCAGTGTTCCAATCCTGGCTGCCAACAGTGTTCGTCCACGTAACGGTGCCGGCCGATGCCTGTGAATAAAACGAGGCGCTGGCCATCGCCGCGGCGACGGCCATTCCGAGTGTCTTTTTAGTTGAACGCTTCATTGTCATTTTCTCCCGCCCTTTCAGGGCAAAACTGGGTTGTAAACCGTTACCGAAAGCCAACGCGCCATTTTCAATGGAGCGTGGAAACGAATTAATTATCCGAAGGGTCCGAACGCGCCGGCTTTCTCCAAAAGCTGCACGATCACTGAACAATTTCCCGCGCGCCTAACATCGCGCGAGCTACGCAAAAATTCTTCTTCCCGTGCGCCGATGCGACAAATCAATCGCTGTTGCTCGGCGTCCATGACACGGTGCCAAACGGACACCAAATCACATTGTTGTCCGGCCTGTTAATCGGAATAATGCTCGGGTGCGTTATGTCGACAATGCCCTGAACCTGCGTCCAGGCGAACCACGCAACGTGTCCGTCAGCAAAAAGGATCATTCCGCCATGACGATGCTTGGCCCCAAACCGCGACGCGAACGCCTTGGTCTGAGCGATATTATTCATGTAGCCTGTTCTGGCGATATTGTGAGCGGGCGGATTGGGGTAATAATTGTAAATGTCGGAGGAAGCGTACTCCCCATACTCCATTATTCGCTCGCATAGCAGCACCACATCCGAACCCGGTCTCAGTTGGGCCAGCTTGACCTTGTTGATCACCTGTCCGCTGTCCAGCGATGTGAAAAGCTTCGAGTTGAAAACATAGCTCATGTAAAACGGAAACGTAAAACCGGTCGTAAATCTCTTTGCCGACCAATCCGATCCGTAAAGGCCATAGAAATCCCCCGTGCCAGTTGTTGTCGTGGCCAGCGAGCCGGGAACGTAGATCTCCGGCGGCGAGCCCGCGGTCCCACTCGGTGTTCCTGACAAAGATATCGGAGGCCCCGAACTTGGACAGACCCAAATATTGTTCTGGCCGGCCGTTGGCAATTCCGATGGAATGCCGTTGAAAAGATAGTCAGCTATCAAATCGCTATATGCGTGGTTGTTCACCAGTGGCGGGATCGCGTTGTACCACAACGCCGGATCGTCGATTCCATACGGAATGTAATTCCCTTTTTTGTCGAACGCCGCCGCATTTATGCCGCGACCGATCGGATCGGTCTTTTCGCCAGTCGGCCCGTCTTCTGGCAAAAACCCTTTGTTCGCATCCGCATAGATCTGGAAACCAAAACCAAACTGCCGCAAATTGCTCATGCACTGCGTTTCCTGCGCAGCCTGCCGAGCCTTATTCAAGGCCGGCAGCAAGATCGCCACCAATATTGCGATAATTCCAATAACAACCAGAAGCTCTACCAGCGTGAACGCTCTGCGCCTGCCCCGAATGTGCTCCATCTCTGTCCTGCCTTCCATGTCTCTGAAGGCCGGGGAGAATAAAAGTCACACATTAAGATCAAATTAGTGGGAGATTCAGAGTTCTTAGCGCCGGCGGATTTGTTCTTTCCTACCCCAATGCAAGCTCCAAATCGGCCTTCAAGTCGCGCACATCTTNNCTCCGCCCGCCGCTCCGCAGGAATGCTCGCGTGCGTCATCAATCCCGGATGCTCGACCAGGCTTTCAACGCCCCCCAGGCTTTCCGCCAGGGTAAACAACCGGCACCGCTCCAAAAATCGCCGCGCACGGGAAATCCCCCCATCCAGAATCGCGCTCACCATCCCGCCGCCGCTCGCCATCTGCCGCTTAGCCAGCTCATGCTGCGGGTGACTCGCCAATCCCGGATATAGCACCCTNNTTATGCGATTCCAAAAACCGCGCAATCTCCGCCGCGTTCTGACAAGCCCGTTCCATCCGAATCGCCAGCGTCTTTACCCCGCGCAGCGCCAGAAAACTATCAAATGGCCCAGAAATCGCCCCGATCGCGTTCTGCAAAAACCCCAATCGCTCCGCAATCTCCGCATTTTCTCCCACCACCGCTATCCCCCCAATCATGGTGCTGTGGCCGTTGATGTACTTCGTCACGCTATGCACAACGACATCAAACCCCAAACCCAGCGGCCGCTGAATATAAGGCGTCGCAAACGTATTATCCGCAGCCGCGATCAGCTTGTGTATCTTTGCGATCTTCGCCAGCGCGCTCAAATCCGCCAATTTCAAAAGCGGATTGCTCGGCGTCTCCACCCAAATCATTCGCGTATTCGGCCGGATCGCTTTTTCAATCGCACCGAGATCAGCCGGATCAACATACGAAAACTCCAACCCCGCGCTCTGCCGCCGAACCCGCTCGAACAACCGGAACGTCCCCCCATACAAATCATCTCCCGCGATCACATGCGATCCCGCATCCAGCAATTCCAGCACCGTGGCAATCGCCGCCAATCCCGACGCAAACGCAAACCCGATCTTCCCATCCTCCAGATCAGCCACGCATCGTTCAAACGCCCACCGCGTCGGATTATGGCTTCGCCCGTAATCCAATCCCTTGTGAACCCCCGGCGAATCCTGCTTGAAAGTGCTCGTCGTATAAATCGGCGGCATCACCGCGCCCGTCAATGGATCAGGAACCTGCCCCGCATGAATCGCCCGCGTAGCAAACTGCGCCCGCGGACCCTCATCAGGCAACACGCGATTCCGTGGCAGTGGGGGGGTAACGTCCGGCGAAGTCATATCTGGTCCTTTTTCTTCTCATGCTCATTACGCAGAAAATTCAGCACGTCTATCCGAGTAATCATCCCGTAAAAACCCTGCTCATCATTCACAACCGCAACCAGCCCCGCATCCAGAATCGGCATCAGTTCCTCAATGCTGCTTCGATAATCAATGCTCCGCACATTGCTCGTCATCACCTGACGCACCGGCCGGTCAAACGCCGCATCATCCCGCCGCACCGCCATCAGAATATCCCCCTCATCCACAATCCCCACCAGCTTTTCTCCATCGACAACAGCAAGCTGCGAAACGTCATATAGCCGCATGCGCGCGTACGTCACCGTCAGCGGATCATCCGGCCCCACAGCCACAACCGCCCCCTCGCGGAACGATCGGCTGATCATGTCCCGCAAATCCCCGCGCGCCGCCCGACCGCTCAATCCCTGGTCCGCCATCCAAAAATCGTTAAACACCTTCGTGAGATATTTACTCCCCGAATCACAGACAAACGTCAACACCGTCTTCGGCTTCGTCTGCTCCCGGCAATACTTCGCCGCCGCCGCGATCAGCGTCCCGCTGCTCGATCCCGCGAATATTCCTTCCTGCTTCAGCAGCACGCGCACCGTCTGCAAAGATTCCGCATCCGAAATGCTATATGCCGCCGACACCCGGCTCAGATCCGCGATCCGCGGCAAGAAATCCTCCCCGATCCCTTCCACCAGCCACGATCCCGCCGTCCCGATTTTTTTCGTCCGGATATATTCCGCCAACACCGATCCCACCGGATCAGCCAGCACCATCTCCACCCGCGGCTCAACCTTCGCAAAAAATCGGCTCAAACCCGTCATCGTCCCACCCGACCCCACGCCGCAAACCACCGCATCCACCTTGTGCTCCGTCTGCTCCCAAATCTCCGGCCCCGTGCTCTGCTCATGCGCCAGCGGATTGGCCGGGTTATTAAACTGATTGATATAAAAAGCTCCCGGCGTATCCGCGGTGATCTTCGCAGCAAGGTCCTGGTAATACTGTGGATGCCCCTTGGCCACATCCGACCGCGTCATCACAATCGTCGCCCCCAGCGCCCGCAGATGCAGCAGCTTCTCCCGACTCATCTTGTCCGGGATCACCAGCGTCAGGCGATATCCCTTGATCGCCGCCACCAGCGCCAGGCCCAAACCCGTGTTCCCCGCCGTCGCCTCCACCAGCATCGACCCGNNCCCGCTCGGCCGCCTCGATCATTGACCGCCCGATCCGGTCCTTAATAGATCCGCCCGGGTTTTGGCTCTCCAGCTTCACCAGTAGAGTGCAGAGCCCGGTGTCGAACGAACGGACCGGTAGCACCGGCGTATTGCCAATCAAACCCAGAACGTTGGATGCAGCAGACATGCGCCTCCTTGCGTCATCAGCCGAGCAACATTGTAACGATCCGCAATCAATGGATCGACTTGCTACAGGCCGAATTGTCTTCCCAAATTCCCATACCCAGCCCGCCTTGCCTGCACAGCTGACAAAATCGCCCTAAAATCGCATTTTTTTCTTTGAACGGCTGGCATTTGTGCCTTATGAAAGAGAGTCTGCTCATATAGCCCGAATGGGCTGGGGAAAGAATGGCCGGGAATTTGGCGATCAACAACCATCTCGCACTCCGCGCCGACGCGATCGGTCGCTCGTTTGATGCCGTCGATCCCGTCTCGCCGATCTCCACCCAATCCACTGATGCGCAGAGCCAACCCAAGTCCACGCGTCATCTAAAATATCTCGAAGGCCTCCGCGGCCTGGCCGCCATCGTCGTCACCTTGCAACACATCTATTTCCATACGCTCTGGGGAACCAACCTCACCGGCTGGCAGGCCAACCTCGTCATCGCTCTCGGCTGGCTCTTTCCCGGCCGAGCCGCCGTCGCCGTCTTCATCGTCCTCTCCGGATACCTCCTCATGCGACCGGTCGTTCGCGAAGGCACCGGAAAAATCCCCGGCGGAACCTGGTCATACATCTGTCGCCGCGCCAAACGAATCCTCCCGCCATATTACGCCTCACTCGTATTGTCGATCGCCCTGATCCTCCTTATCCCGCTCCTCCGCGGACCGGTCAGCCCCGAATGGGTCGATGCCGGCCCCGCGTTCGGCTCCAAAAATCCCGCGCTCGGCGCGACAGATCTCGCCGCCCACGTCCTGCTCGTCCACAATCTTTCCTGGAAATGGGCATCCAAGATCGATCCGCCCATGTGGACGATTGCCACCGAATGGCAGATCTATTTCCTCTTCCCCCTCATCCTGCTCCCTGTCTGGCGCCGCTTCGGCAGCGCCGGCAGCATTACGGTGGGCCTAGGCCTCGGTGTCGGATTTTATTTAATAACCGGCAAGGGCCACGCAGCCGCACCCTGGCTCCTAGGCCTTTTCGCCATGGGCGCAGCCGCCGCCGCGACGCGCGCCGCCGATTTACCCAAACGCACCCTCCGATCCATCACCTGGCTCGCCGCGATCCTCCTCGCCATCTTCGCGGTCATCACATTTGAAAGCGCCTTCGGCAAACTCCGATTCCTCACAGTCGACGGTCTCCCGGGCCTCTGGCCATACCTCTGGGCATTCGACATCCTCGTCGGCGCAGCCACCGCCTGTTTCTTAGTCTTCGCCGCCGCCTCCAAAATCTCCGACCGCCCGCACACCATCGTCCGCTGGCTCTCCGCCCGCTGGCTCGTCCACGTCGGCATCGCCTCCTATTCCCTCTATCTCATCCACGACCCAATCCTCGCCATCGTCAAGCTAGCCCTCGACCGCATGCACTTAGGCCCCTGGTCTCAATTCACCGCAATGCTCACAGCAGGCGGCCTCATCGTCGCCGCCGCAACCTGGCTGTTCCACATCATCTTTGAGCGTCCCTTCATGACCGCGGCCCGCGTTCACGCAGTCGAAGGCTGACTTCCAGCGACCCCCACCCAATTTGGCGAAGAATGACAGCTAGCGTAAACTGTGTTTGCTGCGCCCCCGTAGCTCAGTTGGATAGAGCGACGCTTTCCTAAAGCGTAGGTCGCAAGTTCGAGCCTTGCCGGGGGTATTTTAGACTTTGACCGTTGAGGCGGATGTGGGCGACGACGCCCATCCTGACGTGTCGTTGTTTTATAGTCGATTGAGTTCCCATCTGTCCCCAAATGCCCTCATATTTTCGAGAGCGGCGCTGGATTTCCCTTGGTGGATCGTTTCGGGGGCAGGAGTAGAGTTCGGTGATTGCGGATTGCGTCGGCGGCTGTCGCGTTGCAGGGGGGATTTGGTTAGTTGCCAGTTTTATCTGGTGTCGCAATAATGAATCCGGCGGAAGGGATTGAGGAAGGGATTTCTTAATGTCCTCACAGAATATCTCGGATATGAGCTTTGACGGGCTGATCGAGCGGGAATGGCTCGCGACCAACGGAATTGGCGGATATGCCTCTTCGACGCTCTGCGGTTTGAATACCCGGAAATATCATGGGTTGCTGGTGGCGGCGATGGCGCCGCCGGTGCGGCGGATGGTTTTGCTGTCGCATGTGGAGGAGATGGTCTGGACGTCGCGCGGGGAATTTGCGCTGGCGTCCAATGAATATCCGGGGACGATCTTTCCGCGCGGGTTTCAGCATCTGCGGGCGTTTAATGTCGATCCGTTCCCACGATGGGCTTATCAGGGAGATGGATTCACGATTGAAAAGTCGCTCCACCTCTTGAAGGGACAGAATACGGTTTGTCTTTCGTATTCGCTTTTGACCGGTGAGAAATCGGTGACGCTGGAGATCAAGGCGCTGCTGGCGATGCGAGGGATTCATGAACTGATGTATCAGTGGAATAGCAGACTTGCGCCGGAGGTGCGGAAGAATGGGGTGGTGCGGATACCAGCCAGCACGCGGACGCCGGAGGTTTTTCTGGCGCATGATGGGGAGTTTCGGCCGGAGCCGCATTGGTATTTGAATACGATTTACCGGCGGGAAGATGAACGGGGGTATAGCGGCCTGGAGGATCTTTGGAAGCCGGGATCTTTCCGGTGGACGCTGGTGCCGGGGCAGACGATTCATCTGGCTTGCTCGACTGAGCCGCTGGATCTTGCGGAGGTGTGTGCCGGGCTGGAGCGGGCGCGGGAGGATTTTGACCGACAGACTGCTATTGTACGCTCGGGGGCTGAGGATCAGCTTGAGACATTGGTGAAAGCGGCGG
>PMAK01000158.1 GCA_003153655.1 Phycisphaerales bacterium
TGATTTTCACTCGGCTCATTTTCCGTTGTCCGGGTCTGTCCGGCCTTGTCCGGGGTTGACTGCGCCGGATTCTGCGCCGCCTGATTCGACGGCCCGGCGATGGCCTTGGCAAAGTCTCCGTCCAACACTTGCCGGTAATGGGCGTCGGCGATTTCTTCGGAGTGCCCCAGCCATGCCGCCGCAACGTGACTCGGAAACTCTGCCGCCAGTTCCGTCGCCCGGCTGGCGCGAAGATTCTGGAACAATCGCGGCCAGGAATCGACGCCAGCCCGCACCATGATCCGCTCAAGATGCGTCCGCAAATTGGAATTGGCATTGCGGTATCGGGTGATAACGTACTCCGTACCCGGCTCGGCTTCGGCGTACACGTCCAGCAGCGGCTTGCGAAGCTCCGAAAACAGCGGCATGAGCCGGGTGTCTTTGCCCTTGTGATGTTCGGTTTTCGGGGATCGGACCAAAATCCGATCATGTTCAAAGTCGATGTCTCCCCACTTCAAAGCCAAATGCTCGGAAGGGCAGCGAAGGCCGCCGTAGCGGCTCAAGGCGAACAACAAGCGCCATTGGGCATCGGGGCAGGCGTCCAGCACCTTTTGCGCCACGTCGCGTGTAATAAAGAATTGACGGGCTTTGTTCTTTTGACTCCCGATCTCAACATCTTCCAGCGGGCTTTCGGCAACCATCTTCCATCGAACCGCCTGCCGAAACATCCGCTTGGCCGTTTGCGTCCGCTTGGCAACCGTCGCCTCCGCCAATTTCTCAGCGCGCAGACTTTGAAGCCACTTGTCGATCGCCAGCGCGTCGATTTCCGGCAGCGGTTTTGTTTCGCCGAAGTGGGTTAGCAGACTGTCCGCGCCTTGTTTGTATGCCGCGTGCGTGCCCGGCTTGACGTTCAGTGCCGCGAAGAATTCATCGTGCAGCTTGCGAAGCGTTGCAACCGCCATCGCCTGCCTTGCCTTCACCAGCCCCACGGCCACAAGCCGGGCGTGCATCGTGTCGGGAAGCGCCGCAACCCAATTTGAAACTTCATCTTCAACGGGCGCGCCGGTTATCTTCCCCGCGATCAGGGCTTCCACCTTGTCTTTGAATTTATTAGCTTGGCTCTTAGTCGCCTTGCCCAGCCGGATCGCCGGGCGGTTGCCGTCGCCGTCCACGAATAGAATGCGTTTCCGGCCGCCGCCGTCACTTGATACGCTTGCCATGTTTCACCTTGTTCTTTCGCGGCCGTCCTGTAGGCCGATGTTTCACCTTGGCCAGTTCTTTCACGTCGATCAGCATCATGCGGCTTGTGAGATAACGGGCCTTGATCCGCCCGGCCGTAATCAAGTGCCGAACACGGGCGGGCGTCACCCCCAGCTTGTCGGCGGCTTGATGTACGGTTATCTCCATGCCCATAAGTATATCGACGTAAAAACTGTTTTGTCAAGCTCGCTCCCCGCGAATCCACTCAAGCCACCACGTCGGCTCAATCCAGCGCCATCATCGCCAGCCGGTCCCGTAGCGCCCGCAACTCTCGCCGGGCGTCGGCCTCTAGCTGGTGAAGCCGGGCCAGGCGGTAACTTTCCATCGGCGGCGCAACGTCGCACCGATCCACCAGCCCGGCAACGTGGGATAGTTGCTGGCACAACTCGCGTGTGAAGATCGGCGCGGACGTAGGCGGCGGCGCTGTAATGGTCCGGGTGTTTCTCAATCTGTTCATCGTCGCACCCGAAATTTTGAAATCCCGGCGGCGCAATTGCTCGCAACCGCCGGGCGGTCCCGTGGAAGGATCAACCACCACGGGGACGGCTACATTGTTCAAGCTGGCCAAAGAATCTGATTATCACGATGCAGATCGCTGAGCGCGATTTCCGCTTGGGGCTTCCGATTCCGCGCGTATTCGGCAGACAGCTTTTTCTCGACAGCAGCGCGGATCAGCGCATCAACCTGTCGATCAGGCAAAGTTTGCCGCCATACGCGCAGCCACCCAGCCATCAACTCCACCTGCGTCAAGGCGTTCCTCGCGGTTGCAAGATTAGGCGCGCACCGAAAATAGTCCGCTGCGGTTTTCGCCATTTCATCCATCGCATCGACTTCGGCCTGCGCCGCCGACTTTTCCAATGCTTCAATATCTGGGTCTGGGGCGTCGATCGTTTTTTGGATGCGTTTTGCCTCGAGAATCGCCGCACGGTTCTTATCCGGCTCGCCTGCTGGCAACCCCAACTTATCGGCCACGCCCGCAAGCTCCACAACTTCCCCGTCGCTCAAATCGCGCTCGGCATACTGGAAAACCAACTGCCGATAGCGCGCTTCGGCCGCGGGGCGTTCGCGGGCTTCAATGGCCTGCCGCCGTTGCTCAATTTCGGGCAATGGTTGCGGGGGATATTCCGGCATCCCCACTACGCGGCCGTAGCCTGAAACGGGTCGGGTGGTTGAAATTACCTCTGGCATTTTGAATTCCTTTGCCGCACACGGCGGCGGTTAAATTATGCGGAGATGTATCCAGCTTTTTTGGCCAGTTCGCGCCGCCGGGCTGGGGAAACGCGGGACGCATCCGCAGATAGCGCTATGCCGGTTCCCTCCAGCGCGGGGCAATCGACAACTTGAAGCCCGGCGCGATCAAGGGCGGAAATAAATTTGTGCAATTTCTGGTCATGCGCCTTCATTTCGGGGACGTCGAATGTGAAACGAAAGACCTTGTAGTCGTTTCCGTTGTGTGGGTTTGTTCGCATCGACGGCCTCGGACTAAGCACCGGGTTTTTGACTTCCACGTCCTGGTGCAATCGTGTTTCGAGAAATCGCTGCACGATTGCGGATGCGAGCTCTCGATTGTTGGCCTTGATTTCAGTTTCGATTTTCACAAATTTTCCTTGCCGGATTCCCGGCTGTTGAAATTTCCTTGTCGCCGTCAAACGTGATCGGCTTTTCACCGATCTTAAAAGTGAACCATGCGGGTATACGTCCGCATCGCTGGCACGGTGTTGGTTGTGGCCGTGGTGTTGGTTCAGTGTTAAGGTCAAACGAGATTTTCCCGAACACAATTTCGGCGGGCCATCCGTGCAGATCCAGCCCGCACGCTTCGCACCGATCAGCGCCCGCCGCGTGTTCTAGCTTCGATAGCCGCTCATTGATGCTCACTCTCCACCTCGCTTTCGATGTCAAACAGGGCGGCATATTTTCGGTAATCAATGGGATTCGCGGCAGCGTGCGCGGAGTTCAACCGCGCCCGCTCTTTTTCGTCGTCAATCGCTCGGCCACACGTCGGACAGCAACCCTTGGGCGCGATAGCGGCTTCCATCTTGCCGATTCTGTTTTTTGTTGACTCACTCATTGTGCCTTTCGATTTAGTCCATGCAGGAATCGAACATCATGCGTTACCGTTCAACCGTGCCCGTTTCCACCGAAGCGCGGCGCAGAATTAGGCGCACGTGACTCGATAATCGCCTCTAACTTTTCGATCCGCTCTAACACGTCGGTTTGCGCCGGTGTGCCGAGTACGCGGCATTGAAACGCGACGGCCGCCGATAGCCGCACGGATGGACTCACGGACTTATCACGAAAAAGCTCGACCATGACGGCCAGCGAATATTTCAGGTCGGCGCTTTTGATGGAGCGAAGCAACGCGGCGCGGTGTCTGTTCAACGTCGCAAGATTCGGGTTGCCAGGGCCGGGCAAGCGATGGCCGGGCAATAGACGGCCGCCGGCGTCACGGTTTGGCGAGCCGTTTGAAAGCGGTTCGCTCATCGGCCTTCCCTGCCTTCCACAACCGCACGCCGTCCGCCTGTCGTAGCCGCTGGGGCGTCCACGCGGTAATCGGTGCAACGCAAGCCATGACTCCGCAGCGCTCGTTTCAGCAACGCCCGGACGCGGATCGCCGCTGGCGGACCATCGCCTTCCGGTTTGAAGCTCAACGTCCACACTTCCACCGGCGTTGTGTGTTTGCCATTCTTTGTGTCACCACCCCCCAAAGTGGCCTTGTGCCACGTATTGGGGGTGTGGGGGTTTTTTTTACACACACAAGTCATGGCTTTTTCCCTTCCGGTTCCAGTGCTGGCGCGGGTTGTGCCAGCGTTGAAAACTTGTGCTGTGTACGTCGATCTTTGGTTGACCATTCGTGGGCCGCGCCGCAATCGACGGCGGCGGATAGAAGCAATGCGGCCCGGTGCTGTTTAATCCCGCGCTTGCCGGCGGCAACGAGGATGGATGATTTAGCCTTTGGGTCCGGCGCGACAAACGCGGCGGCAAAGCTCTCCGCTGTCCAGTCGGGTTCATCGGCTTTTTGCCGACGTTGCCCCGGCTCCCGTAGTGAGTCCACGTCTAGCGTCGGGTCCAGTTTCCAGACGGGATATTCCCACCGAAGTCCCATCGCTGGCAGCGGTGGAAAGCTTCGCAATGCCGCTTCCATAACGACGCAATTATCCTCTTGATGCGGGCGCAAAGTTATGTGCGAATCGACGGCCCGCGCCTGTGCGCCAGCGCCCGAGCCGATGTCGATTACGCTTTTGCCGCTCTGGTTCCCCTTTGTCGCGTGATGCACGCAAATGATCGCCGCCCCGATAAGTTCGGCGTATNNGTCGACGCGGTTATAGATCGCTGTAATGTCTGCATTGCTGTTTTCGTCGAATCCGCGAGGGATCAATCGGTAGAGCGCATCAATCACTACGGCCTTGTATTTGCCCTTTGGGATTCGTCGAAAGAACGGCCCAAGCGCCATCAAATCTTTGAGGTTGCCGCGTAGGGGCAGCACGTCGATCTTGCCCCTGAATTCGTCCGTGAGAATCCCCCGCGCCCTTGCGACTTTCGCCAGGCGGTGCGCGAAGGTCTGCCGATGCAACTCCGCGTCGATGTACAAAACACAACCTTGGCTGACGACGAATCGGTCAAGCCACATCCGGCCGGTTGCGATGCACAAGGAAAGGTCAATCGCCGCGTGCGTTTTGTTGGCCTTGCTGGTGCTGACGTAATTCGCCGTTTCGGTTTCACGCAATAGCTCGTCAATGACCGTGGGCTTTAGTTCTTTGAATGACTCGCAAAGTTCCCCGGCTGAAATTGTTTCGGGTATCGGTTCCGACTCGGCGTCAACTTGCTGGTGCTGATTGGAATTGACACTGCTCAATCCCAACAATTCCGCAGCGGATTTGACGGCGGCGCTTACGTTGCCGCCATGATTGAAGTAAGCCCACACGTCGAAAGAATCATGAACTCCGATCCCGCTCTTAACCCTGCCGTCACACAGCGGATCATTTGACGAAAAGTGACAGCTTTTCCCATCCTTCACATGAACCGATGGACTCTTCCCGCCGGGCCGTTTGAAGCGGCCATCGGTTATTCGGGGGTATCCGTGCTGTTCTAAAATCGCTTCGATTGCGTGTGCATCATTGAATGCGTCAATCACACTTGCTTGTCCGTTGCGCCGGGCGTGTTGGCGGCGGTGTTCGGCGCGGGCTTCAACTTCGATCCGCTCCAATTCCTGCCGCGTGTGCGGCGCTTCGTCCAGATTGCGAGCCGCGTCCACCAGCGCATCGGCAAGAGATTGCTCCACCGCCGGAATGGCCGTCAGGCTTCCCACCAGCATTTTGTAAATGTTTCCCGATGGATGCAGCGAAGGCGGTACAACCGCGTAACCGCCGCCGCCCCTTGTTTCGATGGCGATCGCCCGGCCCGCGTCCTCTCGCTCATCGGGCATCCACGCCAACTTGTCATTGCCCCCCGGACCGGTGCAGAGCATTAGCGCCTGAAAACCGCCGCCGCCAGTTTGTTGAATCGGGATTCCATCGGCACGCGCGCCTACGCTCACGCGCCATGCTTCGTAGAATCTCGGCTCATCAAAGTCTAAAACCAGCAATCCGCCGGACACGTCGCCGCAGACAACCGCGAAAGCCTTACAGCCGCGCTCAAACCAGCTTCGTACCGTCGCTTCGTCGGCAATCTGGGATTGATATGGTTTCCACGTCGGCTTGCCATCCTCGCCGGTTGGCAGCAAGTGCATAGCCGGACGTTTTGTTCGATGGTCAATCGGAACGATAGAAATTCCGGCCTTGATGCACGCCAGGGCGGCGGCCACAATTTCGGCGTCGGAAGCAATGGCGGCGGTCACGATGCCACCCCTCGCGCTTTGGCGAATCGTTTCAATTCGGCCACGCGGTACAAAACTTTTCCGGCTTCACTCGCTCGGAAAAACTTGATCCTGCCGGACACGCGCAGGCGTTGAAGCGTCTTGCCTGATACGCCCAGAAGTTTCCCGGCCTCGAATTCGGATACCGCGATGCGCGGGATTGTGGGGTTATTGACGGGCATCGTCTCCCCCTTCGCCATCGGCCGACAAAGACATCGCCTTGCGAGCCTGCTGGCGCTCCCGCTTGGCTTTGGCTTCCGCCTCCCGAACGCGCTCGACGGCCTCGGCCAGTTCCTTGTACGCCCGTCGCTCCTGTTCTGTAATTTCGCGTGCCATATAACATGGCGTGCGCCCGTAGGTATGCAGCGTGATGGTTAATGGGCGTAGCGGCGGTGTTTCGCCCCAATTTTCCGATGCGAAACGAACGGGCGAAAAATGTGGTTAGATACCTACGAAGATACCTACTAAGTACCTACGGAAATGTCTGCCTGCCCCCGCCTATCAGGGCGAAGGCGCTTTGTCCTTCTCGCAGCCGGTGCATCCTTGGGGGCCAAGGCAGGGAGTTTACGATATGCCGCGTTCAAGTGCTGGTTAAACGTTGCGTGCGAGATGCCCATTTCCCTCGCGGCTAGCACGCGCCGTCCGTTGTTTTTGGCCAGCATATCTAGAGATTGCTTTTGAAGTTCAGTCAACGGCCGTTCGCCCGCCGTGCGCCGCCGCTTGCTCGTTCCCTTCACCTTTTGGGCCGTCGCGGTTCCCTCCATCGCCGCCAGCACCGTGCGCTGTAATCCAAACAGGTGCGTGAATTCGTCACCACGGGAGATTTCTTTAGTGGGCGGCGCTTTCGCTTTGATGCCTAACGTTTTAGCCAGGCCGCAGGCAAGAACAACCGTCTTGCGTGATCCGTCGTGCAGCTCGTTTAACCATTCCTCATCGGGGATACCCATCGGGAGACGTGCCAGCCTTTTTAATCGACCAAGCCGCAACAATTCCGTCTCTAACCAGTCGGCGAACATTTCCATGGATTCAACTTGATGCACCTTGGGCGGGAAGATCGCCCCCCAGCATTGCCGCTCATATTTTCGCTCCAGTTGTCGATACTCCGTAGCTTGCTCGGCTGTCTGCTGGGGGTTTAGGACCATTCGGCTATAGGCCGTTTTGGCTTTGTAGTAATCTGTGTGTGACATGATTCACCTTTCTTCCGGGTAGGCCAGGCGGGCGGTAAGCGGAAGGTGAAAACCACTCACACGCCCGACCGGGCCTTCACGACGGGTAGCTACTCCCATCGCCCCGTGGTTTGAAATTATACCTTGCCTTCAACGATGGCGAGAATGCGGGCCTTGGCATCGGCTCTCAGAGTCGGCCAAGTGGACACCACGCGAGCAAGGTCCGCGTCGATTTCGGGTGTTTGTGCGTCTGATTCTGCGCCGCCCGATTCTGAAACACTCGTTTTTCCGGGCGTTTTTGAATTAGTTCCAATCCTTCCGCGCCCACTGGCTCTGCATGCAACAATCCGCACTGTTCAGACTTGCTCGTCCACGAGCGTCCCCATGTCGTCCGACAACAGGTCGTGAAAACGAACATGGCGAAAGCCGAGTTCGGCGTGGCATTGCCGCAACTGCCGTTGCCAGTCTGCGCGCAGGGCCAGCGGTGCAAGCCCGCTGCCAACGGTATGCTCCCAGAAATGCGGAAGTGCTGCCGACTTGTCGGTTACGCAGCAGCGGAATTCGAGACTGTCCATCTGATTGTCATCCTCTCATCGTGTTCGCATACTTAATTGTAGGAGCGAGGACAGTCGTTTCAGCCGTCGAATGACTTTACTGCTTGTCCCCGTACGCCAGGGTTGACCGCGAAGACGCTGCCGGACAGCGGCGCATTTTGAAGCTGTTGGGGCGTCATGGTTTCGCGGGCTGAAGTGGTGAATAGCGTATCAAGATCATCACCACCAAAAGTGCAGCCTACGGCCCTGGGCACAGGAAGCTGAATCTGACGTTCGATGCGCCCTCTGGGATCGTAGCGAACGACCCGGCCAATGCCGACCTGATTGCTCCAGATAAACCCCTCCGCATCGACGCACAAACCATCTGGAAATGCACCGAGCTTGCGGTCAACCTCGGCGAACAGACGGCGGTTGGCGAGCGAGCCCGCCACGGAATCGAAGTCATAGGCGAAGATCGCGTACCGAAAACTTTCCGTGTAATACATGGTTCGGCCGTCGGGACTCCAGGCGGTGCCGTTGGAACAGATGACATCCGTCCACATTCTCGTAACCTTTTGATCTGAATCGAAGCGATACAAACTACCCACTGGCTGATCCCAATGAGGGTCACCCATCGTGCCGGCCCAGAACCGTCCCTGCGGATCGACGCGGCCATCATTGAAACGATTGTTGGGCTTGTCGGCTTCGATCGTGGCGAGAATCTCTAGTTTGCTGGAATCGGGATCGAAGAACGCAAACTGCTTACGAAGGGTCAGCAGCAATCCACCCTTTGCGCGAAAGGCGAGGCATGTCACTAAGTCGGGAAGGTTGAACGTTTCGTTGCAGCAGGTTTCGGGATCAAATCGGTGAACCTTTTTCCCTTGGATATCAACCCAATAGAGCCGGCGCTCCGCCGGATGCCACAAGGGTGATTCACCGACGATGGCGTCCCATTTCAGGATGCACTGGACGTCGTCGCCTGAGATGGTCGCGACTGACATTGTTTCTCCCAATGTTTGATACGAAGAAGCTCGGCATTCCAATGCCCGATCCAGCCAAAATGACCGCGGGTGTTTGGACCCCCCTTAAGAGTCGTGAAAATACCGCCGCCACTCACGAGTAAAACACCAATCAGCGCAAATGCGTCAGGACGATTGTGCCATACGACCCATCCAATCAAGCCGGAAAACACCACAACGGAATAGTTGAACGGTGCAATGCGTCCCGGCTTTGCGTGGCGATAGGCCAGGATAATGAGTAATTGACTTGCCGCCTGGCACGCGCCGATGCCCATGAGAATCAACCACTGCCACTCCGCCGGAGAATGCCAGCCGAAGGGTAGAAACGGCGCAGTTAGAATCGATGCGGTGAGAAAGTAATAGAACAGAATACGGTATGTCGGTTCGGTACTGGAGAGCCGATTTACCGTAACCAGCGCGATCGCCGAGCAAACAGCGGCGGCTGTCGCCACCAGCGCGGCGGGATTCCGCAAAAGGCGTGGCCCGGGTTTGAGGATCAGCAGAACACCGGCAAAGCCGATAACCAGGCTGAACGTCATGCTGAAGTTGATCTTTTCCTTGAGCCATATCCGCGCGACGATCGGAATGAACAATGGCGCGGAGTTGCTTAAGAGAACCGTGTTCATAAGCGGCATTTTGAGAATGGCGATGAACATCAGCGCCTGCGACAAAACTCCCCCTAAACCGCGAACCCCGTGGAGCAAAAGGTGCTTGGTTTTCAGATCAGCTACGCCATTACGTAACGCCCACGGTAGGAACAGCAGCAGGCTGATAAAATTTTGGAAGAAAACAATTGCACTCGTGGAAACAGCGGCGTCCTTGCCGAGAGCGCTCATGACGGCGACGAGCAGAAACGCCGCTACGATCAAAACGGCGCCAAGCGGCACGTTTTCGGAGGAAGTCGATGATGAAATCGCTTGGGACATGATAATCGCGGTCACTGCGAGCGAGCTTCATCGATCGAACGATTCAAGCAGCTCGTTCATTTCATTCTTTCGATGAGGTGGTCGGCAACGCGAATTGGNNTGGCGATGATGGTCAGCGAAGGATTCACCGCGCCGCAGGAGGGAAAGAACGCGCCATCGACGACATAGAGGTTGTCCAGATCATGAGCTCGACAATTAAGATCGAGAACGGATTGTTTCGGATCCTCTCCAAATCTGCATGTGCCATTCTGATGGCCGACACCTTCTATGTTGATGTCTTTTTTGAAGTAGGCGTGCCAGGAGAAGACCGCATTGGCATGGCCGGCTCGTTTGAGCACGTCGATCCAGCGGGTCTTGAGCCGTTTAAACGAGGTCTGGTTGTTAGGGGTATATTCGAGTCGAATGGCACCATCGACGAAGCGAACGCGATTGTTGGGATCGGGAAGGTCTTCGGTCATCAGCCACCACGGAACCGCGTGATCTTTGGCGATCTTCAGCGCAAAACTTGGCGCAAGGGGTGGGGCATCGCTCTTCATCATTTCTTTTTTGAACGATCCTACGGGCTGAATGCTTCCCATGGGATAGGGATAATCAGGCTCGCCGAAGTAGAAATCGTTGATGCCAAAAGTCTTCATGTATTTATCGTCATTCTCATGCGTCGATAGGGCAACCATGGCGTCGGAATTGTGGAACATGAAATGTCGGCCGACCTTGTCAGAGCTGTTGGCCAGCCCATTCGAATAGCGGTCGCTCGCGCACTTTAGGAGCAGTGCGGCAGAATTGATGGCGCCGCAGGAGATGACAACGATATCGCCGGTAAATGAGGCCGAAGTCTTCGTGCCGGCCGGATCATCGAGTTCCACCTCGACGCCGGTTACAGCGGTGCCCGTCGCATTGGTCAGGATGTTTGTGACCTTAGCGCTGGTTCGCAGCGTGACATTCGGCCGATCCATCACTGGTCGCACGCAATCGATATCCGCATCGGCTTTGGCATGAATCAGGCAGGGAAACCCATCGCAGGTATCGCATCGAATGCATGCGCTTCGAAGTCGATCGGCTTCGTTAAGCTTCAATCCCAGCGGCACCGGATAAGGTTTGTATCCCAAGGCAGCGATGCCATCCTGAATTTCCTGCATACGCGGCTCATTCGAAATCGGCGGGAACGGATATTCCCCGCTTCGTGGTGGCTCGGTGGGGTCGAGCCCGCTTTTCCCGTGCACGCAAAAAAGCCTTTCCGCGCGCGCGTAGTACGGCTCAAACACGTCATATTTCAACGGCCACTCTGGCGAGACGCCGTCTTCATGTTGCAGCGTTTCGAAGTCTTTTACCCTCAAGCGAAACATCGCCGCGCCGAAAACCTTGGTATTGCCGCCAACCCAATAGCCGGTTCCGGGATGGAGCGTCTTGCCATTGTGGTCGGTCCAGGTCTCTGTGGTGTGATAGCGATTTTTTAGAAAGACGGCCGTCGTATCCCAGTTTTCTTTCTCCCTGGGAAGAAACGGCCCGCGCTCCAAGATCAGCAGCTTTTTTCCTGCCAAGGCCAGCTCGTGCGCCAATGTGCCGCCGCCCGCACCGGTGCCAGCGATAATGACGTCATAGTGCTCACCCATAATTCATGCTTTACATTAGTTACTGAGGGAACGGGACGTCAAAAATGGGATTATGCCCACCATCCGGCCTGTTACGGCATCAACCACCGGCAATTCGCGATGGCCGTCCTTCGCGACACGATCCAGGACTTCCCGCTCAGTCATGTTCGAGTTCAATGGCTCCAGCAGCGTTGCTATAGGCCCGCGTCTCTCGGCCATTAGCCGCACCCACGGCGTCGTACCCGGCACCTCGAAGCGCGCTGGTAATCGGATCGCGGACGATCGCATAAAGCGGATTTTGCATACGCAGATGAAAAGGTGCGATAGATGTCCGAAGATCAGTACATCGAAGTAACCGGGACAACCAGCGTCAAAGGCACCGCTAGTTCGTCGCTGGTTCCGTTGCGGGTATGCGTGTTTTCTCGGCCGGCCGCGTTGTGGTGACGGCTACCGGGAGTACGTCCGCTGAAAGGATGGTGACGACGTCGCCGCCGATTCGGAGTCCGAGCCGGTTTCCGCGCGGGGGGGTTATTTGCCTGTCCAGCGTGATACGGGCTTCTTCGGTGCGCAGGAGGCCTGTTTGTAATCCATCGATGTAGGCGGTAGCCATGCGATTTCGTAGTGCCACGACCAAAGTGTGTCGCTCGTTGTTTTCCAGGACCGGTCGGACGAAGTGATTCGTTGTCCGGTTGTTGTCAAATCCTTCTCCGTCAACCGAGGCGAAACCCGTTATGGTCGGCTTCTGCCCGGAAACAACCCAATCGCACATCTGGCCACCGGCCGGAAAAATTAGCGATATCGGTGATTCGCCGGTGCTGCGAGAGAATTCGACGCGGTAGTCGTAGTCGCCGGTTGGCGCGTGTGGAAATTCGATCTGCGCGCTGGCGCCGGCGGAGCTTGTCAGAGAATCTTTGCCGAGGGTCCAATTTCCGGCGAGGGTGTCGCGCGCGGGCTCGGCCTGGTTGAGCAAATCAATTCGTGATAGGGGGGGCACAAGCAAGTTAGACCGATCGAGTGCAAATCGGGGCAGCTTGCTCAAATCCGGTGGGCCGCTCCACATGATTGTTCCGTCGGGAGTTGTGACCTTTATATCGCGAAATCGATTACTCGAGTTCCAGACGCCGAGGCCAACTTTTCCGTGCGTAAAACTTTCGTCCTGGGTCTGAAGCCATTGCTTGCCGTCCACGTAGCAGCGATAGAATGAGCCGCGCACTTCCACGCGGACCTCATACCATTGGTCGGGTTCCAATCTTCCGAATCGGATTTGTCCGGGAGCCCGTTGGGGCATGCTCTTGTTTAGTCTTTTGAAGAGATCGGCATATCTATTATTGGGGCTGCCAGGACAGAATGCGTAATAAGTTCCCGGGTCTGTCCAGTGAAACAGGACATTGAAGGAGCCTTCGCCGTTAGTGATCGCGCGGAAGGTCAGGTCGTAGTTGGACCATTTGAGGCTGCCGATCAGGAAGACAGCTTCGGCCGAGCCGATTGGCGTCAGGCAAAGATCTCCTCCAACGAGGCGGCATTTGCCTCGGAGCACCATGGGGAGCAAAGCGTCGTTGTCGATGGTTGTTTTGATTGCCGGGGTTGGAACGGGTGTTGATATTACGGATGCCGGGACGACTGGTGCTGGGGTGACGGACATCTGCGCGACTGGCGGAGATGTTTCTGGAATTGGCGATGGCTTTGAGTGCAAGTAATGCCAGCCGGCAAATCCGGCCGCGCTGGCCAGGAGGATTGCGATCGCGCTGATGGCTGCGATCAGCCGCTTATTTTTCGGTCTGTCGTCATCTTTGTTGATCGCGGCTTCGCGCGCGGTGGTTCGTTCGCCTGAGAGATAATTGGCGATGTCGCGACCCAATTCGCCGGCGGATTGGTATCGCTTCTCCGGCTTCTTGGCCAGTGCCTTCAGGACGACCTTTTCCAATGCTTCGTTGACGCCGGATGGGCCATGGCGGGGGAGGGGTTGTGCCGCGGCGCGGGGTTGCTTTGAGAGGAAGGACCGCGCCGCCTTGCTGGGCGGCGTGGGGGCCGCAGTCAAAATATTATTCAGTACGTCGCGGATATTGCCCACTACTTCGTATGGGAAGCGGCCGCCGGTGATCATTTGATAGAGGATGACGCCTAAGCTGTAGACGTCGGTGCGGACGTCGATTTTGTCGGGATTTCCCTCGGCCTGTTCGGGGCTGGACCAGGGGATGCTGCCGAGGAACTCGCCGGTGATGCTGACGGGTTGATCGCTGCCGCTGATGAAACGGTCCATGGTGGATCGGGCCAGGCCGAAATCGAGAATATGCGGTTCTCCGCGTTCATCCACGCGAATGTTGGTGGGCTTCAGATCGCGATGAATGATGCTTTGCGAATGGGCGACGTTCATGGCGGCGCAAATTTTCAGAAACATCCGCAGCAGCTTGCTTGGATCGGCGGGATCTTTTTTGTGGCGATACTTCATGTACTCGTCGAGCGAGCAGCCGGCGATGTAGTCCATCGCGATGTAGCGGTTTCCATCGGCGGTGCGGCCGGTGTCGAGGATGGCGACGATATTGGGATGCTGGAGCGCGGCCAGCGCCCGGACTTCGCGGTTGAAGCGAGCCTGGGACCGTTCGTCGGCGAGGGGGCCTTCGTAGGTGACTTTGACCGCGACTTTTCGGCCGGTGCTGAGTTGTAACGCGAGGAAGACGACGGCCTGGCCGCCGCGACCGAGTTCTTTCAGGATGTTGTAGCCGGGGACTTCGACGGAGGGGACATTGGCGGCGGTTGGGACGTCGGAGCCGGGCAAGCGGGTTACGGCGGGATCGGATGGAATTGAATCGGATCGGCCGGTCCGGCTTGCGGTTCTTCCGATAGAGGGTTTGTTTAGTTTTTGGAGTTCTTCGCGCAACTCCGGCATGAGCTGCGGATGGGCGGAAATGATCAGGTCGTCATCGACCGATTTGCCGGCAGCGCGGGCGTTGCGAATGTCGGTGATTAGGCGCGCGATCAACGCTGCTCGATCTGCCGCGGCTTCGTCGCCAGTGGATTCCATATTGTCTCGGTGCCGGTTGGCGCTAGTCGCTGGATGTGGAATGTAAGATTAGAACACCGGTCTTATCAATACGGCGACCGCACTTGCCCACAGAATAATTCCTGCACCCAGGCATCCCACTGGACTTGTCGGACCGGCACTCGACATCAACGGATAAAAAACGGCCAAGAGTGTCATCGCCGCGCCAGTGGCGTAGTGGCGCGGAACCTTAAACGCAATTGCCAGCGGAAAAAAATGAATGCCAACGATAAAGATGATCGAGGGAAGGACCCACTCCTTGTGCCCGAGTCTGGACAGCACAGCGGCGACAATGAAGACCAAGGCCCATTGGATCGCATTCACCGCAATGAAAATGCGCCCAGCCCTTTTGCTCTCCGGCGAATCAGCCTCAGCAGCATAGGCGCCTCGATTCCGACGAAACTGACGACGCGAGGCGAAAAAAAGCAGCAAAGTACCCGCCACGATGACTATCAGGGGCGTCAGCCTCATCCCGTACCCGGCGAGAAGTCCGAAGGCCAGCCAGCATCCGCCAAACAGGGCGAAAAACATGGCCCCAATGGCCCGTTTCGCAGATGCGGCGGAGCCATCTATCGTCGTGTCCTCTTTGGTGGTCATATGCTTTGATAGATTCTGCCTAAGGAAGAAAGCTGAGCCACCGCCGACTCGCGGCGCGAACCGCCGTTGCGGAACGGCCAGCGTCAACACTGGCTGACCGCACTTTTGCTCACGTCTTTAAATACCATTACGGAATTGCAGGGACACCATAGGCAAACTCTAATGCCAGGCCAACGCCACTGCAATTTTCTTGCCAAATTCTTACCAAATGCCCCCGTGGTCAGGGGCCATATTCAAAAACATCGGAAAAACAGGGGGAAAATTGAACTGGGGAACCAGGATTGTAACTCGCACCCAACCTACACGGTGACGGGCGATTCCTTGAAACAGCCGGACTTAGGGCCGAGTTTCGGCAATCGGCATTTCCGACCCTTACCCCTTCAAGCCGGTCATGGTTACGCTTTCGACGAAATATCTCTGGGCTGCGAAGAAGAGGACGACGCAGGGCAACATGCAGACGACGCTGGCGGCCATGAGGTGGTGGGCTTCCATTGCGCCGAATTGGCCTTTGAAGCCGTTGAGGGCGAGGGCGAGGGTTCTGTTTTCGGTGCTGTTGAGATAAATCAGTGGGCCCATGAAATCGTTCCAAGCTCCTAGGAAAGTGTAGATCGCGACGATTGCGATGACCGGGCCGCTGAGGGGGAGCATGAGTTGCCAATAGACACGCCAATGGCTTGCGCCGTCCATGCGGGCGGCTTCGACGAGTTCTTCAGGAATCTGCGCGAAGAACTGGCGGANNAAAAGAATGGGCTGGCCAGCCAGGCTGGAATGATCAGCGGCCAGAAGCTGTCGATCATTCCCAGTGAGCGGAAGAGGATGAAGACGGGGATCATTGTCACCTGGGCCGGGAGCATCATGGTGCTGAGCATGACCATGAAGAGGATGGATCGGCCGCGGAATCGGAAGCGGGCGAAGCCGAAACCTACGAGAGAGCAACTGATGATCTGGCCGACTACGCATAGCGATGTGATTACTACTGTATTGGCGAGGGCAGGCCAGAAGTTCATGCGGTCGGGGGCGAGGGCGTCGGGGTAGTTTGACCACTGGATATCGGAGAGGTTTTTGGGGAGTGAGGTGAAGTTGCCGGCTTCGACCTCCGGGTTGGTTTTTAATGAGCCGTTGACGATGAAGTAGAACGGGAGCAGAAAGGCGAGCGAACCGAGAATCAGCGTCGCATAAATTGCGAAGCGATTGCCGGGGGAAAGCGCGCCGGCGGGGCGGTATTTGCGTTTGACCGCTACGGGTCCGGCGGCGGTTTTTGGCAGTGGAATCGCCTGGGTCATGTTTTTAGACCCTCATAATAAACCAAGCTTCGGGAGCCGCGGAAAATCAGCAGTGTTGTGAGCAGCACGATGACGAACAATACCCAGGCCATCGCGCTGGCGTAGCCCATGTGGTGGAATTCGAATGCCTGGCGATAGAGGCTTAGAACATAAAAGAGCGTGGCGTTGTCGGGTCCGCCGCGGGTGGAGCTGTCCGCGCCGGTCATGACGTAGACCTGTGTGAAGATCTGGAAGCTGGCGATGATGCCCATGACGACGTTGTAGAAGATGAGCGGGGAGAGCATGGGCAACGTTACGTTCCAGAGACGGCGCCAGGGGCCGGCGCCGTCGAGACGGGCGGCTTCGTAGAGCGAATCGGGGATGCCTTTTAGTCCGGCGAGATAGATGATCATTCCGGCGCCGACGCCCCAGAGGCTCATGATGGTCAGAGCGGGGACGGCCCAGTGCATGGCGTCATTTATGGGTGGAGTTGTCGAAATATCCATACCGAACCAATTCGGCGGCGAGAGATGCAGCGGATGAAGCAGCGGCCGGAGGAATTGATTGACGATGCCGTATTCATTGTTGAAGACCTGGAGCCAGAGGACGGCGAGGGCGACGCCGGATACGACGGAGGGGACGAAATAGATGGTGCGGAAGATGGTGATGCCGCGTACTTTTGAATTCATGAGCAGGGCGACGGCCAGGCCGGCGATTTGGGTGGCCGGGACTGATACGAGGACAAAATAAAACGTGACCTTCAGCGAGATTGGAAATGTGGAATCGCGTGTGAATAGTTCGGTGAAGTTTGCGCCGCCGACATACATCGCGCCGCCAAGGGGAGTCAGGCCGGTCCATCGCGTGAAGGAGAGTAGGAACGAGAGAATCATCGGGCCGAGGGTGAGGGCGAAAAATCCGATGACCCAGGGCAATACGAACATCCAGCCGGCGCGTTCCTGGGCGAGATCGAGCGAGCCCAGTTTTTCGCGGCGCGCTTTCAGCCACAATATGAATATGGCGGTCGCCAGCACGGCGGTGGTGATGAAGACGATTCGGGTCCAGGGCATCAGGCCGCGCGCGTCGCTTCGGGTGGGCGAATCGAGTTCCGCGAGCCAGCGGCGCTGGACTTCTTTGGCGGCCTTTTCGGTGCTTTCCAGTCCGAGTTGGATGGCGAGGCCGTCGCAATCGGTGAGGATATGATCCCATTCGCTCTGCGCCGGTAGCTGCTGAATGCGGGCGTGTGCGATTGCGTCGATGAAGACCTGGCGGTCGTATGGCGGGATTGGGGCTTCATGCGGATCGTCCGGCGGCGGGGGGTTTAGGAAGGTCGGCATCGCGCTTTGGCGCGATGGCATCGCCAATCCCATCTTGGCCGCGAGCAATTGCCCTTCTTCGCCGCAGAGAAAGTGGATCAGGCCATAGGCTGCGTCCGGCTCGCGGCATTGGGTGCTCATTGTCCAGCCGGTGAGGAAGACAACGGATGCCGGGGCGGTTTCGTAGGGCGCGGGGACGACATCCCATTTGAAATCCGTGATGGTTTTGTAGGTTGGCGCCATCCATATTCCGACCGGGCCGGCGCATCCGATGTTTCCGTTCATGAATTCCTGCGAGCCATCCTTGGCCATGCCGGTGGGGTTGTAGCAGGTCTGATCTTCGAGCCGGAGCTTGCGGATGAATTTCATTCCGGCCTGCGCCTGCGGCGTATCGAGCGCGACCTGGCGGAAGAGCGGATTGCCGTTGGCATCAGTGTGGAAAAATTCACCGCCGAAGGTCCAAAGAACATCGCGGAAGGTATCGCCCCAGATCCAGAGATATGTGCCGTAGATATCGCGGCCCTTGTATTCCGGGCGATTGCGGAGGGCGTTGATCTTTTTCATCTCCACCGCAAAGCGGTCCCAGGTCCAGCCGTGCTTTTGGATGTCGCGCCAATCGACGCCGGCGGCTTCGAATAGGTTGATGTTGATGTAGAAACACGTGGTGGTGAAATCTTTCGGGAGGGCGTAGAGCGGGCAATTTCCCGCTGCGCCCGAGGAGGTGTCGAATCGGAATGCGTTGAGGACGATGGGGACAAAATCGTCCATCCAGGCCTTGTTCTCCTTGGCGACGTAGTCGTCGAGCGGGCGGATAATCTTGATCGTCGCGAACTCGGGCAACATATCGGGCGGGAGATAGAACACATCCGGCGGTTGCCCGGCGGCGAGCATCGTCTTGAGCTTGTTCCGGGTGGTATCCGCATCGCCGGGGTTCATGCGGATGATGTGGACATTGGGATGGGATTGCTCATAGGCGGCGACGATATCGGCGACGATCTTGTCTTCGGAGGGGGCTCCCCAGTGGAGAACGGTCAGGGTGATGGGCCGGTCGTCCCGATGCCGGGCGACTACGCGCCTGCCCACGTCAAAAAATGACCATGCGACGATGGCGGCGGCGGCGATGGCAAGGAGTATTCGGGCGATCCGGGCAATCATATTGGCGCAAGAGTCATTCTACAGGAAATCAATCACGGTTGACGAGTGCCGGCGCATGGATACGCGGTTGTTTGCTTAATTACAATTCAGCCATTGTTTGCTGAAATGTGTAATGCATCTCACGGCTACATTTTGCTACAAAGCATTTCTTTTTATTGCCGATATATGCATGGGAACATAGTGTGGGAATGTGCCATGACCGACACCGCGCCATCCGGAACCAAATTCAAGCCGCTTATTCTTGTAGTGGATGATCAGGCGATCATACGCGAGCTGATCTCGGCGCGGCTGGCATCGGAAGGGTATCGCATCCTTTATGCGGACAATGGACGGGACGCTGTTTCGATCATCCAGCAGCAGCATCCCGATCTGGTGCTTCTGGATATTGCGATACCCAAGATGAATGGGCTGGAGGTGTTGAAATTCATCCGGAGTCATCCGCCGATCGCGGCGACGCCGGTGATACTTTTGACGGCTATGGCCGATCGCCGTGTTTTGGGGGTGGCGGTTCAACTCGGTGTGCGTGACTATCTTCTGAAATCCAATTTTTCGCTTAACGACATGCTGGCGCGTGTCGCGAAGTATTTTCCGGCGTCCGTGTTTGCCGTGGCCAAGCCGTTGCCGGCATCCAGCGAGCCGCCGCCGGCGGCGCCGGCTGGCGCATCAAATATCAACACGGTCACAGAGACGCTGCCATCGCTACANNTTACAACGGGATCAGTGTCTAGCCCGGGTTGAAAAGGTGCTGGAGGGCCGCGCTCTTTCGGGGATTGTCACGGAAGTTTTGATGTTGGTGAATTCGCCGCGATCGGCACTCGCGGATATGGCTCCGGTTATTGGGCGCGATCCGGCGCTGACGGCGAGGATTCTCACGACGGCGAACAGTGCCGCGTTTCGGGGTTCACGCAAGATGGTGACGACCCTTCCCGACGCGGTGAAACAACTTGGGTGCGGAAATATCCGGAATATCGCGATGACGCTTGGGATCATTGAAGTCATGCCGACTCCCCAGGCCGATGGCTTCAATCCCATCCGAAGCTGGCAGCATTCATTCGCGGTCGCGCTGCTTTCGGAGCATCTCTGCGCGGACAGTCCTGATGAGAAGGACTCTTCGGTGGCTTACCTCATCGGGCTGTGCCACGATCTTGGGGAGATTCTGTTTCGCACGGAATTTGGCGGGGAATATGCCCAGATTCTGGACATTCACCATCAAACCAGCCGTCCGATGCACGAGCTGGAGCAGCAAATGCTGGGCATCACACAGGGGGAGCTTGCGGCGATTATTCTCAAAAAGCTTGGTCTGCCGGAGAACATTCGATTTCCGATCGAACAGTTCCATGCGTCTCCGAATCGGACGACGCATCCGCCGACGGATCGCCTTGCCCGCGTGCTGCACCTGGCGGACTTGTTCGCCAACGGAATCATGATGGCGGCGGCCAGCGGCGCTCCGATCGCGCCGGTGGCAAAAACAATTTTCCGGGACCTCTTTGGAAAAAATGATCCGGCGCTGCCGGACGTTGAGGCGGTCCGAAGCCAGATATTGGCATTGACGTCGATGATGGCAAACCTGCCGGCGGCGGACCAAGCCAAGCTCATGCAGCCACTACTGAAGCCGACGCGGAAACGCGCGCTTTATATCCGCGATCCGCTTTTCTCGGCTTTCGATCCAGTGGGGGCGGCGCTGAACTTGCTTGCTACGGTTACGACGCAGGCAAAGCTTCCCGACAAGATCGATCCCAGCGCACATGACGCGATTGTTCTGGCCAGGACGCAGGCGCCCGAGCAGGATATGAAAATCCCGGTTCTACATATCAATCCGGATCCGGAAACAAAATCTGTTATCACGGGGAGTGTCACTACCGTCACTTCGATCTCGCTGGAGAAGCTCTCAAACTTTTTGCTCAGTTCGACTGCCGCGGCAAAAGCGGCCGCGTAAGCGATCTTCAAACCATCCATTCAAATGCGACCGCAACGTATCGGCGGGGGAGTTTCCTCATAGCGACATACTTTGCTGCCGTGCCCGCACCGGTTAACCTCGTGATTCCACACGATGGCATTGTTCATCTTTTACCTCGTCTATTCGCTCATCGGCTGGGGAATCCGCGTGATCATGGTGACGGTGGTTCTGCGCCGACAATTTGCGCCGGGGGCTTCGGTGGCGTGGCTGGGGATCGTCTTTCTTCATCCTTATATCGGGCTGGCTTTGTATATGCTTGTCGGGGAAAGCCGCCTGGGGCCGCATCGGACGGAGCGGCGTCGTCAGATCACGGCGCGTTTTCGCGATCCCGCGCGCCATCCCGGGAGGCTGCCCCATCAAACCCGGCCGGATGCCGAGCCGCCTTATCAGCCGATGGTGCTCCAGGCGGAGAAGATCAGCGATCTGCCTGTGCTGGGCGGGAATCAACTCGATTTCCTTCCCGATGCGGCGGAGTTTCTTCAGCGTCTGGTTGCTGACATCAACGCGGCCAAGCAGCATGTGCATTTGCTCTATTACATTTTTGCCTGCGACCGGACCGCGAGCATTGTTGCGGACGCTTTGATGCAGGCGGTTCGGCGTGGGGTTCATTGCCGGGTGCTTGCCGACGCGCTGGCTTCACGCACTTGTTTTCATCGGAACGGCTTGGGTCCAAAGTTGGTTGCCGCGGGCGTCGAAGTGATTCCGGCGCTGCCCGTCGCGTCGCTGCGCCGGCGACTGGCCCGGATGGATCTGCGCAATCATCGCAAGCTGGCGATCATCGACGGCCGTATCGCGTTTGCCGGAAGTCACAATATTATCAATCCTGATTATGGCGGCCGGCGCGGCAATCCGTGGATCGATCTGTCGGCTCGGTTTACCGGCCCGATCGTGGGCGAACTGGCATCCATCTTCGCGGAGGACTGGGCCTTTGAAACCGATCAGGAGATCGAGATTCCTTATCCGGATTCCAAGAATGCGCCATCTCCGAACGGGGCGGCGGATGACGTGCTTGCGCAGGTTGTCCCGACGGGCCCGACGGAGCCTGATGAAACTTATCGCCGGCTTCTTCTGGCGGCCATTCAAAGCTCCCGGCGGGAGTTGATCCTTACGACGCCTTATTTTGTGCCGGATGAAACGACGTTGCTTTCGCTGATGATGGCCGCGGATCGCGGCGTCGCGGTGAAGCTTATTTTGCCGCAGACGGCCGATCATTTTTTTGCAGCCGCGGCGGGGCGGGCGCATTATCTCTCATTGCTGAAGTCCGGCGTTGAGATCCATCTTTATAAGCCGGCGCTGCTTCACGCGAAGACGACAACCGTGGATGATGCCTTTGCCCTGTTCGGTTCGGCGAATCTGGATGTGCGAAGCTTCAGCTTGAATTTTGAGCTTAGTATTATGTTGTATGGCAAAACGATCACCGAGCGTCTCCGGACAATTCAGAAGCAATATCTCTCGCAATCCATTCAATTGAATTTAGCGGATTGGGAGCACCGGCCGATGGTTAGCGAATTGACGGACCGGGCGGTGTCGCTGCTTTCGCCGCTGCTTTAAAATACGATCACGCCCATGCGCAAGATGACCCTTCAGCAGGCGCTCGCCGCCGGAACGCAGCTTCAAAAGGCCGGGCGTTTCGACGAGGCTGAGAATGTTTATCGCCAACTTTTGGCGCAAGACCCTAATTTTCCTGATGCACTGCATCTACTTGGCGTACTGCTTTTTCAGCGCGGGCAACATCAGCCGGCGATTGATTTGGTGCGGCGGGCGATTGCGATCTATCCGAATGGGGCGATGTATCACTCGAACCTCGCGCGCATTCTGATGGCGGCTAAAAAGGTGGATGAGGCGATTGTCGAGAACCAGCGCGTGGTTGCGCTTCAGCCGGACAATGCGCAGGCGTTTAACGATTTGGGGACGGTCCTGTTTACGGCGCGTCGCGTGCAGGAGGCAATCGCCGCATACCGACGTGCCGTGGAAATTCAGCCTGAATTCGCTAGCGCCTGGTCAAATCTTGCGAACTCACTACACGTCAGCGGCCAACTTTCCGAAGCGTTGGAATGTTGCGGGAAAGCGCTCTTGATTCAGCCAAATTATGTTGAGGCGAAGGGTGTGCTCGGCAATATTCTGTGCGACCTGGACCGATTTGATGAAGCGATCGCGGAATATCAACAGGCGATCGTGCTGCGGCCTGACATGCCGGAGATGCACAACAATCTGGGGCTGGGGTTGTTTCGCCGGGGTCGGTATGACGAAGCGATTGCCGCGCTGGACAAAGCCATCGCGTTGCAGCCGGACTATGCGAACGCGTGGAGCAATCGGGCGAAGGTTCTTCGCGATTGCAGCCGGCTGGAAGAGGCGGCCGCTGCCGCGTATCGCGCGCTGGCGATTTCGCCCGACCTTGCCGCGGCCCATTTGAACCTTGCGACGATTTTCCTTGATGCTGCGCGGCTGGGCGAAGCGATCAAATCCGCGCGCCGATCGCTGGAATTGTCACCCGAGCTGTCCACCGTCCATAATTTCCTTGGCAATGCATTGAAAGATGACGGCTCGGTCGAGGCCGCGATCGCCTCATTTGATCGCGCGATGGCACTGAAGCCGAAGGACGCAGCCGTTCACAGTAACAAGGTTTATACCATGCAATTTCTTGCCGATTGCGATGGTCGAGCCCTTTTTGAAGAACAACGGCGCTGGAACGATCTGCACGCACGGCCGGTAAAACAATTTGGTCCTTGCGACGATCACGACCGCACAGCTGATCGAAAACTTCGTGTTGGTTATGTCTCGCCCAATTTTCATTCGCACGCGGAATCATTTTTCGTGGTGCCGCTTCTTGAATCGCACGACCACTCGCAAATCGAACTTCATTGCTACTCCGATGTCATACGGGAGGATTCTGTCACCGAACGATTGCGCCGCTGCACCGATGTTTGGCATAACTGCCTGGGGCTGACCGATGACGAACTTGCCGGCCGAATTCAGGGCGACCGGATCGACATTCTCGTCGATCTAAGCATGCACATGGCTCGGAATCGTGAACTGGTATTTGCGAGAAAGCCGGCTCCGATACAGGTGGCGTGGCTGGCGTATCCCGGCGGCACCGGGCTTGACGCCATGGACTATCGCATCACCGATCCGTGGATTGATCCGCTTGGGATTGACGAATCTGTTTATCATGAGCAGTCGATTCGATTGCCCAATTCCTGGGTGTGCTATGACCCGCTGTCGGAGATTTTGCCGAGCGCCGCGCGAACGGGGGAAGCTGTATGTTTTGGATCGATCAATAATCCTTGCAAGCTCAATGAGCCGCTGCTCCGGCTCTGGGCTCGGGTTATTCAAGCGGTGCCTGATTCTCGATTGCTCCTGCAAGTGCTGGGCGATGATCATCGCCAGAGGATTCTTGATCTATATCGATCGTTGGATATTTCGCCAGAGCGATTGGAATTTGTGGGCCGGTGCGGTCGCGGGGAATATCTGCGGCTTTATGACAGGATCGACATTTGCCTTGATCCGCTGCCGTATAATGGGATCACGACGACTTGCGACGCACTTTGGATGGGGGCGCCGGTGGTGACATTGGCTGGAAAAACCGCGGCTGGGCGTGCCGGCGTGAGTATTTTGATGAATGTCGGGCTGGGCGAACTGACGGCGCGCGAGCCCGATGAATTCGTGAATGTCGCGCGATCTCTCGCGATGGATCATTCTCGGCGAGTTGATCTGCGATCCACCCTGCGCCGGCGTATACAACAGTCGCCGCTGATGAATTTCCGGCAATTCGCGCACGATATGGAATCGGCCTATCGTCAGATGTGGCGCCAATGGTGCAAGGGCGGCACGAAGCCCGCAATAAAATAAATTCTTCGCGATTCTTCTAATTCCGCCGCCGTCCGCCCTTGGCCTGCGGCTTGGCGGTCAGCGGATCATCGGGCCAGGAATGTTTTGGATACCGCATGCGTAAATCCTTGCGGACCTGAAAGTAGGTTGTCGTCCAGAAGCTCCGCAGGTCGCCGGTGATTTGCACTGGCTGATAATTCGGACCGAGCAGATGGAGCACCACCGGGATGCGTCCGCCGGCGATGCGCGGCGTCTCGCGCCAGGAAAAGACTTCCTGCAATCGGACCTTCAGCACCGGCGGCTGATTGGCCGTATATTCCAGTCGAATCTGACTGCCGCTGGGTACTTCGATCGTTTCGGGGGCTTGCTGACGCAGCACGCGATCCAGCGGAAATCCCAGGCGTGCTTCAAGCGCATCGGCCAGCGACAAACGTTCAACTTCCTCGACGCTCTTTTTCCCGGCGCATAATTCCGCCAGCGCATCTCCCAAATCATTGTTATCAAATGCCGGCCACGGATGTTCGGGCATCCATTTTCGCAGGAGGTTGATGCGCGCCAGGAAATTCGCGGCTCGTTCGTTTTTTGCGAATAAATCGGCCGCTCTGGGTCTTAGGGCCGCGGCGAGCGTTTCGCCTGAGGCATCAATCGGCGCATCGTTTTCTTCGGAGAGAATCAGATCGCGATAGCGGACAATGCCGCGACCTATGACGCGGCCGCGTTTTTCGTCAAATTGCGTGGTGCGTTCCCGCGAAATCGATTGCGGGAACATTTCGAAGAGCCACTCCTGGCGAATTGCGCTGGCGATGCGCACGAGGGCTCCGCGCGATCCTGATCGTGGATCATCGCGTGCATCGAGTGCGAGGAATAATTCTGATTGCCGCACGACCGATTCCGCATCGAGACGAACGCCGCCGCCGCCCGTCATGGCGCCGGCGGCTTGATCTCCAGTACGCCGACGGCAAACGCGATCGGGATAGGCCCAGAGCGGCAATTTAAGGAGCGTTTCGTCTGATGGACGTGCTGATGGCACATCGCTTAATTGCCGCCCGATTCGAAGCAATTCGTCTCTAACCTGGACGACTTGCCGCGCGGCGATGGGGTCGATTCCGCGATCATTGAGATGGGCCGCGAAACGATATCGTTCGGCCTCGGCCAAATCCTGCATTCGCAGGAGCAGATCGCTGTCGCCCTGGGTTGCGGGCCCGCGAGAATGAAATGGCTGNNAATCCGGGCGGCGGATATCTCTTTCGCAGAGCAACGCGGCGAGTGTTGCACCTTCTTCGATACATCCAGCTTCGGCGGCGGCGCAGAGCAGCCGGCCGATGCGCGGATGCAGCGGGAGCGAGATTAAACGTTCGCCCATGGGTGTTACGGCGCCGTCATCGAGCGCGCCGAGCATCTCCAGCAGCCGCTGCGCCGATTCGAGCGATGCGGCGGGGGGCTGCTCGAACCAGGCGAATGCAGCTGCATCGGCCTTTCCCCAGGCGTGCAGATCGAGCACCGATCCGGCGAGATCGACGCGCATGACCTCCGGCAATTCGAAATCGTCCAGTTCGGTTTGTTCTTTCGCAGACCACAATCGGACGCAATTTCCCGGGGCAGTGCGGCCGGCGCGTCCTGCGCGCTGGGTTGCCGATGCCTTGCTGATTCGCTTGAGTTCGAGGCGATCGAGGCCGCGACGGGGATCGAATGCCGGGACGCGCGCCAGCCCGCTATCGATTACCCAACGGACGCCTTCGATGGTCAGTGATGTTTCGGCGATGTTGGTTGAAAGAATGATTTTGCGATGATTGGACGGACGAAGGGCCAGCGTTTGTTTGTCGGCCGGGAGACTTCCATGCAGTGGAAGAATTGCCAGATTGTGCTTGTCGGCTAATGACTCAAGCGAACTTGCGACGCGGCGGATTTCCTGTGCACCGGGCAAAAATACCAGGACGTCTCCAACGGATTCCGCGCGATTGACGATTTGCTCGACAGTGGCGGCGACGCGCGGGGCCAGCGGCGCGTTGCCGGTCGGCTGGTATTCGATTTCCACCGGAAACGTTCGACCGGGCACGCGCACGATGGGGCATTCATCCAGAAATCGGGCGGCTGTTTCGGCTTCAAGAGTTGCGGACATGACGATGAGCAGCAGATCGGGGCGAACGGTCTGCTGCATTTCCCGCAGCATGGCGATGGCGAGATCGATATTCAGTGACCGCTCGTGGAATTCATCGAGCACGACTGCGCCGACGCCTTCGAGAAATGGATCGTTGAGCATCTGCCGGGTGAGGATGCCCTCGGTCAGCACGCGGAGACGGGTGTTTTTGCCGATGCGTTTTTCAAAACGGATTTGGTATCCGACTTGGCCGCCGATTTCCCATTTGTTTTCTTCCGCGATTCGATTTGCCGCGGCGCGGGCGGCGACGCGTCGGGGTTGGAGCATCACGATGTTCGGATGTTCGGCGGAGAGAATTTCGGCCTGCAGGATTGCCGGCGGGACGCGCGTGGTTTTTCCCGCTCCCGGCTCGGCGACGATTACGAGGGATTTTGACTCTTGAAGTCGCCGAACAATCTCCGGTAGATGCGCGTCAATCGGCAGGGGAGTCATTGGGAGGATTGTAAAGGACAGCGCCTGCTGAATCCCCTCATTGATATATCATTTAAGATTTTCCGGATTCAGGCCCCGCAGTTCCTTCACGACAAATTGGCCATCTTTGCGGATTAGTTTGTCGTCGAACCACATTTCGCCGCCGCCGGCTTCGGGGGTTTGACGCATTACCAGGTCCCAATGGATGGCGCTTTTGTTTCCGTTGCTGGCTTCGTCGTAGCAGGCGCCGGGCGTGAAGTGGATGCTGCCGGCGATCTTTTCGTCGAAGAGGATGTCTTTCATCGCTTTAACGCAATACGGATTGAAGCCGATGGCGAACTCGCCGACATATCTTGCGCCGGCGTCGGTATCCAGGACTTCGTTGAGCTTGGCCGTTGCACTGCTCGATGCTTCGACGACTTTTCCGTCGCGGAACGTCAGGTGGACATCGTTGTGCGTCGTGCCACGATAGATGGTGGGACAGTTGAAGCGGATGACTCCGTTGACGCTTTTCTTGACGGGGGCGGTGAATACTTCGCCGTCGGGAATATTTACGCGGCCGTCGCAGCAGATAGCCGGTATGTTTTTGATGCTGAATGTGAGATCCGTTTCACCCGGGCCCTTGAGGCGCACGCGATCGGTTTTCTCCATCAGCTTTTTCAGCGGCTGCATGGCCCGGCTCATCTTGGCGTAATCGAGCGTGCAGACGTTGAAATAGAAATCCTCGAATGCCTCGGTGCTCATCTCCGCCATCTGGGCCATTGAGGGATGTGGCCAGCGCAAGACGCACCATCGTGTTTTGGTAATTCGCACATCGCGATGAACCTTTTCCCAGACGGTTGATTCGTAAAGTTTTTGTTTGTCAGCCGTGACGTCGGAAAGTTCGGAAACATTGGGACTGCCGCGCGCGCCGATGTAGCACTGCACGTTTTGCATTTGGAGTTTTTCAACTCGGGCGATGACTTCCCACTGTTCGGGTTGTCCGTCGAGCATCAGGGCTCGGTTGATCTCATTGCTCTTGAGCATCACCAGCGGATGTCCGCCAACTGCCCTGGTGTGGCGGATCAGTGCTGTGCTGAATGCGTGAGGCACGTCGATTGCCTCGATCAGAATCTTTTCGCCATTTTTTACGGCGCAGGAATAGTCGATCAACATTTTGGCGAGCTTGTCGATGCGTGGATCGTGCATGAGGGGCTATATATATAGCGTCGTGGCGGTTCGCAAGCCGATGCAACTTAAAGAAGCTGTGGCCGAGAGATACGATTGCGGGAAAGTAAGGGGCGATTGGCTCAGTTGGCTATCGCATAGAAAATCTAAGCAGGGGGCGAGTCCAAGCAGTTACAATCTGTTGATGCGATGAGCGCAGCATGTTTGACAGGAGTTGGGCCGGATCAAGAGCTCGCGTTTATCTCCAAATATTGGACGATGCTACCTTGAGCCTTTGGCGCATCTGAAGCCCCAACCCCGGTTCTGCGTTATCACACGCCCAAAATCGTATGGCCTTGGCGATTCTCAGAAATGCCGCATCAAGAGGCATCGGAAGCAAAGTGCGCTTTATAGCGCCGTCGTCACTATCGAAAAATTCAAAGATCACAGAATCTTCAAAAGGCGGCCTTTCGTCGCCTTTTTCCCGCTGTCCAGCCTCCTCGTCATACAACCCTCGCCGGATGTACCATCGCCCATTGACCTGTCTGGACCAACGCGTCCCATCATGTCAATAGAATGCCCTTTTGCGTAGGGTGGCGGCGCGTAGCCCCATCTCTTCGGCCGCTGTTTTCAGCGGAACACATTCTTCAGTTGGAACTCCCATAATGGGCGATACAGGGCTCGAACCTGTGACCTCACGGGTGTGATCCACTTCATTCCCGCGCCCAAAATCACTGAAAACAGCCAGATTTCCAGCAGTTTATCACGTCAACGATGATTCGCAAGCCATCGCATAGATTTGCATTCGTTCGCGGAAAAATGAACATCGGCAGACGCCAAGACGGAAGATTCCGTTTGAAGCAATCGGTGTGACCCCCAATGAGGATTTGGCAATGGTGACAAAGCGACGATGGATTGTGGAACTCGTGTTGGAGGAAAACGACAATGGCCCCCTGTCGGAAAACGTCATCCGGGATGGCTTCAAGACGGGTGTCCATTGGAAGCCGAATCCGACTGTGAAGGTTCGGGACGTAAGGCTCGATCCAGGCAACGCAAAGCCTGAATCTCAATAGCTCGCAATCTCCCGCGTCCACCCTCAAGTCGCCCGGCCCGGCGGCGTCGAATCTCTTGCGGCGCTTGCGGGCGCTGGTGGGGATGTGGGGCGTGTCGCGAATGGTAGCTCTCCGAAGCGTATGGGTCCTTTTCGGGCGCTTTTCCCCCAGCACTGTGATGGTCGAAGTCAACAAGCGTCGCCTCCCCCCTAAACAGCAAAATAGTGTTGACTAACTTGTAGTGCCTCGATTCTTAGTGGCGGATCGACGGCTGGGCCATTGGGATGGGCGCATCCGATGGCAAGCATCACCAGCATAGTGAGCCAGTGTTTCATCTCAGCTACAGGTCTGTGATTCCCTTTTTCTTCAACACCCCGATGACAACCCATCGCAACCACTCTGGTACGTCGCCATTTTCCTCATAGAGTTCGCAATCGTCGGCGAATCTTTGACAAAGACCCTCAACAATGTCATCGCCCAAATTGCCGATTTCGCTCTCGACGGATTCAATCTCCTGCTCAATTCCGATGCCTAAATTAGTCATCCGCTCGCGGAAAAGTTCTAAGCCATCCGTTGCATAAGTAGCTTCAAAGGGTTCGCGAATGTTTTCGGGGCTGGCGTTTTGGGCCTCAAAACCTTCCTCAAATCCCGGACCTTTGATGACGTTTTGCTTGTCGATAACGTAGTGCTTTTGGAACATGGAGGGATTCATATTGCTTCCATTTTCTTGACGCAATCAGCATCGTCGTTCTTCGGACTGTTGACGCGCTGCGAAACAGGATACGCTTCAAGCCCATCATCCCGATACGGAGCGAGCACNNTTGTGGATCGACGCCATCAGGGCGTTAGGCGATGTGGTGATGATCGTGTATGTGTCCAGTGGTTCCGCGTCTTTGCTCGCTCTCCATCGCTCCCATAGCCCGGCAAATGCAAACTGGCCGTCGTCCGGCTGGTGGATGAAGTAGGGTTGCTTTGGCGGCTTCGCACCTTTCCATTCGTAGAAGCCATCAGCCGGAACTAAACAGCGCCGACATTCAAACGCTTTGCGGAACATCGGGCCGGTCGGCACGGTCTCCGCGCGGGCGTTGATCGGCTGAACCTTCGGCATCTCTTTGGCCCACGACGGAACTAAACCCCAGCGGGCGATTGCCAATTCACGGAAGCCTGCATCACTCATTCGCACGATGGGCATACGCTGCGATGGCGCTACGTTCCAACGCGGTGGCGGGAACTTGACGTGTTCCGTCCAATCCGGGCCTCCCGGTTGCTCGGTGAGGCCGAACATCAGCATTTGGAAACGGCTCAATCGGAATCTACCGCACATACCCCTATTATTTCGGTCTGTCGTTCACCTTTCCAGCCCCATCTACTGTTTCATAGTGAAGATGAACGGATAGCGAGAAAATTGCGTCACGGGCCTTGTCGGCCAGTTCTGCGGTTTTCCACTCTCCCCGCGACTGCAATCGTGCAATGACTTTGGCCCACCACGGAAGCATGGGGCCTACGATTCTGCCGAATTCCTGCATCTCCTCCCGCGTCATTTGCGGTGGATGCCAAGGCTTTTTCTCGTCGGGTTGTGACGGCGTAACGGGTGGCGTTGATGGTTGGGACATGGGCGCATTCTAATCATGCAGACCGCCGATGGTGATTAAGTTTTGCCAGATTTGATCGGTATTCAACCATCAAACTGTCGGCGGTGTAGCGCCGTCTATTGATTGTCCGTGAAGGTGCTGTGCCGGCACGCCGGGCATTGTTGGTGTCGCCTGAAAGTTTTGCCGTCATACAACTGTCGCGTGTGAGTGACCATCATCGGTGAGTTACACTGCGGGCAAAGCAATCCGCGTTGCCCGCCATTTGCCATCTCGGACAGCGAGCGCAGTGCAGGAGACGGCCGTTGCTGTTTCGACGTTTCTCCATCATCTCGGGATTTTGATACGAAAAAGCCCATCGAAAGAATTTCCTACGCGTCGGATATGTTTGCGGGCAGCGCGAACGTCGTGACCGTTCGCGCTTGCCCGCGATTCGCTCAAAGAAAATCAGTCCTGTTTGGCAGCGGCGACGACCGCCTCGGCCAGCTCCTTTTCCTCTTTCGCTACTTCGGCTTCCGCGAGCTCAATCCCCCCCTCGTCAAGGCCAGGCACTAGCGCCGTTTTCAGTCCATAGAAGCGATCGCCATTTCTGAGTCGATACAGCTTCCCTTTTGCCAGCCTGACTCTTTCTTCCGCGTCGTGGACCCTGTTATGCAAAGCATGGTGGTTTTTTTCGGCCAATTCCTGCGCAGCGATCTTCGCCCGCAATTCGCGAATCGCCGGCGGAACCGGCTGGCTTCCCAACAATTCGGGATTGGCGTGAAACAGCCCATCCAGTTCATCCGTGGCGGCTCGACATACTTTTTCTTCTGACGCAACAGCGAACAATTCATCAGCGGCTTTGTCGGCCGCTGGTTGAAGTCGCTCCACCGCTTTCTGTATCTCTCGCTCAGCTTCATCGGAGGCTTTCTGCGCCGTGGCCTTCGCTTTGAGAACGGCTGCCAGCTTGTCCACCACTGGCCTGAGTGCATCCGCGCGCTCCAGCACTGCCAGATCGGCTTCGATTTTTGCCTCGGAGACGCTCGCGGCTGTAGCGGCTTCCGCGATTCTCTCCGCGTCTCTGCTATGCAGTGAGTGCAGATACCGCTCGTGCGCGGTTTCGGTTTTTTTTGTCGCAACTGCGCGAATCTTTTCAATCAAGCCGCTCATAGATCAATCCTTACCGCCGGTAGGGCCGGCAATGTGGTTAATGTCGGCCGGCGGAACATCCACCTGACCTCTGAATTGTTTCACGTTCGGCGGGACAAACATTCGTCCCTGTTGAAAGAGCGTCCGCGCTACTTGCAAAATTGCGCTGGCGTTCTCATACCTCCACACAAAATCCTCCGCTTCACGCATGATGGCCGCCAAGTCAAAACAGTGCTGTCGCTCGCCCAACTTCATTTCCAACTCGCCGATTTTGGAAGCGTCTGACAGCAAGACGGCATCGGGTTTCATCGTGGCGAAATCTGGGCGCCGCTTTCTCGGGCCCCGGCGCGGCCGTTTTGAGGGCACGTCGCGCCACCAAACCTCTCCTACCTGCGCAGCTGCCACGGCGACTGCATCCAGCCGCACATCGGGAACGGGCCCGTGAAAGCAAACGCCCGTGTGATCCGCAAAGATGTGAGCGCTGGCCCAGACGCGGCATAGACGCGAGTAGCAGACCGCGTGCTTGGCTTCGTGCAGGCAAACCCACCACCGTCGCAGCTTGGTCCGGCCGGAAGTTAGAAGAAAGTTTCGTTTCATCGCGCAGCCCCGAACACGCCTTGCGGTGCTTTCTCCGGCATGGCCACGCCGAGCACACTTCTTGCCGCTGGCGCTTTCGCCAGGCCCGGCAACAGCCATCCGCCGACGATCCGGTCAGCAAGTCTCCCGGCGTCATCAGTGGTGTAACCGGCGGCCTCACAATCGCGCTGCAGGTCCACGCGGGCAAGTTTGGTCACGATGGACGGTTCACGTCGAATCATTAGGCAGCCCCCTCGCGCGCACGCGCACGCGAAGCCAAACTGATAACTTGGCATTCTGGCACGCATGGTCTACCGGGCTTATATAACGTTGTTTTTTTTGCGATATCCCTTGCGTGCCAAGATGCCAGGTTGCCAAGTGTTTCTAACATTGGCACGCAAGGCGGAACGATTTGGCACGCATGAGAGTTCACGGTTTTGGAATCCTCCACGTGTAGCCCCCGCCAAATTGTGATCGCTCCACTTTCACGCCCATCTTTCCGCTTGCCCGCTGAATTGTTCGCCAGTTAAGTCCAGCCGACTTTGCATCGGCCTTGAGTTTTTCGACAGGGCACGCGTCGAAGCCCGCCAATTCCGCAGCAAGCCAATCCCTTGCGGCTTCCAATTTCTTCGGCTCCGGTCCTGGGCGTCCATCGGCATCGGCAAAGGCCACGTCGTCCGCCGTCGTCTCAACTTCGCCAGCCCATTCAACGTGTGCGACTGGACCAGTGATACGAAATGACAGGTTCGGCATCGGCGGGGCTAGGTTGTTTTTGACGCGCAGGATGAGGCGCAAATTTGGGTCGTTTTTGTCCCGCGAAATCATGCAACCCACGCGCGCGGCCGCGATCCACGCCATCGAACCGATCGCCCCGTGAATCGCCTTCGTGCCGCCAGCCTTCGGGCGGTGCATGATGAACAAAACCATTACCTTGAATTCCTGGGCAAGCTCCGCCCACGGCCCCAGCAATGACCGGACGTGCGCTTGTGAATTTTCGTTCAGGGATTCGGGGACGTGCGAGCCGGGGGGGTCAATCACCAGCAGACGGATATCGGGATGTTTTTTCAGCATGTCGCGGACGTGCCCGATCATGTCCAGCGTGAACCATCTTTGAACCATGTCGCCGTTTTCGCCCCGCTCGTTCACCCCAGTCAGAAAATAGACTTGCTTGGGGTCCGCCTCCGCCGCGTCCAATCGAGGCGCGATTGTGTCGCTGATATCGTCCTCTTTGCTCAAGATGAGGCTTGAACACTTCGGCGCTTGTGTCCCATCTGGCCATCGGCCCCCAACGGACAAAATCGCAACGATCTTCATTGCGAGTGTGCCTTTGCCCGCATCTGGGAAGCCAAAAAAAACAATGATCTTGCCGAACGGAAGCCATCCGGGCCATGCCCACTCAACTTCGGTTCGCTCAATGGAGTCGGCGCGCGCGATAATTAGACCGCGCCCGTCATCGTGGTCGCCGTTGTCATTTACTCCGATCGTCACCAGCGGCGCGGCTTCGGCCAAGCGTTCGATTTCTGCTCGCGTGTCTTGCGGTGTCCCACCGATCGCCGCGTCGAATTGCACGATGTCTCCGCCCGGCGGCAGGTCCGGCAGGTGGATGATTTTCACTTTGCATCCAAGCCCGATCAGGATTCGCGCCACGCTCCGCGCGTACTCTTCGCCCGGCGGATCATTGTCGGGGAAGATCCAAACATCGCGCCCGGCCAGCGGCGTCCAATCGCTTTCGTCGGATGATGATGAACCGTGTGCCGAAGTGACAGCGGCAAGGCCAAGCTCGGCGGCCAGGTCCGCACAGGCTTCTCCCTCCAAAACCACAATCGGTTCGTCCGGCGGAATTTCATCGCGTCGGTACAGCGGCAGCGGTTTCGGCGCATCGCCGATTGCCCACGCGCCATTTTCCAGTCGATGCACGGGCCGAAATTCCTTGTCGCCGTTCGGCAGGTCGAAACGTGCGACGCGCATCACGTCTCCCGGATAGGTCCACGTTTTCACCAGCTTCGCGCCCGCCAGGTCCGGGTGTCTCGCCGCGGCCTCGAGCGCCTTGTCAGCGCTGATGTACGTTTTCTTTGGTGACTTCGGCTTCGGGTCCGGTCGATGATTTGTGCTGTTGCCGTTGTGCGAGCCATCGCGCCAAACTNNCAGGCCATCGGGCGCGATCCTGCACCGATTCGCCTTGCTGCATATCGGGCAAGGCCGCTCGCGTGTGGCGCTTGGCCACTTGCCGGATTGCGTTGATGATGGATATGATTCGGTTCGCATGATTCTCACGCCGTCGGTTCCCGTCAAGGCCGGCGGCGTTTTTTTGCTACCAACCCGCCTTCATCAAGTCCTTGTCGGCCTTCGCCTGTTCACGATTTCGCCGCGTTGGCGTGCGTGGGGCGGGCGCGTCCGCAGGTGAATTCAGCCGGGCGAGAAATGTTTCGACCATCGCGGACGTGGTACATCGCGCCCCGCCGACAAGAAACGATTCGAGAACAACGCCGCGCACGCCGCGCGTGATCCAACGGTGCAGCGTCGCGACGTGCGGNNACGTGCGGATGCTGGCCATCGCGGGCCAGGATTGGCAGCCGCGTAGCTGCAAGGATCGTGATGGGCGAATCTGAATCGCTAACGAGTGCTTGGTTTCGCATGAACAGAATCATTCATGCGTCAACGGAACGGAAAAATCAGCGTGCGGTTTTCCCGTCACTAATCGCTGGAAAATGGCTGCAAAACGAAGGATTCTGAACGCAAACGGAAAATGTAAATGCTATTGACTCGATGAATCTTCCTTCGCTCGGTGGCGGTAACGGTCTACGCACCTTCTGGTCTCGCGCTCATCGACTTTCATGTCCCTCGCATAATTGGCATACGTCGCCCCCGAGCCACGGGTGGCTTGATACTTCGCCCAACTTTGGGCCGTCTTCCTATCGGCCTCGGGGTCGATGTCGATGCGTTTGTGGCGGCGGCGGCGCGATTTTGTGCGAGGGTTCGGCTCACCTTCGCGTCGCTCTGGCGGCCCCTCGGACTTCGCACGGGCAACCTTCTCGAAGGCGTCGGCGATTTTGCCGGCGATCGTGCCGAGTTCATGCTGGCCGGTCAAGGCAATGCCGCTCAACCGTCCAAGTTCCGACAGAAAGCACCCAGTATGGCGGTCGCCGTGTGGCAGGAAGGCGAGTAGAGGCTTCGCTTCATCGCCGTTGAACGCGCCGGCTTGGTAGGCTTGTTCAAGCACTTCATCAAGGTGCACAGTCATTGATCCGAAGCAAATCCATTCACCATCGCTGTATTCACAGATGCCGATGCAGGTTTTCCAGCCCGCCCTATCAGTTTCGGGCGGGGAGTTAGGGAGTTGACGGAAATGGTTCGCTAATTCCAACAGGGTCCTAGGCGGTGCGTGAGCCATTCGCCGGGCCCCATCTTCCAGTGAAATCAAATCCTCGAATAACTTCTGGTCATCCCCATCGTCTTTCAAACCGGAGCGCAGCGCATTGAGGGGTCGCGTTGTCTCTGGCGGTAATTCCTGCAAGGCCACGTCCCACAATTCGCTCACTGCCAATTTCGCTTTCGTGATGCCATCCACCGCATCCTTAAATTGTTTGCCGAGGTCACGGCTGTAACGCAACTCATCGTCGGTAAGTATCTCTCGACCGGTGGGGCTGCATGCGTGAAGCTGCCGTGATAGATGATCGGGTAATGTCTTTACGTGAGTAATGTCAGAGCGCAACCACCTAGCAACGTTGGCGATCCACAATAGGCGCGTCGAGCGTGGCCATGACGGGTCAAAGGGCACGGAACATAGAGGGACGAGACCGATGCGGGCCGGCGTCGTTTTCTCTTGCTGTGCCGGTGCGTGTTTCGCGGCGACCACCGGGGCGGGTCGTGATGTTGCAGATTGCTTTTTTTGGCGCGATGCTACGTGGGACGTTTTCATATCTCACCATCTTTCCGGGCCGGCCTGGGCGGTGGCGTCGATGGTGACAAGCGCCGCCGCTCCAAGCCTTCGAGGGGTAATTATGCCCTCGGCCCGATCGTCAAAGTTTATCCGATCTTCGCCGCAACAGCGCGGGCGATTTCTTGATTCCGCTCGGCATAGACTTGCGTCATATCGACGCTGGCGTGCCCGAGAACATGCTGCGCCGCTTCCAGGCCGAATTGCCGTCGAATGTCCGTCGCCGCGGTGTGGCGCAGCTGGTGTGGATGCCAACGGGAAATGATCCGCTCATCATTGGCGACGATCTGGCCGCCCTTCGCCCACACATCCGCCACGTCGCACGCGCGGGTGATTGCCCGTCGGTATGCCGCCACGTCGTAGCTCGTGCTGGGCGTGCGTTTGGGACGGCGTTTGACATTGGTTCCCCGGCGGTTGCCATGGCCGATTGGCGTCTTGCGGTTCTCACTGCGGCGCTGGCGCATTTCCGCCACCGCGTCGGCGGGTGAGAAGATGTAGGCGCTGGGGTCGATTCTCAACAGGAATGGTTTCAAGACGTGCTGCGCCCTCGGGCCAATCGAAATTGCTCGCTGCCGTCCGTGGTGCTGTGTCTTGTGTTGCTGTAGCCGATAGGTCCACACTTCGCCGGTGCGTTGAAGATCGCCGATCCTCATGGTGCATATCTCGCCGGGCCGCGCGCCGGTCAGGCGCTGCAGTTGGATCATCGCCTTGACGGTTGAAGTCAGAAACGGAAGAACCGCATCGACGATGGAATCTGCCACCGGCTGTATCGGCTCGGTTTCCCGCGCTTCGCATCGACCTACTTTCAGCCCGGCGACGGCCATCAACCCATGATGCACTGACGCCGGCGCAAGCTCGCTCGCCGCTGCCCACTTGAACATGCCCCGAATGCGATTGACGGCACGGTTGATGTTCTTTCGGCTCCAGCCCCTACCCTCAATCGGGTGCATCATCGTTTCGCGCAGGGCCTGTAGCTTCAACGGGGAGAATTCTGCGGCGGCCAGCTTGCCGTAAAGTAATCGTAGCGGCTTCATGGCCTGCCGGATGTTGTCAACCTCGCTGGTGGGCGTGCCGTCGGGGTGTCTGTAATACGTTCCCGCGTGCTCGCGATAGCGGGCAATCAATTCGCCAATGCTGAGGTCCGGGACTGCCTGGGGAAGTCGCCGCCCGTTGGCGATCCATTCGGCGATGCGCCGGTTGTATTCGGCCTTGCTGGCGGCAGTGCCATGAGTGCCCAGCAGATTGTCTCTGCCGTTGAGCGTGACAATGGCCTGACCCGACTGTCTGTGAAGTCGATACGATGGGACCGAATTCGCATTGAGCTTGGGCATGGCGTAGAGCCTCCGAAAAGCTGAAAACGGAAGATTCCGTTTTTCTCTGGCGTTTTCGGCCGCACTGCGCCACTTGGGCAGGTATCCTATTCCAAGGATTCGGCGTGATTTATATCAATGGGCGATACAGGGCTCGAACCTGTGACCTCACGGGTGTGATCCGTGCGCTCTGGCCAACTGAGCTAATCGCCCGCGTTTTTTCGATAGTATCGCGGCCCGGCATTTCCTTCAAGCCAGTGGTTGCCGACCCATGTCTAACATTGTCAAAACTCCTGCTTTTACGAGCGGAAACGCACGTCGATGTTTTCGGATCGTCGGGGTTTTCCTTGTCGTCATCAGCGACAGTGCCTGTCAGCTTTTGCGTATCAAAGCCGCACAACTGCTGTCGATTCTGCTGCGCGCTGGAATGGACGACTTTTGATGGTGCGGCGGCATCATCGGTTCCAGTGGCCCGCAACGCCGCAGGCCCCACAACGGCTTTCGGCTCGATGGACGGCAGAGCGTTCATCGCCTTGGCCGTATCCGCCAGACGCAACGCCGTGTAATGCTTCATCGTGGTCTGCACGTCGTTATGACCCATGACCTTCATGGCCAATTGCGGCAGAACGCCCGCAAGGGCTAGGTGAGTGCCGAGCGTGGTGCGAAGGGCATGGCGATCCAGTTGTCTGCCGTCCGCGTCGTATCGTTCGATTCCGGCCCGCTGGCAATCCCGGTGAAACGTCTTGACCAATGGCACACCGGGAAAGATCGGATCAATCGAGGATGCAAACGGTACTTCGCTTTTCATCCGCTTCAATTCTTGGAGCAAACGGGAATGCAATGGCTGATGGATGTCATCCTTTTTGCCCTTGGCGTTGCCGACTTTTACGCGGATCAAGGCATTTTCAAAATCCACGTCGCCCCATACCGCTGCCTTAACCGCCTTGACCCGCAATCCGGTGTAATACGCAAATAGGTAGTAGGGCCGACGTTCATCCGATACCGCGAGCAGTCGGGACAATTCTTCCTCGGTGAATGCTCGCCGCACTCGCCGCCGATCTTTAGCTTCATTGAGTGTCGGAACGATTTTCAGCCCGTTGGAGGCTACGCGCCCCTGTTCAAAACACCATTGCATAAACGCGACCGCCGTCGCTCGATTCTGGTTATGCGTGCGATGAGACTTGCCCGCTTTCACTAAACCGGCCAGATAGCGCTCCACCCGGTTCGGCTCAAAATCGGACAACCGCGTTGCCTTGATTCCATCGACCAGCTTGGCCAACTGCGATGTTTTGATGGCGATGTGGGCTTTGTCCTGCCCGACGTGCTGGCAATGTTCCAGATAATCGACGATATGCTCCTTGATGTGCTGCCGGTTCTGATCGGCGACGCGGGCTTGCGTTGCATCAATCACGCCATGACGCCGCAGGGCAACGTCGGTGTCCCATCGTGCCGCGATCTGACGTGCGGCATCGTAATCCGTCGTGCCCGTGGTTCGGTTGACACGCTTCCCATTCTCATCGAAGAATGACGCGACATACTTTCCTTCGCGGTTTTTCTTGCCGCCACGCTTGAAAATACTGGCCATAGAGCACCATCGCTTTCACGCTATTCTACACCCACGCGCACTGCATTGGACGCGATCCACGCTTCAACGGTGTCACGCTTCCATAAGCGCAGCTTCCCGCCGATGCCGATATCGGCCTTGGGGAATCGCCCCGAGGAAATCAGTCGGAACAGGGTGCGGGAAGCAATCGGAACATAATATCGCCGGATCATCGCCAGAGTCAGCAAAGCGGGAGGATTTTCCGCCTGAAATTGGTTCGTTTGAATCTGCATCGTGAAATCTCCATTGTTCGACACCGGCCGCGCGAAACCGCGCGGCCTTGTTTCCATGACTGTACAAGATGGACAGATGCGGCCTGTGGCCTCAGCACACACCACAAATATATTGCGTGATGGGGCGGAAACATTTCACGATAGCCAGAAGAATTACAAAAAGGCGGAGATTATGGCTTCCAGAGCGTGACGCCGACTTTCGGGGCAGCTTGGATCAACTGCGTGTCGAGAGTGCAAAGCGGCAGGCCCAAACGGCTCGCCAACTCCAGATAGCTGGCGTCATAGACAGTCAGATTATGCGTGCGGGCCAATGCAAGGAGGTCCGATTCGACGGGTGCTACGTCAACGTCCGTCAGTGGACCAACATCCGCAAGAAATCGGGCGGATTGGCTCGGCTCGATACGTCCACGTCGTTCATTGACGACCAGGATGTTTCTTATTTCGTACCAGAAGAGGGAGGGGACGATAGCGCCTTCGATTGTCGCAGCTTGCAACGCCGCCGAGGTCCACGCCGTTCGCTCGTCAACGAGCGCCCAGGCGGCGGCGACGGAACAATCCACAACAATCGGCATCTTAGTATTTGTGTCCGGCGTGCTTGTCGGCGATCAATTCTTCGATGGTGCCTTTGCCTTTAACCTCGGTTGCCAATTTCCGAATTGAATCCGCCGCTGCGGTCCGCTCGGCAACACTGCTCTTACGGAATTGCACTGAGGCGTCCGACGAAGAAGCTCGCTTTTCGTCCGCGTCAATCACCGCCATCTCATCGAGATAAGCCTCGACCGAGACGTGCCGTGCGGCAGCGGCGGCTCTCAATCGAGCGAGTGTCTGATCGGGAATCTTTATCGTAGCCACGGGTAGCTCCTCAGTTTATGCGATATAGCACGGGCAGTTTACCACATCTTGCACGGGTTCGCAGCAGTTTCGTGAGGTAACCTGAATAGACCGCGAAAAACGCGGTCGGCGTGAAACGCCGCGTGCCTGTTCGGGTTGGATTCTGCAATGCCAGATATCTCCCGTGCAGATTTTTAATCTGAGCGGTAATTCCCTTGCTACAGGTCCCGTCGGCAAACAAGGCGCTTGCTGAGCACGTACTCGGCAACGCGCTGGTAACGCCCCCTACGTAGGCGGTCGAATTGAGAAGAAACTTCAATTGCAAGTGTCTGACTCTGGAACAAATCCTCAATCAGCTTTTGCAAGTCCTGTTGTTGCGAGAGCACGGTGGGTGCCGCCCACTCGTCGTTTCCCTTTGTCCACTCGACTTCCACGCCTTCATTGTGGCCATCAAGAAAGAGAGCGCCTTCTAACGGGTAATCACCCCGGTAAAAGCAGAAGCCCGGATTCGTGCAACTGATGTAAATGTCAGTGGTATTCATAGATTTACTCATCCGCTCTTACGAAGGATTATATCGGATAAAGGAACATCGACGTGTGGCCGACTTCGCTTGATGATCGTTCTGCCCGCGCTCTGGTTGAGGCGGCGTGCGATTATCGGGTGTGCGGCAAATATTTCTCAACTCTCTAATTCAGACCGTCGATGGCACTAGCGGGTCTAAGAGGGAGAAATCGTGAAAATTCCTCGCAATTTGCTGATCTCGGGCGCTGCCATTCTGGTTGTGTATTCAGCCATGCTTTGCGCGGCAAATTATTTCTTTGGCAGCAACGCTTTAATCATCGTGGCACTTTTGGGGGTAGGGCACAGTTACTTGGCGTGGTGTCATGCGAAGTCTGAAATGGATGGTCTGTTCGCGGACCTCGTTATGCACGCGCCGGACTATGTGACCAAGACATTGTCCGAGGCGATGGAGGCTCATAGGTCAAAGAGACCCCTGACTGACTCACAGCGACGAGTCTCTTATTGTTTCAAACAACTTACGCAGGCAACACCCCAAGGCGAAGTTGGCGAAATTGAAAATCCTCCCAGGACGATTCAAGAGCTTCGCAAGGCTGCCGATGCCGGCAACACGGACGCGATGTTCAATCTCGGCAATGGGTACGCCAACGGCCAAGGCGTGGCCAAGGACTATCAGCAGGCGATGACCTGGTGGCGCAAGGCTGCCAATGCCGGCGACGCGGACGCGATGTACAACGTCGGCGTCGGGTACGACCATGGCCAAGGTGTGGCCCAGGACTACCAGCAGGCGATGGCCTGGTACCATAAGGCCGCCGACGCCGGCATCGCGGTGGCGATGTACAACATCGGCACTCTGTATGCCAAGGGCTGCGGCGTGGCGCAAGACTACCAACAGGCCATGGTCTGGTATCGCAAGGCCGCCGACGCTGGCAACGCGAAGGCGATGTTCAACATCGGTGTTTTGTACGACAACGGCTACGGCGTGGCGCGGGACTACCAGCAGGCAATGGCTTGGTACCGTAAAGCTGCCGATTCAGGCGACGCGGGGGCGATGTCCAACATCAGCGTTCTATATAGAAAGGGCCAAGGTGTGGCGCAGGACTACCAGCAGGCGATGACCTGGTGGCGCAAGGCCGCCGACGCTGGCGATGCGGACGCGATGTTCAACCTCGGATTTATTTATGAAAACGGCCAAGGCGTGACCCAGGATTACCAGCAGGCGATTACCTGGTATCGCAAGGCCGCCGACGCCGGCAATGCGGGGGCGATGTGTAGCATTGGCTTTCTGTACGACAACGGCCAAGGCGTGGCGCAGGACTACCAGCAGGCGATGGCCTGGTATCGCAAAGCCGCCGACGCCGGCAATGCGGGAGCGATGTACAACATCGGCACTCTGTACGCCAACGGCCGTGGCATGGCGCAGAACTACCAGCAGGCGTTGGCCTGGTACCGCAAAGCCGCCGACGCCGGCAACGCGGTAGCGATGAACAACATTGGTTTTCTATATGCCAACGGCCAGGGGGTGGTTCAGGACTATCAGCAGGCGATGGCGTGGTATCGCAAAGCCGCCGATGCCGGCAACGCGGGGGCGATGTACAACATGGGCGTTATGTATGCCAACGGCCAAGGTGTGGCCCAGGACTACCAGCAGGCAATGGCCTGGTCCCGCAAGGCCGCCGACGATGGTATCGCGGTGGCGATGTACAACATCGGCGTCGGGTACGACCACGGCCAAGGCGTGGTCCAGGATTACCAGCAGGCGATGGCGTGGTATCGCAAGGCCGCCGACGCCGGCGACGAAAATGCCAAGAAGCGTCTGGCAGAATTGGCTGTATATAGTCAAAAAGCTGGCTGAAGGAACGGAAAAGGTAACATCCAGCAATTTGCGTTGCGGCGCGATGGATGTCCTGAACTATTACCACACCGCCCCGGACTGGCAAACGAAGCTGATCGAAGAAAGGCTGTAGAAATTTCCCTGCCCCCAATTCCGACATTATACGCTGCACGAATCGGCCTCAAGGTGCTACCCCGTGAATACACGGGTCCCCTTCTCCGACGGTTCCACCTTGACCCCGCTTCGCTCCGCTGAAAGCAATCCTGTCTGCCATCGGGGGCAGGGAAAATGGTGGGTCAAGACGGAAAACATTAGAATCATAAAGCTCCTGATTCGGGTACGAACTCCTCGACAGGGAGCATGTGCAAAAGATGAAAACGATGGAACCCTATATGCCGCTGATTACAGTTTTCGTCTCGGGGCTATTTGGGCTAGCTGTGGTGGTAACGACCACTATCGCCAAGGAGCGCCAAAGAAAATCGGCGATACAGGCATGGCTATCATCGGGAGTCCTGACTTTCCCCACCAAGATCGCGCGAAAGCGTTGTTTCCGAACCTTTGCGGAGAGATTATCAAGTTGACAAATTTGATGAAAGACCATTTGAAGTCAATCGAGGTCTGAGCGGCTTCCCGCTACGCGTACCCAACATGTCGCCCGGCAGCCAAACGGATGCGTCGAATTCTGCCACGGCATCAAACATCGTGACCCGGTATGCACATCCAATCCGTTTCGGGGCCGAGCGCCTTCGACGAAGCCGTTCCCGGACGATAGCTCGGATTTGATTCTCGTCTTTCCCGGCGAATCTTTGCGTTTGGTATCCACCGCCGACTCGACCGTAGCGGATGCTCAGCGTCCAATCGTCAAGCAAATCCCGACCAACGGTGATTTCGTAGCGGCGATGATGGTTAAGGTCATCGTTATGGGCTTCCAGTGCAATCATGAGCAGGTTTTCCATGCGGCGAGAAATTCTCTTGTCCCCTTCGCTGAATCGTGATACGCCCTGAACTGACCATAAACTATAGTTTTTGGCCGGTGTAAAGGGTTTTCTGCAAGCAGTTGAATTATCGAGGGGGCATGACCGGAAATCAGGGGGAGGTTTTTGGCCAGGGGGTTGGCGACCGATTACGCGTCGGGCTGTACGCACGTGTTTCGACTCACGACCAGCAAACCTTGCCGCTGCAAATTTCGGCGATGCGGGAATATGCCAAGCGACGAGGCTGGACTGTCGCAATGCAAATAGAGGAAGTCGGTAGCGGGGCGAAGGATCGACCGGCACGCAACGACATTCTAGGCGCCGCGATGCGACGGGAGATTGATATCGTCCTGGTCTGGAAACTGGATCGGTGGGGGCGATCGTTGCTCGACCTTGTGACGACGTTGAAGGAGTTACATGCCGTGGGCGTCAATTTCGTGTCGCTGAATGATTCGCTGGATTTCACGACGCCTAGCGGCCAAGCAATGGCGGGAATGCTGGCTGTATTTGCTCAATATGAGCGGGACATCCTTCGGGATCGCGTCAAGGCGGGCATTGCCGAGGCCCGGAAGAACGGCAAGCCGCATGGCAGGCCCGCGACCGTGCAAACACTTGCGGACGAAGTGACTAGGCTATTTCTGTCAGGCATCAGCAAGAGCCAGATTGCCACCCAGCTTGGAATCGGAAGAACGTCGGTCCGGCGGCTCATTCAAACTGGCCGCGAGTAAGCCGTGACCTGAACCGGCGAACAGTCACCTTCCGGCGGCTTTTTCGCACAATGGCGGTATGATATTGGGGGTTCTCATTTGGGAAGTGCCGCCGTGGAAAAATGCTGTAACTGCGGATGCGAGATTGGCGATTTAGAAACTCCACATATCTGGGGAAATTCAATCGTATGCGCAAAGTGTCGTCAAAGATTGTCCGGCAAGTTAAGTGGCTCATGGCCAGTTAGAGTGGCCGCCTCCATCGCCGTCGTTTTCGCAATTGGCGCTCTCGTAATATTGACGCGCAGGCTGTCGGCAACTCCTCCGGCAAAAAATGAGTATGGGATTTACCTTGAGTCCATAAACCCGCTATTGAACGATGCACGACTACTAGAATCCGATTGGGAAACAAACACCTCCGCAGAAAAACTAAGGGAAGATTTGGCTACGACCTTGGTCGCGCTTCAAAAATTTGGCGACACGGACAAAGCGAACAACTGGCGCTCTCTTTACCCGTCTGATGCCGCCCTATCGACGTCCATCGATGGATATAAAGCGGCTGTGGACTCGATCGATCGAAAGGCTAGTAGGCAGCGAGAGCGAGCCGCTGAAAACGAGATTAAATTGAACCTGATCGTTGATGATGAATTCGGGCGGCAGCTTGCTGAAATCAATCAAAACACGGCAGCAAATTTGGAGGATATAGATATGGACCAGGAAACCGCCAAACTTCAAAAAGAGGCCAAGAAATACTTAGACACGTCGGAATCCCTCATCACTCAACGTAAATAATGATAACCACCGGACGCCAAAATGGACCGTTGAGAAAGTCCTTCGAAAGCTTCCTTGCCTTTCACCGGAAGAGGCATAGCATAATCACTGTGTGGCCTCTGAATGGCCCTGAAAATCTCAGCACCGCGCCAAAGTGGACATGTCAGTTGTGATTTTGCAGGAGCTTGCAGTTGAGGCGAACGCCTCATGGAGCAAGTAGGCAATGGAAACGGCAGAGACGATGAGCCGAGGCGGATGCGACGAATGGGTTTTAGCCCGATCGTTTCTTCCTGTACTCGGAGTATTGCCATGTCCATTAAGTCCCCCAAAGACGTGATAAAATTGATCGCGGAGGAGCATTGGAAGCCAAAGCAAATGGATGAAGCCGCGCACGTCCGTGGCTTCCTGTCGAAAGTCGCCAACCCTCCAGCAGTTGCATTATTCGTAGTCGAGCGAGACCCGCCGGATTTCGTGGCAAAATCGGAAGATAGCGAATGGGCCATCGAGCACACCCGGATATTTCGTGAAATTCCGCCGCGTCCAAGAAAACCGCGCGGTGAGGAAACGGAGCGTGAGCGCTTCGTTAGCGACACGGAGAAGATTTACGAGCGTCTCGGTGGCGACCCCGTTTGCGTCCAGGTCGATTGGGTGTCGAACCAGCCCATTGACCGGCAATTCGTCCCCGTGAGCGCGGAACGCCTCGCGAAAATCGTCCTGGCTGTCGCACCTCCAGGTGGTCCCCCAATTGATAAAATTGTGCACCATGAGTTGGAAATCCCCGGATGCGCTTGGCCTGAAGGAGTCGGGCAGATTTCGGTCCACAGGCACGACCGACAAAAGCAGTCACTTTGGTCGCCGCATGGTGGCGGATGGCATATCGCTATTTCCGCAGAAACTATACAGCAGGTTATCAATGAGAAGGGCATCCGTCGCCCAGAATATGCCTCTGAATGGCCATCGGCTTGGCTCGTAATCGTGGTTGAATTCGACAGGCCATCATCGTTCCTCAGCCTCGATCAGGTGCTAGTAAACCAAGAATTTGAATCCGCCTTTGATCGGACGTTCATTTGGAGGCATGTTGATCGCCAGCATTACGAATTGCACACGCGACAACCTCGCTCGCGTTAGCTTGCGAGCAGGAGACCGCAAGGTGCCCGAGTGCACTCCGCCAAATGAGTTTCCGTCTGGTTCAATCGGATGGACAAGATTTTGAAGCGGCTTCACCAGACGATTTCCTCGACAATCGTTGCCCGCTCGCCTCCGTTCAGGCTACCGGACCTGTCCGCTTCCTGAACCCATGCGACACGATGACGGGCGATTCCCTGAAATAACCGAACTTCCGGCCGGATTTCCGCATTCAAGTTGCGGCCTTTGATGCAAATCTTGTCGCCATGAATGTGCAACGTGATCCCGTCGGTTGGATTGAATTCCACGCGCTCGATCCACTGATAGCCAATCGCCAGAACATCGCCGGATTTCTTCCGCAATTCGAGCATCGTGGCCCGCTCCCGAAGACCACGAAGCCAGCCAAACGAATGAAAATCATCTATGGCGCCGCCGTCGCCGGATGGGACGAGATCGAATCTATCCTCAGTTAATCGCCCCGGGCGATGATGCAAAAACTTATCGCTCATATTCGATTCCCTCGCGTGTCGGCGTGCGTTCATCCCGTGCGGGCGTCATCGCCGCGATCCGTTGAATGTGCATCCCGCGTGCATGATAGTCCCGATCCATTACGAATTCCGTTGCCGTTATCCTGTCATCGGAACGGCTCACCGCATCGAGCAGCGATTCCTTGTCATCGGTGTAGATCGTCGCCTGCTGCCGGGCACGCGA
>PMAK01000036.1 GCA_003153655.1 Phycisphaerales bacterium
TCGGTAGGGCAAAGCCATGTTGGTGGAGATATTCGCCGAGTTGGCCGTATCGGATGCCGCCTTGAATCGTGACTCTTCGCCGCGCCGCGTCGAGTTTTACCACGCGATCCAATCGCTCTAGTGAAATGAGATCATGATCAGAATCGGCGATTCCGTTAAATGAATGCCGCGTACCTAGGGTTCGCAGCTTTTTGCAGCCGACGACGATCTCGCGGACTTGTTCGATTGTTTCCGGCTGGTGAAATCTGGCGGCGGTGTGGTTGTAATTGCCGGCCCAATTGCGCTGGTTCACGATCATGTCCGCATTATACGGAACAGACCAGAGCATCCGTAGCATGGCGTCAATGTGGAACTTTTTCGACGATCAGCATTTCGACAGGTGCGCGGGAAGGGACAAGCTCAAGCCCGAGTGTATTCAGCAGAGCTTTCTTCATCGCGTCGTGATTTGGATCGCGGTCGCCGAGGTCTTTCCATTTGACGCCAACGCTAAAATTTCCGTTGAGACCCGTTTCATCAATCACGGGCATTTTACAGAAGGTCTCCAGAAGTTCCGGAGCGCGGGAAAGGGGTTGATCATCCCAGGTGATGCTGTCAGTGTCACCATCCTGTTGAGCGTTATATATCTGCCCGCTCGTTGGATGCCGAAGGCCCGCCGCGTTTGGATTTTTGACTTTGAGCAGCAATACATCGGTAACTCGCGTCTCGCGGTATGCAACGAAGCCTAGTTTTTCTCCTAATTCCTTTTGCAGGGCCGGCGAGGAATCTTTAGGCATAGTCGAAATGAAGTCATACCTGTCCTGTGGTTCCGCGCCTACAAAGAGAGTTCTTCGGGCAAAGGAATTGTAAGCAATCTGCGCAATATCACGGACCCGAACTCTGATTCCGACAAACTTATCAATCCCCGGCGCGACACCCGCGACCCGGCTGTTTTGAGAATGGGGGAATTTTGTCGGCACGATCCTGACCTCCGGCGCTAAACGAGCCACCGTGTCGGAACTGATGTCTTCAACTTGCCATGATTCGCTCGCTTGANNTGATGCCATGATTCGCTCGCTTGACGGGCTTCGACTGGCCTGGCGGGAGGCGGCGAAGCCGGGGTTGCGACGGAAGGATTGGTTGCCGGAGAATCGGCGAACAAGGTGGGGGCGTAGTGGATGGCAACGATCGTTCCGGGGACGGCGAGAAATGCGACGATTACGACGGCGGCGATAATTTTAACTTTGGTGGCGGCCATAAAAAATAGGGTTCCTTTCGTTGCGGTCAGAATGGATGCGGGGATCGCGGCGCCCGCTTTAGCGGCGAGTACGCCGGTCGTGATGGTTTGAATCAGCAAGGCCGGGGAGTGATTGAGTCCGTACGCGGCAGCGAGGGAAATTGAGCCAGCGGTTGCGTCCGCGCCGAGCTTCACTTTATTTTCCAGAATGGCGCGAGCGCCGCGATCATTCATCACCAGAAGAACTAAGTCCGTTGCCGACGCGCCGGCCTGNNTTTTTGCCGGAGGATATGAATGGCACGGTGGGTGCGTTTTCTGGCGGCGGCTTCGGAGATGCCGAGCGCTTGTGCGATCTGATCGAATGGCAGATTCTGGTAGAAGCGAAGAAGGATAGTTGCGCGATCTGGCGAGGGGAGTGCAGTCACGGCAATGTCCAGCCTGTCCGTAAGGTCGTTAGGCATGGCTGGGGGGTTGGTGGGGCGATCGAACTTTTGTGCAGCCGCGGCGCGAAATTCGTGAAAGNNGCCGGATATTTTTGACCGTGAATTGGAGCGCACGGAAAAGCCACGAGTTGAGTTTGGTGTTCAACGGCATCGCGTGAGCCTTTTGGAGAAGAATGATGAACACGGCTTGCGCGGCGTCTTCAGCGAGTTGACGGTCGCGCAGCTGGCGAAAAGCCGCGGCGAACATCCATCGCGCATGCCGCTCGACGAGGCAGCGGAAGGCGCTCTCGGAGTTATTGCGAACGAAGGCTTCGATCAGTTCGCCGTCGCTGGGGGTGGCTGTTGAACACACGGACATTTCGCCTCACTAAAAGGTTATTAATGTCCAGAGCGGAAGCCGTTGAGACAGGATTCTCAATTATTCCATGATAGCAGGAGTTAATAGAAGGCCGGGATTGTTGCCGGGCGCTATTTAGATATCTCAGCGTGGAATGGTGTTGCAGCCGAAATCGCGGAATTGGGCTATCAGTTCGCCGCGGGCGGCTTCTACGCGTCTTTGAGCCTCGGCTTCGTCCGGGATAGTTCCTTTTTCGATGTCGTTTGCGATGGCGTTAAATAGTCCCGAATAGAGTTGGATCGCGGCCGCAAATGCCTGCTGTGGAGTTTCACCATCGATTCGCTGCCGCCGAACCGCGGTGAAGGTCAATCGGAATGTGCGTCCGGCGTCGAATTTCCACATATTCTCGACACGCGCGAAATAGAGCGGCTTTTGGGGCCAGCCGCTTCCACCCGTGATCGCCGGCGGCGTGATGGTCAGAGTATTGCCCATAATCCGCGCGTTTTGCAGCCCGATTTGTGACAGAGCATCCAGGAACATTTGCGCATCGGTGCTATCGCCGGTCAGCAGCATGGACCCATGTAGGCCAAAATGGGAGAGTGACGCATTCGCAAGCCAATAGGCGGCCACATCGAGTTCCAGCATCCGGTCCGAGACATCAATCGTTTTAAGATCGGTTCCCGGCTTGAAGTAGAAGAGGGCCTGCACCGCGGCTGCATTATTGTGGTCATACCCATCAATGATCGACTTCAGCACCTGGCAACAGGCGTTGTAATCGGTTTCGGTGGCTTTGGATGTATTAGTTGCGTCCGCCATCACCGCGACCGGGAAGATCATCGATGCAGCAGCAATCGTGTATATCATCGTTAATAGTTTTGTCTTGATTCGGATCATATTGCCTCGACCGGCCGGACGGATTCAGATGGGTTTAGCGAGTGGGTTTAGCGAGTGGGTTTATTGGGGCTTCATCGTATCGCAACCGAATTCGCGGAACTGCAAGTTCAATTCGTGCCACGCCACGTCGAGACGTCTCTGCGCAGCCGGCTCGTCGGGGATGTTGCCCTTTTCGATGTCGTTGGAAATCTGATCGAATGCCGCGACGAGTTGGCGGGTCGCGGCGCCGAATGTCTGCTGGGGCGTTTCTCCGGGGACAGCGTGGTGCCGAATGGCGTGAAATGCGATTCGGAAGGTGCGGCCCGCGTCTAGTTTCCAGACGCCATCGACGCGCACAAAATAGATCGGTTTTTCAGGCCATGTATCGGGTCCGGCTGTTCCCCGGGGCGTCATCGTAACGGTGTCATCGCTCAATACTCTCGCATCGTTTGGGGTGATTCGAGATAGGATTTCGAGAAACATCACCGGAGGCGTGTACATATCTGTGATGAGCAATGTGCCGTGCATCCCAAACTTCGAAATCGCCGCATTCGAAAGACGATAAGCGGCGACGTCTAACTCAAAAATTCGGTCCACGGCGTCAATCGTTTTGGGATCCGTGCCCGGCTTGAAATAGTAAAGCGTTTCGACGGCGGGGGGATCGTTACGATCGTATGCGTCGATGATTGATTTCAGCACACCGCAGCACGCGGTGTAATCCTCATCGGCGACCTTGGAATCCTTGGGCGTATTCACCATCGCCATTGCATTGGGCGGCGCCACCGCTTTTGAACGCAACTGCGAAGCAGCCGCGAGGACGACAACGATTCCGATTGATGCGGCGGCGATAACACACGCCAGCGCCAACAATTTTGCTCGAGCGACGAGCATCATTTTCGCGGCTCCCTTTGCGAGTGTAAACGCGGAGGCCGAATGGGGGGACGCGCCGCCGGCCACCAGATCAATCGTCGTCTTCGCGAGAAAAATGGGAGCCGCCTGCGCGGATGTGGCTTGCAGCATTCCGCCGAGCGATGCGCCGGCAATGGCCGTCCCTCGCCCGACGAGCAGATGTCTAAGGCGTTCCAGCGCCCGTGCTACTCGTTTCTGAGCGGCGTATTGTGAAATGCCGAGTGTCTGGCCGACAGCTGGAAGCGACAGATCATCGAAGAATCGGAGCAACAAGACCCGGCGGTCTTTTTCCGAGAGTCCAGCCAGGGCATCATCGAGATGGGGCACGATAGAAGGCCAGTGATCTTCACGAACAATTTCCGATCGCATCGCGGCGGCCTCCCGTTCATGCAGTTTTCGTCGAGTTTCAGCCCTGCGGGCGTTGGCAACGACGTAGCGAGTTGCGTTAAACAGCCACCCCTTCACGACCGTCCCCGGTTTCAACCGGCCAACCCTTTGCGAAAAAAGCAGAAATACCGCTTGGGTAATGTCCTGAGCGAGATGGGGATTACCGGTTTGCCGCAGCGCCGCGGCATACACGAAGTCGATATGCTTCTCAACGAGCTCGGCGAATCTGCCAGCCGACTGGTCTTCGGCGCAAGAAGCCCGCAATTGCGAATCGTCCGTCATCATTGGCATACTCATTTAACCAATGTGCGGCGGGAAAAAAGGAAGACACGCGATTTTTGGCGATAGTCAGATTTCCCATGCCGCGCCGCCGGCTGGAATCAACCATCCAGAAGCTTTGTCTCCAATCCATCGATCGTCTTTTGATTCTTTTCCGTCCAATATTTGTGAATACCTTCGGGGCCTTTCTTTTCGCTCCACTCGATTAGAGTTTGACGCTCCAGAGGCAGCGTGAATTGCGGGACGCCAAACCCGCAGGAGGTTTGCAGCGATTCAATGTGAAGAATGATAATCTGGCGCTGGCCGGGAAGTTGGGTGAAGTGAGCGATGAGTTGGGGCCATTCCGGATCGCGGGGACGAACGACCTGACCTCGACCGTAAAGGCGGAGGATGAGGGGCTTTTCGTCAAAGGAGCAGAGCATGATGGTTAGGCGGCCATCATGGAGAATGTGTCCGGCGGTTTCGTTGCCACTACCGGTGAGGTCGAGGTAGGCGACTCGATTGTCATCCAAAACGCGGAACGTATCCATGCCCTTGGGTGATAGATTAACGCGTCCATTTGCGGCTGCGCTCGCGACGAAGAAGACGTGTTGGCGGACGACGAAATCGCGAAGTTCGGGAGTCAGCTTGTTGTGGAATCGGGCCATGGGGTTCTACTGGCGCAATAGTTTACCGCGTTGAAGTATTGCACGCGAATCTCCGAGGATGGTCATCGTTTCCCTTTCGCTCGATTGTATCTTCGTAAATTCCCAGGCAGGGTAGATTTATATATTGAATTCCGAGGTCTTACGCGATAGTGATGTGTAATGTTCGTGAGCAAGAGACTTAAGGATCGTGCGCGCTTCAGCCGTTCATCGTCGCCAATCGCTTTCGCGGTCGTGGAAGCTCTCGAGCAGCGGCTCCATCTGTCGGCCACGCTTATGGGGGATGCGTTCAGTTATCCGCTTGGTAATTTCAACAATGCCGGTCTTACGCTAAACGGTGGGGCGGCTATTTCAGATCAATCTTTCGCTGCGCAGCTTCAACTTACGGATGGCGGGGCAGGCGAATCGCGCAGCGCGTTCACGTCGCAGCAGTTTAACGTCTCGTCATTCGCGACGAATTTTAACGTGCAATTCAGCGGGCCGTCCACTTCGGGCGTGGCCTTCGTTATTCAAGGGGGGAGCGCCTTTGCTCTTGGGGCGGGAAACGCCGGGTCTGACGAAATCGCCAAGAGCGTCGCCATTGAATTTCTCGCGACGTCTTCGGGAACCGAGACTGAATTGAACGTCAATGGTGTTGCCACCACTCCCACATTCATCAGTCCTTCCAGCATTGATCTCAGCAATGCACGCGTCCTTTTGGTAAGCATCGAATATGATGGCAGCAAACTACAAGTAACTGAAACCGACAATCAAGCGACTCTCGCGCCCGTGACGAGTACGCAAACGTATACCAATGTGAGCATTCCCGCCGCCACTGGTGGGTTGGCCTATCTCGGCTTTACCGGCAGCGATGGATCAAGCGAGGTTTCGCAAGTGATCCAAAGCTGGGAGTTCGCGAAAGTTGCCCCAGGAAATACGGATATCGGCTCGCCCGTCGCGGTCGGAAGCTCAACTTACGCCGCTGGCGGGCAATATACCGTTAGCGGGGCGGGGACCGGCGCCGGGTCGATATCGGATCAGTTTCATTTCACGAGTGAATCGATCACGGGCGATACCACGATCTTGGCGCAGCTCACGACGACGCCGACTGGTTCGGCTGCCGAAGGACTGATGCTGCGCGGCGATACGACAGCCGGGGCGGCCTTTGCTGAAGTGGACATGACCTCCGCCGGCGTTCAATTTATTTCACGATCCAATGCGGGGACAGCCGATGTGGTCGGCTCGACGATCTCCGCTTCCGGAACGCAATGGCTCAAGCTGGTGCGTAATGGGCCGACGGTCAGCGGATACATTTCTTCCAGTTCGACCGGCGCGTGGACACTGGTCGGCACCGCGCCAGTGATTGCCTCCACCAATGCGCTGATGGGTCTGGCTGTCTCCAGCGGAAGTTCATCCGCGCTGGCTACCGCTCATTTTTCCAGTGTTTCTGTCACGGCCGATGCGTCCATTGGACTGGATACGGACGCGATTGCGCCCTTTCCCACGGAGCCGATCTGGGTGGATATCATCAAGCAGTCCACCGGTTTTTTTCAGATATCGAACACGAGCAAATCGACGCCGGTGAATGTGAATGGTTGGCCGACAACCGATTTCACAATGCCCGGATTTTTCGGGCCGACGTCACTCGATGCGGGGGTTTATACCCTGACGATGATTGATACCCAGAAGCCGACCGTGGCTTTCAGCGGCGCGACGCTCGGAACCGCAACCTATAACACATCTTCCGGGCTTTACACCGCAAGCGTCACGGTGCCCGGCAGCGGAAGCGTTACAATGACCGTAACGAACACCGGCTCCGGGGCGACCAACATTCAGTTCATTCGCCCGGGATATAGCGCGACCAACCCGCCGGTTTTTACAACCACGTACATCAGTTTCCTGCAGTCGCTGGGCCCGACGGTGCTGCGATTCATGAATTGGACGCAAACCAATAACAGCCCAATTACCACGTGGGCCACGCGTGCCATGCCCAGCGACGCCACGCAGACTGAGACGACGACGCTGCTGAACTTCAACGGCACCGTGGATGCCAATGGTCAGTCTAAAGGTGTTGCCTGGGAATACGCGATCGAATTGGCCAACGCGGTCCATGCCGACATGTGGATTAACATTCCGGCGCAGGCCAATGACAATTACGTCGAGCAGCTCGCGAGTTTGATCAAGAACGGCGACACGATCAACGGCGTTTCTTATCCGCCTCTTAGCCCTGATCTCAACGTATACATTGAATATTCCAATGAAACATGGAATGCGGGTGATGAAGGATATCAGTACGCCACCGATGCTGCTGTCGCGGAGGTGGTGGCTGGCGCCCAAGCGGGTGGGACGCCGTCGAATCTGAATTACGACAATCTGTCGCTTGCCCAGAATCCGGACGGGACATACGTCAATGCCAGCACCTGGCAACTGCGATGGACCGCGCGGCGACTGATGCAGATCAGCAACGACTTCGCCGGCGTATTTGGACAGTCGGCGATTGACACCCGCATCCGTCCGGTCCTGGCCAACATTCCTATTCCATCCGTCACCACGGCGCAATTGACTTACATCAATGCCGTGTTCGGCGCACCGTCAAAATTCTTCTACGCGCTCGCGTACGCTCCATATGCCAATCTTGACGGTCCGGGCAATTCGACCAACATCCTCAACGGCGGCAACAACAATCCGAACCTCAGCGCGACCGATGTTCTGAACGATCTCTCCGCCAACGGCTATGCACTGACCAGCCTGTACGATTCATTCCACGCCCTCGCTCAACAGTATGGCTTGCAGATGGACGGGTACGAATCCGGTCCTGATCTTTCCGGTTTTCAGGATTCTTCCACCAGCAAGGTGCAGGCCGAGACCGATCCGCGATTCTCCACGTTTCTCGAGCAGTATTACCAGGACTGGTACGCCAACGGCGGCGGGACGATCNNCTACTACACTGCCAATGCAAAACCCTGGGGCGACAAATTCGGGGACTTCCAGATTACCGACACGCAAACGGATTTGTTCGACGCAAAGGAGATTGGTTTCCGTGATGCCGAGAGCGCCCCGCGCGCTCCGGTGGCGCCGGCGGCGTTGACGAGTTTGTCGGCGACCCCCGTCTCTTCAACGGAGGTGAATCTATCATGGGGTGCAACTTCGGCGACGGCGACGGAATACCGCGTCGAAGCCTCAACTAATAGCACGTTCACTGCCAACCTGATGACGCAAATCGTGCCGGAGAGCGACATAAATTGGTTGTTCGCGGGATTGTCGCCGGGGACCGTTTATTTTTTCCAGGTCATCGCGACTTCTGCAGCCGGTGACGCGGCTCCGTCACCCACAGCCAGCGCGACTACATCCGGATCGGCCGCCATTCCAGCCGTACCGTTCAACGTTTCTGCCGTTCCGGTCTCCAGCAGCCAGATCAATCTCATTTGGTCGGATAATTCCCTTGTCGAGAGTGGATTTACCGTTACGGTTGCGACCGATTCCGGCTTTACGCAAATCGTGCAAACACGCACCACTGCCGCTGATGCGACCACTCTTCCGATCTACGATCTAAACGGCGGCACGACATATTTTATACGCGTCGCCGCTTTCAATGCCGCGGGGACGTCCGTTGCGGTTGCCGCTCCATCTGTCACTACGCCGGCTTCCGCGCCCATCGCCGAATACAATTTTGATGAATCCTCCGGAAGTACCGTGCTCGATTCCGCCGCCAATCCCGNNCCCGCCAATGGCACGATCGTCGGCGGCGTTACTCGCCTTACGGGGCCAAACGGCGGCGGGGCACTCGCGTTCGACGGTTCCAGCGGCTATGTGAACCTCAACACGCCGGCCAAGCTTAATCTTCAGGGCCAGATCACCATCGGTGCTTGGATCAAACCCACAGCGGTTACTTCGCAGGCTGACATCGTCAGTCAGGATTGGGACGGCCTGGATATTCCACTCTTCCTGGATTTGACCAGTCCCACTACCGTCAACTTCGGCACCTATCGTTTCCTCGGCGATGGAAATCCAAGCATTCAAGCGACCGGCACGGCTAGCGCCGCGCTGACCGATGGGAAGTGGCATTACATCGCAGGCGTTTATGATGGCCAGGATTTCAAGGTCTATATCGATGGCGTCCTTGCCGGTGAAACCGCCGATCCGTATGGAATCACCGATGGCACGGAACCGACGACCATCGGCCGCGACAGTGCCTTTGGCGGGAACAGTTGGGATTATTTTGACGGTGATATCGCGAATGTGGAAATCTTCGCCAATGGTTTGTCCACGGCCGACATCGTCAAGTTGGATCAGGCGACCCTTCCCTCGACGTCCATTGCGAATCCGGACAATTACAAGGCGGTTGAAAACACGGTGCTTACCGTCTCCGCGGCCCAGGGCGTTCTCGCCAACGACGTTTCTCCCAACGGCGCCGCTCTCTCCGCGGTCCTACTATCCCCGCCTGCATCAGGCACATTGGCGCTTAGTAGCAATGGCTCATTCACATTTACACCCGCGACCAATTTCATCGGGCAACTGACCTTTACATATGATGCGACCGGGGCCTCAAAGACATCTCCGGCGACGACGGTCACGTTAAACATCGCTCCGTTGGATCATCTGGTTTTCGTCGAGCAGCCGACCAGCACCACAGCTGGAAACACAATCAGCCCGCAGGTCATTGTGGATGTCGAAGATCAAAATGGGCACATCGTGACGACCGACAACTCAAGCATTTCTCTTGCCGCAACGGGAATCCCCGGCTTGCTGAATGGGACGCTGACCGTGCAGGCGGAAAACGGTGTAGCCACCTTGACCAATCTGTCGCTCGGCACCGCCGGCGCCTACTCTCTCACGGCCACCGATGGCTCCCTTGTTACCGCCTATTCAAAGACGTTCGACGTTGCGGCGACCGATATTTGGACCGGCTGGATTTCAACCGACTGGAACAATCCCAATAACTGGAGCGATATCGCAACCCCCGGCGGTTCGACGAGCGCGACGGTCGGCAGCGCCGCCGTGGCAATTTCCCCGTTCAACATTGCCGGACTAACGCTCACCGGCGGCACGCTCCAATTTGCCGCCGGGGCTGGCGGATTCAGCGTTACGTCGCTGGCCATCACTGGCAACGGCACTCTGGATCTGGGAAATAACCAATTGATCATCAACTACGGCTCCGGCCCCGATCCGATTGCATCCATTCGCCAATATTTAACCATCGGCTACCATGCCGGCGGGTGGAACGGGCTCGGGATTTCATCCTCAGCCGTGGTCGATCCTCATTATGCGTTGGGATATGCCGATGGGGCGGACGGTGTTGTCGCCGGCCTCAGCTCGGGACAAATCGAAGTGAAATATACTCTCTATGGTGATGCGAACCTGGATGGCTCAGTTAACGGTGAAGACTTCACAATACTCGTGGGGAGCCTGGGGAAATCGGCGCCTGCCTGGGACGAGGCTGATTTTAATTACGACGGGGTGGTCAGCGGTGAGGACTTTACGCTGCTGATAAACAACCTTGGGAAAACAGCAAATGGGGCGGCCGTGGTTTTGCCGTCGGTTACTACAACATTACTGAGCGCGGCGCCTGCGGTGACGGCTCCGACAATCGCGGTTCCCGCCTCCCAACGTCACGCGCAAAAACATCGCTAATTGTGCAAACTGAGAAGTGATCTTCCTGCCTGCTACTCTCCACCCACGCTTGCGATCCCAGGCGAGACCTCCGAAATCTGAAGTCCGCCGGTGTTCTTCGTTACATGCAGAAACTGGCTTTTGGAAATTCGGTTGGTGATGACGAGCAATCCCTCGCGAATCGGCTTGCCATTTTCCCCCATGTTCTCAGGTGTCCACCAGTTGCAGCGGTAATGATTGCGCGTGACGCGTCGGCAGGTGACATGCTCGCTCGATTTTTTCGCGACTGTCAATGCGATTTCGGCGGACAGATCTTCTTCGCCGGTTCGCGGGCGGGGTTCGCTGGGCGCGGTATTTTCTTGCGTCATTTTTCTCGTTCTCCGTTGGTTTGGAAGTCATTCCGCGGCGATGGGCATTTCCGCGGTTCCCCGATACCAGCCGGGCTCGGCAATTACCGTGTAATTGTGATCCTGCGGCGTGTCGAGCCGAGGCCCCAGTTCAACAGGCCGACCGCTGCGAACGTCAAATCCGCGAATGACCACCTCGGCATTATCATGCAGTGGGGCGAACCCCGGCAGCTTTCCGTTGCGTTGCCCGGCGATGCTCTGAATCTGCGCGCACGCGTTCAGCCAGGTGCGATGCTGCACCCAGAACCCGGCACGGTTGCCGTTGTCAGCGTACATACGGTAGATCGTCATGTGGCGCAGCTCCTGACGGCAATTGCGATCACGGCCTCCGCGCGGTTGCTCAGCGTTCAATCCGCCGCTGAGACAATTGTCCATGTCGCCATGCGTTCCTGATCGGTTTCTTCACTCAGTTCGCTGGATTCCCAGTCGATCAGATCTGAAGAGGATGAATCGAGGGCGGCATCAATCGTATCGACCAATTTGAACCAATTGGCGTAGGGCATCGGCTGCTCGCCCGTGTAGATCACATGAAGGCGCTGGCGGGGCACAGGCTGTTTTTCGGCGCCTTCTTCGACGCGCTGCTCTACCGCCACCGACGCGCCAGCAGTTTTACAGACATCCTCAATCACTTTCCGCACTTTTCCGGCATTGGCGTTTTCCGCCAAGTCGCCGGCCCGCCGGGTCTCATGGTTCATGTGAGTTTTCGACTTCCTGCCGCCCCACGTTGCGGCTTCGAAAAACATTGGAAATCAGGTTGCGAGATCGCAACTCACGGAGGAGCGGCGGCGCTTCAACGGTCAGCGCCTTGGTGGCCGCACTCCATGTGATGCAATCGAGATCCGCTGCCACCAGCTCTCTGCCCAATGCGCGTTCAAGACGCGTCACCAGGTTCAGTTGCCACTGGGGCAGGGCGGATCTCCACATTTTTTACTCAGTTGCGAGGGACTGGGCCGGCATTAATACCGGTTTCGTCCGCCACCGCCGGAGCCGCCGCGATCGCCGCGACCGCCGCCGCCGCCACCACCGCCGTAACCACCACCACCGCCGCCGCCGCCTGATGGGCGACTTTCGCGTGGCTTGGCTTCATTCACGGTCAAAGCGCGACCGCCATGTTCCTTGCCATTGAGTGCGGAGATGGCCGCTTGTGCCTCGCCGTCGCTGCTCATTTCGACAAATCCAAATCCCTTGCTCCGTCCGGTATCACGGTCGTTGATGATTTGTGCGCTGCTCACCGTTCCATGGGGGGTGAACAATTGTTCCAAAGCCGAGCTATCAACATCGTAGCTCAGATTTCCGACATACAGTTTCTTACCCATTTGCATCTCCTTGAGATTGGGTAACGGACCCGTATTTTACTTTCCAGGTCGAAAGAAAAGAGGCCATCGCTTAGGCCCAAAAGGTGGGAGGCAGGGGGGAATAAGACTGCGGGCAGACAAAAACTGTCACGTAATCTGATCCTTCTGATATACCAACCGTGGGCATCCTAACCCCCGCTGTGGTGTTTGTCCATGGTGCTGTTGGGCGCGGAAGTGGGATTTAAAGTAAAAGAATTGGGTTGTGCCGGTCTTTTCCGCTTTGAAAGGCCGCTTTTCCGGACTGATTTGTGGTATAATCGCCCCGGGCCGTGCGCATTAAATTCGGCCAAGTTGTTGACGGTACGGAGGGTCGAAATATGTGGTGCGGTCGATCTCGGCCACGGCGGGATTCTGAATCCCGACGGCGGTCGCAACTCAATCTGGCGGTGCTCGAAGCACTCGAGCCGCGACGGTTGCTATCCACAGACATCGTTACGAGTCTGGCTGACAGCGGTGCTGGATCGCTGCGGCAAACCATTGCCGGCGCGGCCTCTGGGGACGCCATTCAATTCGCGTCTACGTTGATGGGTGGGACAATCGTTCTGACCAGCGGAGAATTGGTTATTGGACAAAGCTTGACGATCACCGGCCTCGGCGCAAGCAACCTTTCCATCAGCGGAAATGGGGCCAGCACAGTCTTTGCCGTCTCCGCGGCGACCACCGTGAATATCTCGNNCCGCAATGCGGGCGTGGGTGAGGGGGGAGGCATTTACAACGATGGCTCGCTGACGCTCACCAATTGCACACTTTCGGCTGACAACGCACTTGTCAGCGTCGCGACTACACTCGGATTCACCGGCGGTGACGCGGGGGATGGCGGCGGAGTATTCAACGATTCAGGCGGCACGCTCACCATGAGCGGGACGACCATCACCAGTTCGCGGGCCGACGTTGGGGGCGCTCTATACAACAACGGCGGCCACGTCACGATCACCAACAGCGTGCTGTTCAACTCCGATGCCGAGCAGGGAGCGGGGCTGCTCAATACCGCGGGCGGAATCGTGAACATTACGGGCAGCAGCATTACCCAAAACGATGCGATCGAAGAAGCGGGCGGCGGTATCTGCAATGAAAACAGCACGCTGACGATCACCGGCAGCACTGTCTCCAGCAATACGGCTACCACCTACGGTGGGGGCATCGCCAATATGGCCAATGGTACGCTTACGGTCAGTTCCACCGTTTTGCAGAGCAATACGGCCGATCAATACGGTGGCGGGATATTCAACTTCACCGGCGCGCTGGTCACGATCAACAATAGCAGCACCATCAGCTCGAACACCGCGGCTGGGCTCTTTGGCGGCGGACTCTTTGACTACGAGGGGACTACAAATGTTGTAAGCAGCACGTTCAGCGGCAATACCAGCACTTTCGTGGGTGGCGGCATCGCGGACTTTGCCGGAACGATCAACCTGACCGGATCGACGTTCAGCGATAACGGCAACTTCAACGATCAAGCCGGCGGCGCGCTGTATATTTTTGCCGACACGGTCACCGTCACCTCCAGCACGTTCTCTTCAAATGAAGCTCAAAATGGTGGCGCGATTTATCAGGACAACAATTCATCGCTCGAAGTATCAGACAGCACATTACAGAACAACGTTGCGGAGGTTGATGGCGGTGGGGCGTTTATCAGCTCCACGGCTTTCTTTTCCAACAGCACAATTTCGGGAAATCAAGCCCAAAATGGAGGTGGGTTGATTTCCTTCGGCGTGATCACCGCAGCGGACACCACTATTGCCGGCAACGTCGCCAGCGCCAGCGGCGGCTANNCCCGAACGACACCGCCACGCTCTACAACACGATTGTTGCAACCAACACTCTCAGCAATCACACCACCCAAAGCGATATCACCGGTACGCTCGACCACGTTTTGGCCGCCGGGCAAACCAAAAGCTCGGATGATCTGATCGGCACCGGTGGCTCCGGTGGACTCAGCAACGGCGTTCGCCACAACATCGTCGGAGCCAATCCGGATCTTGGGGCGCTTCAAAATAACGGCGGACCGACGAATACGATGGCGTTGCAAACCGGCAGTCCCGCGATAAACGCCGGCAGCAATGGGCTGGCGCTGGATGCAAATGGTGTGATGCTGACCACGGACCAGCGAGGCGCCGGTTTCGCCCGCGTTGTGGGGGGCACTGTCGATATTGGCGCCTATGAAGTGCAGTCCGCGTCTCCCTNNAATTCGCCGGCGTTGGTTTCGCCGTCGCCAGTGATTGCGGCCACCAATCTTCAGCCGCCCAATCTTCTTACCAACGCCACGAATGCCACGCCGGACTTCATCAATCTTGGCCCTGCGTCGCCCTCGGCGGCTTCGGCCACCACTGCGCCATACAGCCCGGCTCAAATCATCAGTGCCTATGGCGTCAACGATATTTTCTTCAACGGAGTCGCCGGCACCGGCGCCGGTCAAACCATCGCGATCATCGATGCATTCAACAATCCGGACATCATCTCCGACGCCAATGCATTCAGCGTCCAATTCGGCCTTCCGCAATTCAACGGTAGCGGGGAGCCGACGCTCCAGGTGCTGAATCAAACGGGCGGGACGAGCTTGCCGAGCAACTCAACTCCGGGCCAATGGGATCTCGAGGAATCTCTTGACGTTGAATGGGCGCACGCGATTGCTCCTGGCGCCAACATCATTCTCTTTGAGGCGAATAGCAGCGCGATTTCCGATCTGTTTACAGCCGTGGCGACGGCCGCCGATACTACTGGCGTGAGCACCGTGTCCATGAGCTTCAGCACGCCGCAACTGCTCGATTTTTATAGCGGTGGTCCTTCCGAACCGAGCGAAGATTCGACGTTCACGACGCCGACCGGCCATCAGGGCGTGACATTCCTGGGTAGCACCGGCGACGATGGCGCGCCGGGTGTTGGTTATCCAGCTCTTTCCCCGAATGTAATAGCCGTCGGCGGAACTACGCTTTCGATCGGCGCCGATGGAAGCTACCTCGGCGAAAGCGCCTGGAGCGGCGGGGGTGGTGGAACCAGCATTCAAGAGGCACAGCCCGGCTTTCAAAGCGCGAGCATCAACAACACGGGCTTGCGCGCCACGCCCGATGTGTCGATGGATGCCGATCCTGAAACCGGCGTGTATGTGCTGGATTCTTTTGACGGCGGCTATACGCAAGTCGGCGGCACAAGCTTGTCCACGCCGATGTGGGCGGGACTGATCGCTATTGTCGATCAGGGCCGCGCGCTCAAAGGCTTGTCGTCGCTCGACGGCCCCAGCCAGACGCTGCCGATGCTCTACAATCTTCCCAGTTCAGATTTCCACGACATCCTGACCGGAAACGACGGCTATCCTGCCGAGCCCGGCTACGATCTCGCCACGGGACTGGGATCGCCAAACGCGGGACTATTGGTGCCGGCCCTGGCAGGATATCCCGCAACTGAAATCTGGACCGGGGCGCAATCCAACGATTGGTACAACCCAGACAACTGGAACACTGACACCGTGCCGGGTAGCACGACCGACGTCATCATCAACTTCGGCTCGCCGACTGCCGGCACCGGCTTTAGCGTCGCCACCCTGACGATCAACGGCGGCACGCTCCATCTTGGCACGAACAGCGGCGGATCCAGCGTTACGTCGCTCACGATTACCGGTTCCGGGACACTGGATGTCGGCAATAACGATCTGTTTATCGACTTCAGCGGCACTGATCCTATCGCAACCATTCGCGGCTATCTGACAACCGGGTATGCCGCCGGGGCGTGGAATGGCGATGGCATCGACAGCTCAGCGGCGACTGCCACGGTTGGATACGGAGTAGGGTATGCCGATGGAAGTGACGACGTTGTCAGCGGCCTTTCGTCCGGCCAGATCNNTCTATGGCGACGCGAATCTCGATGGCTTCGTCAGCGGGAGTGATTTTACGATCCTCGTGGCCAATTTGGGTGATTCTGTGAATGCATGGGATAAGGGAGACTTCAACTACGACGGCATCGACAACGGGCAGGACTTCACCATGCTCATTTCCAACCTGGGCAAAACGGCCACGAACGCTGATATTGCCCTGCTGAGTGTAGTGAACCTTTCCGCGGCGGTAACGACTGTCACCACGGCGACTACGCTGAATCCAATTCTCGTTGCTCAGCCAAAGGTGAAGATCATTTCCGCCAGGCCGCTTGAAGCCGCGAATGTTTCGTTCCACCCGTCAAATCCCCGGCGGCATGGAAAAGTCAAATGGAGTGCTTAGAGCGGAAGTCGTGACTTGCAGGATGGAATAGCGCGGCGGCGGCGCATGAGGATTCCAAAACCTCCAACGATCAAAAGCATGCCCGATCGGGGTTCCGGAACGTCAGCCATCAGGCCGTTGGCGGCCGCGAAAGCATCGATCGCGGCGAAGTCGCTGGCGGGGAGCGATACATCGGCCCCGTTGGCCTGTTTGCCTAAGTTCGCCGTCAGAAGGGTGAAGTCGCTGCCGCTGACGACGCCGTCGTAGTTGAAGTCTCCCTTGTCCCACCCCGTGACGGACTTGCCCAAATTGGACGCGAGGATTGTAAAGTCAGCTCCGTTGACAACGCCGTCGAGATTCGCGTCGCCATAGAGAGTGTATTTGACTTCGATCTGGCCGGATGAAAGGCCGCTGACGACGCCGTCGCTTCCATCGGCATATCCCAGCCCCAAGCCGCTTGTGGCAGCGGACGTATCAATCCCATTTCCGTTCCAGGCCCCGGCGGCGTAGCCGGTTGTCAGATAGCCGCGGATGGTGGAAATCGGATCGGAGCCGCTGAAATTGATGATCAGGTGATTGTTCGTCAAATCGAGCGAGCCGCCGGTGTTGATTGTGAGGGCCGAAAGCGTTTCTCCGCCCGTGTTCGTCGCGAGTTGTGCTTTGCCGCTGGCTCCGATGGTGAGGCTATTGTTATTTGGCAGGCCGTTGGCAGCCGCCACGACGAGCTTTCCGCCGGAGACGGTTGTCGAGCCGGAGTATGTATTGGGCGCATCAAGGAGGAGGTTGCCGCCGCCGCTCAAGGTTATTCCGCCACTTCCACCGATCGCGCCGGAGATTTGCAGCGAGGTGCCTGAATTGGTGACCGTAATCGCCGTGTTCGTGTTCAGCGTCATCGGGGCCGAGATGAAATGACTTCCGCTGGCGTCGTTGATGGCAGCGTTACTGCTTCCGCCGTCCATGACGAGAATGCCGCCGCTTCCTGCCGTAAGCGTGTAGGAATGAGAATTGTTAAATGTGAGCGTGCCGACGGACCATGAGTCATCCAGCGTAACGGTTGACGATGCGCTGATTGAACTACCAAATGTCGCGCTCGCTGCGGCAAATTGAGGGATATTCCCGCTGGTCCATTTGGCGGGCGTCGCCCAGCTTCCGCCGCCGGCGCCGGACCACGTGGATGAAATCGCCAGGGTTGAATCGATGAAATTGGTTGAATCGCTGACAGATGTACGCGTATAGCCGTTGATCTGGCCATAGGACGCGGTGAAGGTGGAGCGATCGACGGTTGTGCCGAAATCCGCCACGCCGGCCAGATAGGTGATTCCATTTTCCGTCAGAAATAGTCCGCCGCCGCTGTCGCCAGGCGCTGAAGCCCCCTCCATCGGCAGCGGCGATGTGCCGCCCATTGCGCTGACCGTCGGATCGTTTGGATCGTCGAAATCCGTGAACATCAAATTGGGGCTGAAGTTCGCCAGTGAAATCTGTGAGCCCGTTCCTGTGGTCACCGTCTGATTTCCGAAGGCGTCGATCACATTCTGAATCGCCAGCCGCGTGCCGAACGTGAGGTTTGTGTAACCGGCGGAGCCCGTGCCCGTATATCCGTATCCCACCATCGTGGCCGTTTGGTTTAGCTCTGTGGGCTGCGAATTGTTGTAGAGGACCGCGGGTGCGACCGACGTGACGGGCGTATTCAATTCAACAAGCGCAAGATCGTTTCCCTGAGACGAATCAAAATTCCAGCCCGATTCGACAAACACTGCTTTCACGGAATCGGGTCCCGGAAGGCTCGCGGCGGTCGCTCCCTGCCCAAACGAAATGTTTGAGAGCGTATCAATGGGGAAACTGGTGCCATCGTTTTGCGTGACAGCGTGCGCCGCCGTCAAAACCCAGCCGGGCGCAATGAGCGTGCCCGAAGCGGCATCAACGCCATTGACGAAAATGTATCCTGAAGAAGCGTATTGTGATTGTGCGCTGAGGTTGGCGTAATCGGCTTGATTCGCCCCGTCTNNCAATGCCCACGGCGCTACTGGCTGCAAATAGCATCCTCATCCGCCGGCTCAAACAAATGGCCATCATTTTCTCCTCAAACTCCGCGCCTACCTAACGATATACCCTTTTCGGGCGCAGGCAATCAAAATATTTTTCGGTTTTGGCTGGAGCAGATGGGGTTATTGACCAATAACCCATCCAGATATGGATGCTTATGAGGTTTATGCACCAAAGTCGGCTGCGGTGAGCTCGAAGCGCGAATTCGCCGGCATTAACGCCAGCGAAACACGCTAAGGATATTCGAGAAATCATCGGTCCAAACGGAAGTTTTTGAAGCCTGCGGAAGTGCCTTCCAACGCGAATCGTTTCGCAACGTGTCCAGCGTTTGGCCGGATTTTGCCACGATGACCCATTGCGATGCAGACTTTCCGCCGGCCGCCTGCTGCGGGCTGACATTCAGATCATTCTGATACATCCCCACGCACCCGGCGTCGGCAACCAGCGTGGAGCAGACCGGCAGAAGATCGAGATACATATTGGAGACGTGAATCATCAGCATGCCGTTGCCGGCCAGCTTATCAATGTAAATTCGCATCGCCTCGCGCGTGAGAAGATGCACCGGGATCGCATCGCCGCAGAAGGCGTCGAGCACAAGCACATCGCAGGAATGATTTGGTGCATCTTTCAACGTCAGCCGTGCATCCCCCATGATGATCCGGACTGTCGCGCCTCGATTTTCTGCCGAACTGAGAAATGAAAAATATCCAGATTCCGCCGCCACCCACCGGACGGCCGGATCGATCTCATAGTAAGTGAGTTGCGTTCCGCGCTCGGCATAAGCCGCGAGACTTCCGACGCCCAGCCCGACGACACCGATCCGCTTTGCTTCTCCCGCGACCATTCGTTGCGTCAGAATCTGTCCAATTGGACCCGTGCGATGATAATACGTCAGAGCAGTCGTAGGCTCGGAGGGAATCCCGCCATCGACACTGACAATTTGCCGGCCATGCACGGTCGTCCCATGATATAAATCATTGAACGGCCCGTCGGTATTACGGACGACACGGTGAATCCCAAAAAAACTGCGTCGAACTGCCAGTACTTCGCCCTTGGCCGCGCCGAAGCCCGCGACAAAGAAGAGCGCTACCAGCGACAATACAAAGCGGGGACGCCGCTGAATTGCCATGCCCGCCGCCATGATAGCCACGCCCAGCGCGATCATCTGCAGCGAAATCGAATCATGTCCGAGGATCGCCGTCATCCCGCGCGGCATTCCCCATGCGAGCGCGATAACCAGGATCGGCCAAAACACATCAAGGGTTCGATTCGTCCATCGGCTGTCGGAAACAGTTGTTTTCCGCGGGCATAGTGCGCATGCCGCAATCAACGCGATCGGATATTCGGCTGCACTATGGAAAATCAGCGGCGCCGCCAAAGCGTTGAACAACCCGCCAAGGACGCCGCCTAGCGACATCGTGAGATAGAAATCGGTAAGCCGGCCGACGGATGGCCGATCTTTGGCCAGTTCTCCGTGACAAACCATCGATGAGACAAAGAGGGCAGCCAGATGCAGGGCCAATACCATCCAAACCGGTTGTCCAACCCGGCCCAGCATGAAGAGCGCGACGCCAAGGACAACCACCGGCTGCAATCGGATCATCAGCTGATGAGACAAGATCGGCCGCGAAGCAAATACCAGAATGAAGCTCAGCAAATAGAGCGCCAGCGGAACGATCCAGAGCAGGGGAACGGCCGCGATGTCGGTGGTGATGAATGTCGTGGTTCCTAGCAGGAGGCTCGACGGGATCATCGCGAGCAGTNNGTAGTAATCTTCTCAACCGCAAGTATGGTGGCACTCTTCTGCACGGGTCCTACAAATAGCGAGCAGCATCCCACCAGCGCGATCAATCCGTAATATCCGCTGGACCAAAGCCGGCTCTGATCCGCGAGATGCATCAATGGCTCAACGAGCGTCGGATATCCGAGCAGGGCGACCATGCTTCCCAAGTTGCTCGCGGCATAGAGAAAATAAGGATCTTTGCTGGCCGGATGACCTGTCGAAGAAA
>PMAK01000032.1:0-37292 GCA_003153655.1 Phycisphaerales bacterium
ACAACCCCGCCATAACCTCGACCAAATTATTTAGCGGCGATGCGCAGCATCGCGGGTTCGCCCCCAAAAAAATGCTCCTAACCGCAACAAACCTCTCAAAATCCTACGGCCCACGCCTCCTCTTCTCCGGCATAACCCTGGGCCTTCAGGAATCCCAGCGCGTAGGCCTCATCGGCGCCAACGGCTCCGGAAAATCCACCCTCCTCCGCATCCTAGCCGGCCAGGAACAACCCGACGACGGCGCACTCACCGCCCGCCGCCAACTCCGCACCAGCTACGTCCCCCAGGAAGACACCTTCCCCCCAAACCAAACCTGCCTGGATTGCGTAGCCGCGGCAACCGATTCCCATCTCGATGACCACGAGCGCCACCTCCGCGCCACCCAAGCCCTCGATCGCGCAAAATTCCCCGACCCAAATCTCACAACCGAAAAACTCTCCGGCGGCTGGCGAAAACGCCTCGCCATCGTCTCCGCTCTCGCCGCCGATCCCGATCTCCTCCTCATGGACGAACCCACCAATCACCTCGACATCGACGGCATCCTCTGGCTCGAAAAAATCCTCGCAAACCCATCCTTCGCCACCCTCATCGTCAGCCACGACCGCGCATTCCTCGAATCCATCGCCAACCGCATCATCGAACTCGGCCGCGCCTACCCCGAAGGCTTCCTGAGCCACAACGGCTCCTACACCAAATTTCTCGAAAAACGCGAAGAATTCTTAACCGCCCAGCAAGGCCGCGAACAATCCCTCGCCAGCGGCGTCCGCCGCGAAATCGAATGGCTCCAGCGCGGCGCCAAGGCCCGCACCACCAAAGCAAAAGGCCGAATCGAACGCGCCGGCGAAATGATGTCCGAACTGGCCGACCTGCGCAAACGCAACGAATCTCAGGGCTCAGCTAAAATCGACTTCGCCGCCACAGGCCGCCAAACCAAAAAATTAATCCAGGTAAAAAAAGTCTCGAAGACACTTGGCGATCGCCAACTTTTCCAAAACGTAAATTTCACCCTATCCCCCGGCTCAAAACTAGGCCTCCTAGGCCCCAACGGCTCCGGCAAATCCACCCTCATCCGCCTCCTCAGCCAAACCCTCATTCCCGACACCGGCGAAATAATCTTCGCCCCCCAACTCCGCGTCGTAGTCTTCGATCAACACCGCGAAGAACTGAATCCCACGCAATCCCTCCGCCGCGCCCTGGCCCCCAACGGCGATGTCATCAGCTATCAAGGCAACTCCATGCACATCAGCGCCTGGGCCAGACGATTCCTATTTAGCACCGACCAACTCGATCTCCCAGTCAGCGAACTCTCCGGCGGCGAGCAGGCCCGCGTCCTCATCGCCCGCCTCATCCTCGAACCCGCCGAAGTCCTCATCCTCGACGAGCCCACCAACGATCTCGACATCGCAACGCTCGACGTCCTGGAAACCAGCCTCGAAGAATTCCCCGGCGCGCTAGTCTTAGTCACCCACGACAGATATCTATTGGACAGAGTCAGCACCGAAATCCTGGCCCTCGACGGCCAAGGCAACGCCAACATCTACGCCGACCTCTCTCAATGGACACAGGCCGGAAACACCACCGATCAATCCAATTCCTCGCAGAAAAAACCCCAATTGCAATCTCCCGCGCGCATAGAAACCCCGCAAAAAAAGCGGCTCACCTGGAATGAGCAGAAAGAACTCGAACAAATGGAATCGAACATCCACAAAGCCGAAGCCGAGTCCGCCAGACTTCAATTACAAGTAACCAACCCCGCAATAGCCATCGACCACATAAAGATGCGGGAAGTCTACGAACAACTCGGCAAAACGCAGCAAGAAGTAGAGCGGCTATACACCCGCTGGGCTGAACTGGAATCCAAGAAATGAAAAAACGAAATGATCATGCCCCGCCCGCGCCGCCGATTTAACCGCGCCGCCGATTTAAGTAGCCGTAGCCGCCAACTCCGGCTTGTCCGTCCCCTTCGTCCCATCTTCCTTCTTCGTAACCTTCCGCTTCTCCGTCAACCGAGTCGCCTTGCCCACGCGACCGCGCAGATAGAACAGCTTCGCCCGACGCGATTCCCCGCTCCGCTTCACGGTCACGCGCGAAATGAACGGCGAATGCAGCGGGAAAACCCGCTCCACGCCTTCGTTGTTCACGATCCGCCTCACGGTGAACATCTCGTTCGTCCCCGACCCCTTCTTCATGATGACGATGCCGCTGAATATCTGAATGCGCTCTTTCTCGCCTTCGATGATCCGAGTCGCCACGTCCACCGTGTCACCCACCGAAAACTGTGGTGGTTCCTTCTTGAGATGCGGCTGTTCTACGAGCAGAAGAATTTTGTTTGTCATGACCGACTCCGATTCACCGCATCTAGCGGTCCGCTTCACGCGGAATTCTATTCTATACACCTATCGGCTCGGCTGGCTTCGAGCCGCGTTAAATACGCTTTCCACAAATCCGGCCGACGCTGTTGCGTCCGCTCCAGCCGCTGTTCCAATCGCCACTTGGCGATCTCAGCATGATTACCGCTCAGCAGCACGTCCGGCGCCGCCATCCCCCGGAATTCCCGGGGCCGCGTGTACTGCGGATGTTCCAGCAGTCCACCCGCAAATGTCTCATCCGCCGCCCCATCCTCGGCCCCCAGCGCACCCGGCAAAAGCCGCACAATCGCGTCCACCACCACCATCGCCGCCAACTCGCCGCCGCTCAGGATGTAATCGCCGATGCTGATCTCCATCGGCTTCAAACCTTCCGATATCCGCTCGTCAAAACCTTCGTAATGACCCGCGATGAGCAGCAGCCGATCTTTCGCGGCCAATTCCTCGGCCACGCTCTGATCGAATAAGCGTCCTTGCGGGGTCAGCAGAACTCGCACGCACCTGGATTTGTCTGGCGCCGCGTCCTGCCGCTCGATCGATTCAACGGCATCAAACAGGGTCTGGCACATCATCACCATCCCCGGACCGCCGCCAAATGGTTTGTCATCCACCGATTTATGCGCATCTGTCGCAAAATCGCGGATGTTCGTCAGGTGATAGCTGACCAATCCTTTCTGAGCGGCCCGCTTGGGAATGCTCGTCCCCAGCACCGCATTAAACATCTCCGGAAACAGCGTGAGAATGTCAATCCGCACGACACCCTCTTCGCAAGGCGACTCGCCGAAACTACTTCGCCTCCGCTTCCTGCTTCTTCTCTGTATTAACCTCGGCCGGCTTCGCCCCACCCTCTTTCTTGCCAGCCTCCACCACAGCCGGCTTAGGCTTGCCGGGCCGCGGCAACTTCAATTGCTTATGATCCAGCCCATTCTTCTTCAGCAATGACGAAACGGTCCCCGAAGGGATTGCTCCGACATCCAGCCAGTGCTTGCATCGATCCAGCTTGACCACGAATTGCTTGGCCGCATCTTTAGCGCGAGGATCGTAAAATCCAAGCTCTTCAATAACGCGTCCATCGCGCGGCGACCGCGAATCAATCGCACTCAACCGAAAAAACGCCAGATTGCTCCGGCCCATCCGCTTAAATCTCAACTTGACTGACATGAACCCTTCTCCAAATCCATAAATTGTTGCGAATTGGCAAGTATACCAAACCCCCAACCGATGGCAAGTTGGCCCAAATCGGGGTAGTCGGTCAGTTTGAGAATTTATAGTTTAATTTCAGGAAATTCGCTAAAATTAGGGGCTTCACATGGCGTACGAACCCCAATTCTTGCCGAAGTCGCGAGTGCGGATCGCAGGCGCGGAAGTTCTGCGGCGATTCATGCGTCCTGACTATCGATATCACAATCCAGTCACGGACGGGCATTTACGGCATGCGGGCGAGGCACACTCTGTAGTGAGTGTTGGAATGTATCATGGTGGCGATCAGCTATACGTTCTCGATGGCATTCCTGGAATTGTCTGGCACGAAGAATGTCTGTGCGAAGGTCGGCCGACCTAATGGTTGTTCGCCGCCAAGATACGAATCATCCGGATATCAAATAGAAAAAGGAAATAGAAAAGGAACATTCATAATATTGCCATCAAATGCCATTCTTGCAGTTGTGTTACTTCTGACCTTTGTCACCGTAGTAGCCCTAACCGATGCCCCAACTACCACGCCGACAACCGTCCCTACAGCCTCCGTCACTGGAACGTGGACCTCCACCCTTCGCATCGAAGATCTGCAAATCGACGTAACGACGGAATTGAAACAGAATGACACGACCATCACGGGGACCGTCATCGCGGGTGTAGAGACACAAGCCTTGAATCTGACGAATGGAAATATAACCGGAAGCGAGGTTCAGTTTACCGTAGACCGTGTGGCCGAAATCGGAACATTTAGAACAAAATACCGCGGCAAACTAAATGGAGACGAGATTCGCGGAACCGTCGAATTCGGATGGATGGATATCCCGGATCACCCAGGCACGAGCAAAGTCGATTGGCTGGCCTCGCGCGCCAAGGATGGAACCCATCCGTCACCCGGCGTCCAGTAAAGATCAGTTTAAAAACAATAGTTAATAAAATTCCGTATCTCGTCCGCTGCCCAGCAGCCAAAACAAACATGACTCCCCCATTCACCGACTGGACGCCCCCCGCCCTCGTAGGCATCTGCTTCACATCCTTCGCCTGTCTAAAACTCTACGGCCTCCGCCGCAACATCGCCGGCGGCGCAGGCAAGCCATTCACTCAACGCTGCCTCGGCTATTGCCCAACCTGGAGCAAACACGCCAACGTCGGCCTCATCGCCCTATTTCTTTTAATCGGCTTGGCAAATCTCGCGTGGGTCGCATGGCTCTTTCTCGCTTGATGGATCAACACGACAAAGCCGCAATGCACCGCACCATCAACTAGACTTTCTTCTCCGCCGCGCAAGCAGCGCCGGCGCAACCATCAACGCCAACGCCAAACTCCAACTTGTACCGCCCGCGATGGGAAGTGTCTCCGGAGCAACAGCACGATACATATCACCCGCAAGTCTTTGTCTTCAGAAATGCAAGACGTTGATTTTAAATTACTTGTGAAGCTCAGTGTGTTGGCAAACGGCTCAAGGGATTTGAATCTGACAGTTCGTTTTCAAGCCGAGCAAGGTTAAACTAACCTCTCCCCGTCATCCGCTCTTCAAAATCTGGACAAAACGGCGGCCGGCCTCCTCCATCTCGCAAGCCGAAAAAAATTTTACAAAAACCGGCCGGCGCATCGCGCGAATCATGGGACTTTTGAGGAAATATGGGAAACGACGAATACAAAGACTAATGGAGCCACGTCCCACGGCGTGCCTGATGGGAACCGATGTTCACGACGGCCGATGGTGAGGGGCGCAACTCAGTCCAGTTCGCCGGCATAAGCGTAACACTTCTATCCCACCCTTCTCCCGCATATCATCCATCAACATATAAACCATGTTCGACACCCTCACCGACAAATTCTCCGGCGTATTCCGATCCCTCTCCGGCCGCGGCCGCATCAGCGAAGAAAATATTCGCGAAGCCATGAAGAGCGTCCGCACCGCCCTGCTCGAAGCGGATGTCAATCTCAAAGTCGTCAACGATTTCAACGAGCACGTCATCCAGAAAGCCATCGGCCAGGAGGTCATCAAAAGCCTCCAGCCCGGCGAGTTGATGGTCAAGATCTGCTACGACGAACTGCTCAATCTTTTAGGCCCCGTCGATTCGCAAATTTATTTCGTCCAGCCCGGCCCCACCATCCTCATGATGTGCGGCCTGCAAGGCTCCGGCAAAACCACCACCTGCGGCAAGCTCGCCAAATTCCTCGTCAGCAAGGGCCACCAACCCATGCTCGCCGCCGCTGATCTCCAGCGCCCCGCCGCCGTCGAACAGCTACGCGTCATCGGGCAACAGGTCGATGTCCCCGTTTACACCGATGATTCAAAAATCGCCCCGCACGGCCAGGTCGTCCGCGGCGCCGCCGTCTCCGTCTGTCGCGCCGCCATTGCCCAGGCAAAATCCACCGGCCGCGACGTCGTCATCCTGGACACCGCCGGACGCCTCCATATCGACGACGTCCTGATGGGCGAATTGCGCGACATCAACACGCAGCTAAAGCCGCACCAGATTTATCTCGTCCTCGACAGCATGAGCGGACAGGACGCCGTCAACAGCGCCAAAGCCTTCAACGAACAACTCGAACTCGACGGCCTGATCCTCACCAAACTGGACAGCGACACCCGCGGCGGCGCGCTACTCTCCGCCAAGATGGTCACCGGCAAGCCCGTTAAATTCCTCGGCGTCGGCGAAAAACTCGACGCCCTCGAAGAATTCCGCCCCGAAGGCATGGCCTCCCGAATCCTCGGCATGGGCGACATCGTCGGCCTCGTCACCGAAGCCCAAAAGAATTTCGACATGGAGGAAACCGCCAAGCTCCAGGAAAAAATGGAGAAGGGCCAGTTCACCCTCGACGATTTCATGTCGCAGATGGGCCAGATCAAAAAACTCGGACCCATCGGCAAAGTCATGGGCATGATCCCCGGCATGGGCGACCTGAGCAAAGCCGCCAACATGAACGACTCCGACGTCGAGCGCCAGATGGGCCACATGCGCGCCATCTACGATTCAATGACCCGCGATGAACGAAAAAAACCAGAGCTGCTGGAACACGGTCGCCGCCGAAGAGTCTCCGCCGGCGCCGGCGTCCCCGTCCACGAAGTAGGTCAATTCATAAAACAATTCGAAAGCGCCCGCGACGTCATGCGCGCCATGGGCGGCCAAGGCATCATGGGAAAAATGCGCTTCATGAAATCCGTCATGTCCGGCGGTCTCAGCAGCCTCGGCATGCCCGGAGGCCCAATGCTAAGCACCAAAAAATCGGGCTTTATGGAAAAGAAAGACCGAAACAAAAAAAAGAAGCGCCGCTGATCTGCATTTTTTAGCCGCGTTGCCTGCGCGCACTGAGCTTGCTTGGACTGACTTTATCGAAGTCTCGAAGTACGACGCGAGTGTCTCGCCTAATTCCAGGCAATCAACCCAGGCTCAAACGGCGTAGCCATATCCTCTTCCCCAGGCAGCACCCGCACCGCAAATCCCTGCCGCCCGCTCGTCCGGCATTCAATCTGCCCGCTGAACACATGCCGAGCGCCCGCGATTTGCTTGGTGTAATCCATCCGCAAAATCTTCGGAGCGCCGATCTCCCCAGTCGCCGTAATCGGCCCGGCATACAGTTCAACCAAGACCTCGCGCGGATCAACATTAGGCAGATCGATCAGCGCCTCCACCTGCATGTTTTCACCAACACGATAATGACCATTACCCGCGACATGTACGCCAACGATCTTGATCCCGCCCCAACGCTGGCGCAGCATCTCCTTCGCCTTCGCCAGCTTAATCGAGCGGTCGAGATTGTCCGCCGCAAGATTGCGCCCGCGAATATCCGCCGGGATATAAAACTTCTCGGTATAGTCGTGCACCATCCGGTTGGTATTGAACACGGGAGCCAATTTCCGCATGCACATCTTCATCCGGGCGATCCAGTCGCGCGGAATATTGTCTACCGTCCGCTTGTAGAATAGCGGAATAATCTGCTTCTCCAGGATGTCATAGAGCGCCTGGCTCTCGAGTTGATCCTGCGTATTTCCATCCGCATAACTCTCGCCGCGCCCGATCGCCCATCCCAGATCCGGCGCATATCCCTCGACCCACCAACCATCAAGGATCGAGCAATTGAGCACGCCATTGGCCGCGGCTTTCATTCCGCTGGTTCCGCTGGCTTCCATCCCGCGCCGCGGCGTATTCAGCCACACATCCACGCCCTGCACCAGCGACCGCGCGATGTTGATGTCGTAATTCTCCACGAACACCACTTTCCGCCGGACGGCCGGATTGCGCGCGAAATTCACAATCGCCTTGATCAATTCCTTACCTTCATGATCCGCAGGATGCGCCTTGCCCGCGAAGATAAATTGAATCGGCCGCTTCGTGTCTTCCAAAAGCCGCTGCAACCGCGTCACATCGCGAAGCAAAAGCGCCCCGCGCTTGTAGCTCGCGAATCGGCGAGCAAAACCAATCGTCAGCGCCTCAGGGTCCAGCACTTCATCCGCAGTGGTGATGTCATCAAACGACGCCCCGCGACGAGTCAGTTGATCTTTCAATGTGCTGCGCGTCCAGCCCACCAGCCGCTCCCGGCAGCGCTCGTGGCAACGCCACAATTCCTCGTCGGGAATCTGCATGACGCCTTCCCAAACCGATTGATCGGTTGGGTCCGTCTGCCATTTTCCGCTGAGATATCGATCCAGCACATACACCAGGTCCGGCGCCAGCCACGACCGAACGTGAATCCCGTTGGTGATATGCTTCAGCGGCACCTCGTCCGGCGGCACCTGCGGCCAGAGGTTGTGCCACATCTTCCGGCTCACATCCCCATGCAATTCGCTGACGCCGTTGACGCTGTCCGCCAATCGGATCGCCAGCACGGCCATCGAAAATCCCTGCTTTTTGTTCGTCACTTCCTCGCGCCCCAGCGCCAGGAATCCCTCTTCATCCAGCTTCAGCGACGGATAATAATTCTGGAAATACTTCGACATCATATCCGGCGAAAACGTATCGATCCCCGCTGGCACCGGCGTATGCGTGGTAAAAACATTCGTCGCCATCACATATTGCCGCGCCTGATCAAACGTCAGCGGACTATTCTCCAGCAGCACGCGAATGCGCTCGAGCGCTAAGAACGCGCTGTGCCCTTCATTCATATGGAACACCGTGGGCTCGATATGCATCGCCTCCAGCGCGCGCACGCCGCCGATCCCCAGCACAATCTCCTGCTTGATCCGCATCTCCGGCCCGCCGCCGTACAATTTTCCCGTGATCTCCCGATCCGCCGGAGAATTCTCCGGCAAATTCGTATCCAACAGATACAACGGCAAGCNNCGATCGCCACACCTTGCAGAACACCGCGTTCTCCGGCAAATCCACCCGGATCTGCACCGGCGATCCATCCGTATGCTTCACCGGCTCGATCGGCAGATTATAAAAATCCATCTCCGGATACGCTTCCTGCTGCCATCCATCCGCCGAGAGATACTGCTGAAAATACCCATTGCGATACAAGAGCCCCATCGCCACCAGCGGCAAGCCGATCTCGCTCGCGCTCTTCAGATGATCCCCGGCCAAAACCCCCAGGCCGCCCGAATAAACCGGCAGCGATTCATGCAACCCAAACTCCGCCGAGAAATACGCCGCCAAAAACGGCTTCTTCTGCGCCGCCACCGCCGCATGCGATTTGGCGAACCACCCCGTCTCCTTCAAATGATATTTGAACGCGTCATACACCCGGTTGAGCTGCGCCATGTACCCGTCGTTCGACGCCATCTCCAACAGTCTCTTCTGATCGATGATCCCCAACAGCTTCACCGGATTGTGATTGACCTCTTCCCAGAGGTTCCGGTCCAGCCGGCGAAAGAGCTCCGCCGCGTCCGGGTGCCAGACCCACCACAGATTGTTCGCCATCTCCAGCAGCGGCTGAAGCGGCGCTGGAACGTCCGGGAAAACCTGGAATGTCTTGATGTTAGGAGTCAGAAAGCTCATGACGACTGCCTCGTAAAAATGGAGCTACGGCCCGCTATCTTCGGCTATTTCGCCTGGCCGGTAAAGTCAGCCCAATGCCCATAAACCATGCAATTTTACTTTGCCAGGCGTAACTGTCATCGGGCTCATTTGGGGCCGCGATCCAGACGCTTAACGTAAAATTGTGAATCCGTGGTCCGCTGCCCGATATAGTGCAGGTTCATCGGATATTTCAGCGGGCACTGCTGGAAAAAATCCCATATGCGCTCCCCGTGCCGCATCTGCCGCTCGAGGTTCTCATCGATCTGATCCTGAAGCTCCGCGAGAATCATCCGCTGGCGATCATAATCCCACTGCGGATCGATCCGCACCAGCAGATGCGCTTCGTCCCAATCAATCGGATACCCCTGCACATACCCCTCGCCCGTCCGAGGCGTGTAAAACCAATAGCAGAGAAACCGATCTTTCCAGACCGTTGAGGTGGCATTGTCGGCCCCGGTAATCAGAGCCGCATGCGCAGTACGAATCGCCTGGCCATCCAGCGGCTTGGCCACCCACACCTTGCGCTCGCGACAATCATACAACCCGACGTGCGGATATTTTCCGTTGAACCGCCCGGTGCAAAGTTTGGCGCTGACGCGCGGCGACTTATCCGCGCTCCCGCGTTTACCGAACCCCAACATCTATCGCGTCCTTCATGCTAAACGGCCGGTTCAGCACGAAGGATAAATCCCCGCCCAAAAAACGCAACGCCCTCCGCCCCAATAGACAATTGGAAATAAGAAATTGGCAATCCAGGTCATCTCACCAAAAACATCACCGGCGAAGTCAGCATCACCGGCCGTTGTTGCAGCAACATCAACTCATCCAACTCCATCCCCAGCGTCCGCTGCATCGAAGGCCCCAGCGCGGCAAACAATCCCTGCGCCTCCATCGACATCCGCGGCGAAAACCGCATCACCGAATCCTCATCGCTCCCGCTGGTCGAGCCATTGAGCAACTCCGCCAACGTCTTCGGCGCCGGCAACACGCGCACATCAAATTCCCCCGGCTTCAAATCCACCTTCTNNCCACCATCCCCAGGTCTTTCGCCTGCTGGGCCGCGAAAATCCGGCCCCGCGCCACCGCGTCGATGTCCTTGATCTTTCCCTGCCGCGTCGTCATCACCCGCCGGGTGAACTGGTCATATGTCGCCCGCATCCAATGCGTCAGTTGCTCCCGCTGCTGGTCATCCCATTCAATCGTCGAGCTGAAAAGGTCCGCATTCTTCCCGCGCACGAAAGTCTCGGTATTCAGGCCGACCTTGTTGAATAGGTCCGTCAAAACAAATTTTCCTCCCACGACGCCGATCGATCCCACGATCGCGGTCGGGTCCGCGAAAATAACATTTCCGCTCGAAGCGAGATAATATCCCCCGCTCGCCGCCATCGACCCCACCGAAATAATCACCGGCTTGATCTTTGAAACCCGCCGCGCCGCCTGCCACATCGCCTCGCTTGCCAGCGCGCTCCCGCCGGGTGAATCAATCCGAATCACCACCGCCTTGATCTTGTCATCCTTCTCCGCCGTCCGCAGCGCCTCACGCATCGTGTCCGAGCCGATATTCTCCGCCCGGCTGAACAAGCCATCCGCGCTCGGCCCATCCACGATCATCCCCTCGGCATAGATCATCGCGATCGCCGGCCGCGTCGATTCCTCTGGCTTCCGCGAGAGCATCGCAAACAAAGCAAACGGGCTCGATAAATCCAGTTGGTTCTTATCCGTCTGCCCGTAGTCCGTCACCAGACTCATCTTCTGCCCAAGCTCGCTCGCCATCAGGTCGCGAAGCCCTCCGACATCCACCAGATGATCCACCAGCCCCTGCGCCTTTGCCTCATCACCCGGAATCAGCGCCTCGTCCACCACCCGGCGCACATCCTCAACCTTCAACTTTCGGCTCGCGCTGATCGTGTCGATAATCTGTCCATATAACGAATCCGCCAGCTTGTTCAGTTGCCCTTTTAATTCCGCGCTGGCATCCGTCCGCGTAAACGCCTCATCCGCCCCTTTGTATTCCCCGATCTGGACGAAATCCGCCTTCACGCCGACTTTGTCCAGCAATCCCTTGGCGAACATCGTCTCAAACCCGACGCCCGGAATCAGAATCTCCCCCCCCTCCATCATGCAGATATCTGTCGCCCCGCTGGCGGCGATGTAACTGCTCGTGTCAAACGAATCCGCATACACAAACGTCCGCTTCCCATCGCGGTGCAGCACGCCCAACTCATCGCGCAATTCCATCGCCTGCGAAAGATTCAGCGTGCCATCCCCTAGCCGCAGCAGCACCGCGTGCACCTCCCCATCCTGCCGCGCCTTTTCCAGCCGGTCGATCAAAACCCGCAGAGTGATCGCGTTGGGATCGCCGCCAAACAAATTATAATCCGCCGGCTTTTCCCCCATCTGGCCTGAAAGATCAAAATACGCCACCTTCGGCTCGGCATCTTCCTTCTTCTGCGCCGCCTGAATCTTCGCCATCAATTCCGCAGGCGTGGGAAACTTATTCGCCGTCTTCGCCTCCGGATCGGCGCCATCCATCGACGGCTGGGTAGCAGGCGTCGTTACCTCCATCTTCGCCGCACAACTCCCCGCCGAGACGGCAACGAACACGGCCAATATCATCGCCCAGAATTTCATGGTCACTCCTTGAGACAACGGACAATACGAACGACAGCAATTATACCTATGGTAGACGGAATGCCGAATGCCGAGTGCCAAGTGCCGAATATACGCGCATAGTCGGTCAGTCGCATTTCATTCGGCACTTGGCACTCGGCATTCGGCATTTCCCCTCACTCTCTCTTTGACGCCCCTCATCACCTTTCTATAATGCCGCCCACCGCTTTGGCCGTTTGCGTTGGCTGCATCGGGAAGGAGCCTGTAAGTGCATTGGACGAGGACCGGCCTTGGCTGGATTCTGTTTGCCCTCCCTTTTGTTGCAGCCGCCTGCGTCTCCACCGCTCGCGCCGACTTCACCCAAACCAGCGAAAAACTCCTCATCTCCGCCTCCTCCGCCTCCAATTGGACCGACGGCCCCACCAACATCCTCCAACTTGATGGCCCCGTCTCCATCGTCACCGACACCGTCACCTGCTCCGCCAGGCAAGCCATCGTCTGGTTCACGCCAAAGCCCGGCGCCCTGCTTCAGGAACAACAGGTGGAAATCGCCCTCATCGGCGACGCCACGCTCCACGCCTCCGACAACCATCTCACCCGCACCGGCCCGCGGCTGCTGGTGAATCTCATCGTCCGCGGCACGATTCAGCTAGCCTCGCAATCCAAAGTCGCCCAGGACCTTTCCAAATCCCAGTTATTCACGGACGCCAAAGCCGTGCGCGCAGCCAGCCAATCCGCCGATCAGCCCCCGCCCGCCATCGAAGTGAATCCCATTTTATCCACCACAGGTCCACCGCCGGCTCCCGCGCTGGGTGGAACCTCTGCTTCCGCCATCGTTCAACCCACACCCAGCAAGATCGGCGAGATCAGATTTCACGCCAGGCTTATCGAACCCATCACCATCGCAGACGGGACAAAAGCGATGCAACTCGGCGGCGGCGTCAGCGTGACCCAGACCTCTGACAACGGCGATTTCCTCGAGCTTCTCGCCACCAACGTTGTCCTGTTCAGCAGCGACCGCGCCGGCGCCAGCTCCCAGCCGTCGACGGGCGAACTTGGCCATCATTTCACTGCTGCCTATCTCGAGGGCGATGTTCGGATGAATTTCACTCCCGCGTCGGCCAAAAGCCCTGAGCAGCGGCTCACCGCCGATCGGGTCTATTACGATTTCGTCACCCAGCGCGCCGTTCTCACCAGCGTCGTCTTCCATGCCGTCGATCCCATAACACAGATTCCTGTCATCGTCCGCGCCCAAACGATGCGTCAACTCGCTCACGGCGAATACACCGCGCAAAAAGCCGAGTTCACCACCAGCAAATTCGGCGTTCCAACCTATAGCGTCCGCAGCAGCTACGCCTATATCCACCAGGAGCCGCAGGATCCGGGCACATTCGACATCCAATCCCGTAATGATGTCGTCAACATATTCGGCGTCCCCGTCTTTTACTGGCCATCTCTCTCGGGAACCGTCAACAACAAACCGTTCCCATTGCGCAATCTGGAAAACGGAAATTCCAGCCGCTTCGGCTATACCTTCGCCACCGAATGGGGGCTCTTCGAAACACTTGGCGAGGCGCCGCCCAAGGGACTCGATATTTCCTACCACGTCGATTATTTCTCCGAGCGCGGCTTCGGCGGCGGATTGGACGGAAAATATTCCGGCGGGTTCATCACCGATTCCGACGAACCCTGGAATTACCAGGGCGATTTCAAGAGCTATATCATGTCAGACAAGGGAACCGACCAACTCGGCGGAGACCGCAGCCTGGTCACGCCCCCCACCGACCTGCGCGGCCGATTCCTTTGGGAACACCAGCATTTTCTCCCGGACGATTGGCAGATTCAGCTTCGCGCCGGCTATGTCTCTGACCCCACGTTTCTCGAAGAATATTACCAGCCCGAATTCGACACCACGCTGCCCTACAACGCCGAGTTCTACGCCAAGCGGCAGCAGGACACCGAGGTCCTCACCTTCCTCGCCGAAACCGATACCACCCGATTCATAACCAACTCCGACCGCCAGCAAGAGCAATTCGACGTCGCCCGGCTTCCGGAAATTACCTATCAGCGCATCGGCGACAGCTTCGCCGACGATCAGCTCACCCTCTTCAGCAACAACAGCGCCTCAGCCCTCAAGTTTGACCAGGGCGCCTATACGCTCGCCCAGCAGGGCTTCGGACCGGGCCTCTCTCCGGGTCTGCCTTCCGATGGTTTTACCGGCACGACCGGCAACATCATCTTCCGCGGCGATACCCGCCAGGAAGTCGATTGGCCGTTTTCCATCGCGGAACTCCGCTTCGTCCCCTACGTCATGGGACGCGCGACTAGCTATTCCGATAGCCCCGGCGGCGACGGCCAAAACCGTCTCTTCGGCGGCACGGGCTTGCGATTCACAACCAGTTTTTGGCGCGTCGATGACGATATCAATTCCGATCTTTTCAATCTCCATCGCATCCGCCACATTATTCAGCCGGAGGTGAATCTCTTCACCTCCAGCACGACGCTGGATCAAAGCAAGATATATGTCTTCGACCCGAACATCGACGCGATCAACGACATCACCGGCGGCCAATTCGCCCTTCATCAGCATTGGGAAACCATGCGCGGCGGCCCCGGCCGCTGGCAAAGCGTCGATGTTCTCGATTTCAACGTCGAGGCCGATCTATACACCCATCAGCCCCCCGCTTCGGTGCTTAACCCTGTTTCATTCCGCGGACTCTTCTTCCCCTCCGAGCCCGAATTATCCGTCCCGCGCCAGGCGATCAACTCAGATTTAACCTGGCACATCAGCGACGACACCGCGTTCATCTCCGATGTGCAGTGGAATCTCGACCAACGCGAAACCGCCATCGCCGAAGCCGGCATCGCCGTCAACCGCGGCAGCCGGCTCAGCTACTACATCGGCGACGCCTACGTTCAAGCTCTCGACTCGCAGATATTCAGCTTCAACGCCAGCTACAATCTGACCGCCAAATATCAGATGAGCATTTATCAGGCCCTCGATTTCGGGGCCTCGCGTGCCGCGGTCACGTCTCTCTCGCTGCTCCGCCGATTCGACACATTCGCGGTCTCCGTTTCCATCTATCACGACGGCATCGCCAACACCAACGGCATGAACCTCAACTTCTTCCCCGCCGGCCAAATAGGCTTCAGCCGCCCATGGAGCGCGAACGACTAACAAAAATAAGATTTAGCCACAGATGAAAATCAGATTCACACAGATAAAACAAATGCGATTAATTTTTCGCCTTTCATCTGTGTGCATCTGATTTATATCTGTGGCTAAAAGTCTGTCTCCGCAGCCTGTCCCGGCGCGCCGGGGTCTCTGTGCCTCTGCGGCTCGTTGCCTTTGTGCATCCACCCCGCCTCCTGTATCCTCGCGATATGGATGCAAAACAGCGAGCCGGCGAAGCGGCCCTGCAACACGTCAAGGATGGAATGATCGTCGGCCTGGGCACCGGCTCCACCGCGAAATATTTCATCGAAGCCGTCGGCGTGGCCCTGCGAAATGGAAAACTGCGCGACATCCGCGCCGTCCCCACCAGCGTCAATTCCGAAAAACTAGCCAATGAATTCGGCATGACCGTCGTCACCTTCGCCCAGACCACCCGCATCGACCTCACCGTCGACGGCGCAGACGAAATCGCCCCAGACCTCACCCTCATCAAAGGCCTCGGCGGCGCACTACTCCGCGAAAAACTCGTCGCCCAGAATTCCGCGAAACTCATCATCATCGCCGACGCCCAGAAACTCGTCACCAAGCTAGGCACAAAATCCCCCCTCCCCGTCGAAGTAACCCCCTTCGGCCACGAAGCCAGCGAACGATTCCTCCGCGACCTCGGCTGCATCCCCACCCTTCGCCGTCAGAAAGATGGATCGATCCTCATCACCGACAACGGCAACTACATCTTCGACTGCAAATTCACCGAAATCCCCGACCCGAGAGACCTGAACCTGGAACTAGCCACCCGCGCCGGCATCGTGGAATCCGGCCTCTTCATCGACCTCACCAGCATGGCGATCATCGCCGACAATGCGACCGTCTGGACCATCGCAAAACCATAGCATCAGCCATTGCGGTCGCTGCGCCATGTTCCCGGTTTGCGGCGAAGATCAAATGCCGCAATGATGTCCAAAGTCTGCGAGGTCGCGATACGATATATCAACGCGTATGGAAAACGATCANNCCCAGGCTCCATCTCCGGCCAGCGTTGCGGCGTCTCCAACACACGCGCTAACCCCAAGCCCACATCCACAGCGAACTCAGCGCCGAGTCCCGGCCGCTGCATATCGTAGAAATCCGCCGCGGCGAGAAGATCGACTCTCGCCTCGGGTGAGAAGCGATAATTCATCGCTCACCGTTGAAATCGCTGACGCAGTTCTTGCATGACTTGCTCGCCGGGGATGGCCTGAACTCTCCCACTATCCAGAGCATCCAATCGCCCGCGAATCTCCTGGGTCTGCGCAGGCGTGAGCTCCCCGGGCACCATGCATTGCCATAGCGTCTCAGCCACTTCATCCCGCTCGCGTGCGTTAAGAGCCATCGCTTCGGTCAGGATTTGCTCTTTGGTCATTGCCATCGGTCTCCTTTGTCTTTATCGCGCGATAGATGGATTATAACCTACTTCACTACCTGCGGCACCTCGACCGTAACTTCCCGCTGCACAGTAAACACCCGATGCGTCAATTGATCCGTAAACGTCACCCACACCTGCAATTTCTCATGCGTCGGCACAGTCTGCCACGGACAAGACAGCACATAGGTGTAAAGCAATGCATGCCCATACCAATCCCCTCGGGTTGCCTGCAGATCAAAATCCCACTTCCCGATTTGATTTGTCGCCCCTAACGCCGGATCAAATAACTCGACATGAAACGCCCCAGCCGCCTTGATCTCATCTCCCTGCCCATCAATCGGCACGACATAAATCTTCAGCATCGTGTCGCCCGGACTATTCGGATCAGGATGATATCCCCCCGTCAGCCGGCCAAACTGCAAGCCCGCCGTCGTAAACAATTGATCAAGTTCATCTTCAGGTAAAATCGGAACCGTCGTCGCCCGCGCCTGCAAACCCCTGATCGTCGCCTCATCCGCGTTATGACGAAGCTGCAAATCGTCGATCGTCGCCGACAACTTCTGATTCTGCTTTCGCAGCTCAATATTCACCGTGCTGGGACCCTGGCAACCGCAAACCAGCGAAAGCCCCCCAACCAAAATTAGCGGCGGTGCGAANNGGGTTCACCCACCACCGCAAAATAGCCAATGGCCGTCTAATCCTTATCCTCATCCGATTCCTCTCGGCGATTGCGATTGGCGGCGATCACGACCTCCGGCACACGATCCCACACCCGATCCGCGCACCCATATTCCACCGCCTCTTCCGCGAACAACCACTTGTTCCGGTCGAAGTCCCGGTGAATCTGCTCCTGCGGCTTACCCGTGAAGTCAGCCATCAGCTTGTACAAACGATCGCGCAGTCGAAGCATGTGTTTGGCTTCGATCCCCAGATCCGTCGCCGGACCCTGAAGCACCCCGCCGATCAGCGGTTGATGCAACATCACCTGGCTATTTGCCAAAACCGCGCGCTTGCCGCGCGTCCCAGCCGCCAGCAAACNNATTAACGTACATCTGAATGTCCGTCTTCGGATCATCGTTCGACAAAAACAGCAGCTGCGCGATGATCGCGTTGGCCAGTTCATCCGTCACGGCGCCGCCGATGATGATGATCCGGTCCTTCAGCAGACGCGAATAAATATCGTAAGCCCGTTCACCACGGCCCGACTTCTCGATCACTATCGGAATCAAAGTATTTTCAGTCATCTCGATTTCTCATTTCTCTCGATTATTTATTTCTCTGGACAATTTGAAGCTCGTTGCCTTCCGGGTCTCGAAAGGAGACGATTTTGCCTCCGCCCAGTGCCGCAATCGGCTCGAACAAAAACTTCACCCCGAGATTCTTCAATCGCCGATACGCCTCATCAAAATCGCTCACCCGCAGCGCCAGATGCCGCAGGCCCGGCTGATACCTCGGCGTCTCCGCCGGTGACGGCCCGGCATCCTTCACCGGCATCACCTCAATCATCGGCCCGCTTCCTTCATATCCAAGCAAAACACTCGGCGGCGTCTTGTTGTCGCTCGCCATCTGCTTGAATCCCAGATGCTCGCAATACCAAGCCACCTGCCCATTCACGTCATGGCAGGAAATCGCCGGATGATCGATGCCCAGATACAGCATGGATTTCACTGTTACTTCGGCTTGTTTCCGTCGCTGGCCGCCACCGCCGCCTGTGAATCCTCGCCAAGCACTTCGTCGCAGATCCCATACTTCACGGCCTGCTGGGCATCAAAGAACCGGTCCCGCTCACTATCATCGCGGACGCGGTCAATCGTCTGGCCCGTGCAATGCGACATGATCGTAATCAACGTCTCCTTGGTCTTCAGGATCTCCTCCGCCTGAATCTCAATATCCGCCGCCTGTCCATAAACACCGCCAAACGGCTGGTGAATCATCACCTTCGCGTTCGGCAGAATGAACCGCTTACCCTTCTTCCCCGCCATGAAAACAATCGCCCCGCCGCTCTCGGCTCGGCCGATGCAATACGTTGCGACCTCGCAAGTCAGGAATTTCATGATGTCATAAATCGCCAGCGTGTCATCCACAACGCCGCCGGGGCTATTGATATACAGATTGATGTCTTGGTCCCGCTTGACGCTCTGAAGATAGAGCATCTGCATCATGATTCGGCTGGCGCTGACGTGATTGATTTCGCCAACCAGAAACAGCACCCGGTTTTCCAGGAGCATCTCTTCCAGCGTCATCTCGCGATAGCGGTTGTACCCGCCGCCCTGCCCGCCGGGCGCCGCAACGGGCATATTCACCGGAATCGCACGCGGATCAGACCCGATATATTTCGCGGCCCGATCCAAAAGTCGCCCATCCAGATTTTTCGGATCAATATTTACCATTCGTCTCCTCAAGTCGTGACAGCGCTGGCGATGTTATGCAGTCCGCGCGGCAGCGTCAATTGACGGCAGTCGATTCATCGCGCGTCCTTCCAATGTCGGATTTCTCCGTCCGCGCCTCAACATTCGCCGGGACCATCAGGACCAGCACCGCCGCCATCACCAGCGATGCCGCCACCACCATCAATCCCGCCGTAAACCGCCCCGTAGACTGTTTCGCCCATCCGATAACACTCGGCGCGACAAATCCCGAAAGCGCACCGGTCGAATTAATAATCGCGATCCCCGCCGCCGCCGCGGTGTGCCGCAGATATCGCGTCGGCAGCGCCCAGAACGGCCCAAGCGCGCCAAATATCCCAATCGCCGCGACACACATTGCCAAAATTCCCCAAACCGGCTGAACGGAATTGCAGAGCCCGGCAATTCCCGCAGCGCCGATAACCGCGCACACCGCCACATGCCACCGCCGCCGACCAGAGCGATCCGCCGAAATCCCAATCGCCACCATGCTCACCGNNGTTTTCACGATCGTCGGCACCCAATAAATAAATCCATACAGCCCCATAATGAGCAAGAAGTAGATCGCGCTAAAGAGCCAGAGCCGCCCATCCCGCGCCGCCGCGCCGAGATCGCTCACATGATTCACCTGCTCCCGCGAATGGTCCCGCGCCATTTCCTTCTCAATCCAAACAAGATCACTGGCCGTAATCCAACTCGCATCACCCGGCGTATCCGGCAGCAGATCAGTCACCAGGATCGCCATTCCCAATCCCACCGCCGGCACGCCTTCCAGCAAAAATAGCCATTGCCACCCATGCAGCCCGCCAATCCCCTCCATTTTCATGAGCAACCCCGCCAGCGGCGACCCGATCAATCCCGAAAGCGCGGTGGACGTCAAAAATGTCGCGAGAACCCGCGAGCGACGCTCCGCCGGAATCCACGCCATCAGATAAAACACAATTCCCGGAAAAAATCCCGCCTCGGCAATCCCAAGCAAAAAACGGATCGCATAAAAACTGTTGGCTCCCCGCACAAACATCATCGCCGCCGAAAGAATCCCCCACGAGATCATGATCCGCGCAATCCATCGCCGCGCCCCAACGCGATGCAAAACCAGATTGCTCGGCACCTCAAAAAGAAAATACCCGATAAAAAATAACCCCGCCCCAAACCCATAACTCTTATCATTCAAATTCGTATCGCCAAACATTTGCAGCTTGGCCATCGCCACATTCGTCCGATCCAGATAATTCACGATGAACAGCAGGCACAGAAATGGAATGAGCCGCCGGGTAATTTTGCGGACAACCAATGCGCCTTCATCATCGCTCATCGGCCCATCCAGAATCGGCAAACCACGTCATAAAGCTTCCCATGATGCCGCGCCGCCACCGCCGTATCTTTAATCATCGCAAAATTCACCGCATCACACGAAAATTCCGCGTCAAGATTGCTCTCTACGCCGCGCCCCATGCCTTCCAGAATCACCAAATCCGCGTCCGCCGCGGCAACATTCAATTCCCCGCTAACCGCGCTCAAATCAATCAGCGGCTCACCAGTTCCGCTACTCACAAGTTCCACCGGCAAATCCGCCATCGACGGCTCCGCCCCAACAATCCGCGGCCACCACGCGCGCACATCCGCAATCGTCATATCATTCAACGTCGGCCGCTCATTCGCCACAACCACAACCCGCGTCCCGCGCTTCCCCAGCCACCGAATCATCGGCACCACCCCAAGCACAAAATCGCTCCCCGCATTGTCCACGAAAAACACCGCCTTGCGATGAACCGGCCCAGCAAGCAACCGCTGCGCAAGCTCATCATAATGGTCGATCAGCCAAGGCCGCGAAACGATCTTCGCTCGTGTATCCACAAAATCCGGGCTCGAATTCAAAAACGCCTTCGCCGTCGCATCCGCCCCCATATCAAAAATATTCCCCGCGAAAATTCCCAAAACCAATTGCTCCAATTGCTTCGCGGGATCTAGCGAATCAATCTCCCGGCAAATCCCCGCCAGCAGCGGCAACATCTTCTCGTTCTCCCGATTCTTCATCAGCGTAAACGGATCAACAAACCCATATTTCCGCAGTAAACCATCCCGCCACTGATCCAATGTCAAAATCGTCACCCGCCCAAATTCACCCGGCTTCGCCGCAAACGCATCAAACGCAGCGTTAAATTCATCCCGGCATTTCCCCGCCCGCTCAACTGCCCCCTTCTCCTCACTACGTCCGGCCGATTCCAGACCAAACTTCAGAATCGTATTCAAGTGCCGCTTGAAAAATTCCACCCAATGCGCGCGCCCCGCCTCATCCTTCGTCAAATCCCACGAACACGCGACATAACTCGCCGCATCCGCCAGCTTGCAAAATGGACCCGCCAAAGACTTCGACATGCTACGGCTATTTAACCGCCCACGGATAAGGCCACCCATGCACGAATTTATGCTTCTCAAGCGCCTTCACTTCTTCCGCCGAAAGCAGCTTCCCATCCGAAACCGCGCAATTCGTATCCACATGCGAAAGCTTCCGCATCCCGGGAATCACAGTCGAAACAGCCGGATGGCTCAGACAAAATTTAAGCGCCAGCGCCGCCAGCGTAGGTCGATCCGGCTTAAGAAATTGCTTCAGCGCATCCACCCGCCCCGCCGCCTCCCGCCGCCGCTCCGGCGTCAGCCATTCCGATCGCCAATCGGTCGGATCCATCTTCACATTCGGCCCGAAATTTCCAGTCAGCAATCCCTCCTCAAACGGAACCCGCGCGATGATCCCCACATTCGCCTCAATCGCCGCCGCCAACAATTTCTCCGCCGGCCGCTGCTCAAAAATATTGTAAATCACCTGCACGCTGTCGATCAGCCCGCTGCGCGTCAGTTCAACCGCCCCATACGGGTCCCAATCATTGGCCGACACGCCAAACGATTTGATCTTCCCCTGCTTCTTCAACTTCTGAAACCCATCCAGCCAATCCGTCTGCTTCAAAAAAGCCGGCGTCCACGAATGCAATTGTTGCAGATCGAGGCAATCAATCTTCAGATTCGCCAGCGACTTTTCCGTCACCTCCACAATCCACTCAACCGGGAAAACATCCTTGATCGAATCCTTCTCAATCGCCTGCCGCCCGATCTTCGGAGGAATCTTGCTGGCGATCGCCACCTTCTCCCGCTTACCCGCCACAGCCCGGCCAATCAGCTTCTCACTATGCCCATCCCCATACACCGCGGCCGTATCAATAAAATTCACCCCAAGATCCATCGCCCGGTGAACGCAGGCAATCCCCTCCGCATCATCCTGCTTCCCAAATCCCCCGCCGAGCTGCCAAGCCCCAAACCCAATCTCACTGACCTTAATCCCGGATTTACCAAGTTTGCGATAGAGCATTTTCCGTCCCAACCTAAAAAGATTTTTAGCCACAGATGNNAGAAGCATACGCCTCAGGCGCTTCCCCGCCCGGCCCAGGCCAAATCTCATTCAGCCGGCGATGCGCCTCCTCGCTGATCTTGATCTCCAGCGCCGCCAGCGATCCCGTCAACTGATCCATCGTCCGCGGCCCAATGATCGGCGCCGTCACCACCGGATTCGACAACAGCCACGCCAACGCCAAATCCGCCGGCTTCTGTCCCGCTTCCTTGCAGAAATTCTCCCACGCTTCCAATTGCGGCCGAATCTTATCAACCCGCTTCTGAATCTGATCCCCCGCGCGCCGCCCCTCTCCCAACTTTTGCAGCACGCCTCCCAGCAATCCCCCATCCAGCGGGCTCCACGGAATCACGCCCAGCCCATACGCCCTGCAAGCCGGCAAGACTTCCATCTCCACCATTCTCGCTGCCAGGCTGTATTTACTCTGCTCGCAGACGAGCCCGAAAAAGTTCCGCGCGCGGGCCGCTTCATTCGCCTGGGCGATATGCCAGCCCGCGAAATTACTGCTTCCCACGTAAAGAATTTTCCCCTGCTGCACCAAAACTTCCATCGCCTGCCAGGTTTCCTCCCATGGCGTCTCGCGCGAGATGTGGTGCATCTGATACAGATCGATGTAATCCGTCTTCATCCGACGCAGGCTGGCGTCGCACGCCCGGCGAATCTTCACCGCGCTGAGCCCCCGCTTCATTGTCAGGTCCTTGGGGTCTCCATCCATGTCACCAAAAACCTTGGTCGCAATGATCGCCTTCTCGCGCCGGCCGCCTCCCCCGGCGAACCATGTGCCGACGATTTTTTCAGTGATCCCTTCCCCCTTCTTCCAGCCATACACATCAGCGGTATCGAAAAAGTTGATTCCGAGATCCAGCGCTTTGTCCATAATCGCATGGCTCTCCCCTTCCGGCGTATGCGGGCCGAAATTCATCGTCCCCAGACAAAGGCGCGAAACTTTCAAACCCGTCCGACCCAGCGTTGCGTATTGCATGTGGAACCTCGTGGAAAATATCAGTGGTCACTTGTCATTGGTCGTCCGGCTATGTTGTAGTGCGAGCCGCCGTTTTCGACAAATAACGCGCAGCAAATGACAAATGCCGAGCAAAGCGAAGTCCCGGCGCGCCGGGGACCCGTGACAAAACAAAAAAACAGCGGCTGGCCACCCCTCCGGCAGCCGCCGCTGTCAAACAGTAACTTTTTTGAACAACATCCGCTTCATCCACGATCATGAAGATCGCGAAGGCGGAAACCGCATCCCGCTGATCGCCGTCCGCAACGACGATCCGCGTTAACGCCCCTGCATAATTTATTGATGCTCACGCCGTGTGAAAGGGACACCTGACACGTGCGCTTATTACCTAATTGAGTTGGGAGTTTAGCGGCAACCCCCTGCCGTGTCGAGAACTTTTTTGACGCTGAATGCTAAAATATGAAAAATAGTAGCGTTCTTATTGCCCCTCGTCGGCGGCTACCTTCGCGCGGGCATCGTCATATTTCTGCTGCGCCGCACTCACCGCCTCCCTGGCGGCAGCGAAATCCTTGTCCGCGATCTCCCCTTGCTGGAATTTCAATTTCAACAGGTCCACGTCACGCTGCGCCGCCGTCAAGTCATTTGAAGCAGCCTGAACCCCCGTGTCATTGCTCAATAACTCGCTTTGAACCTTTTTCAGCTTCAGGGTCGCCATCATCGATGCCGACGCCAGCGGGGAAAGAGTCTCCGGCGTGGCGTCGTTACTCGCCTTGGCGGCATTCAAATCATCAACCGCCTTCTGCTTTGCGGCCAGCGCATCCTGATAATCCGAATTGTTCGCCAATGTATCAACCGCGGCCTTCTTGGCCGATTCAAGATTGGCCTGTGCGTCCGCCAGCTTGGATTGCCCGGTCGTCCAGTCCGATGTCTGCTGGAATTTCGCCCAGAGGGCGTCTGTCAGGCCCTGAAGTGTCTTATTGGCGCTCGCCAGGTCTTTTGAAGCGGCGACCTCAGCCGCCTCATCCTCTAAAAGCTGCGAGGGAGGCGATGGCTGCGATGCGGGCGCCGGCGCGGAAGTGGGCGGAGCGGTCGAATTTTTGCGATGATGTGCGCCGTAGCTCGCCCCAAAAACCGCTGCCCCGGCCAGTCCCAACGTCACACATATAACGCACAGATATTGTTTCCCCATCATGTCTCTCCGGTCTGTTTTTTGCGGAAAGCATCCTACCACAATCGCGGAAAACCGGGGACAACAAGATTTGGAAATTATGACCCTTTCGGATCCTCAACCCGGCCCAGAAAAAGCACCAATCCAGTGCTTTGATCGCAAATCAGGAAGAGAAACGGGTGATCGGCCGTAAACGTCATCCGCGGCATCATCATGGCCGTCGGGGACATTACGATCCCGGTCGCCGCCGCCGCTTCAGTCCCCTTCTCATCCACGGATATAAACGCCTTGTGCTCCACCTCGGAAATGAATAGATCAGGCTGCCCGTCGATTCCGGAAAAATCCGCCCGCCCCGGCGTGAACGCGGCGGCCATCCCCATCTCCTTGAGCTTCCCCGCAAGACCAAACTGCGCGGAAAACTTGAACTTGGGAATCGCCGCCTCGACGGCCCCGCGCTGCATTCCATCCACAACATCGGCCAGGAATTTGGCCGAAAGACGCGACTCCAAATTCCCCAGCCCGTCAATCGAACGCGGCAGCAGAATGAGCATCGCCACCGTTCCTCCCCTATACGGCAACTCAATCGCCTGCAATTGATCATCCTGCGAAAAAAGAAAAACCCCTCTCGTTCGCATCATCGGCGTCTGCGACGGATTGGCCTGGCCCGCAACATGAAAATCAGCGTCTCTCGTCAACCCCGGCAAAAAGGGCGACTGCCAATCCGCTTTGAAATAAATCGCATTCGCCAACACCATCCGCGTATCCGGCGCGAGAGACTCCGGCGAAAAAAGATTCGTAATCTTCCCCGCCGTCTCGCCCGCGACCCAATCATTGATCGCTCCGCTCGCCCGGCCGGGATCGCGGAAATCAATTCCCATGACCTTCGCGCCATAGTCGTTTTCCAAAATGCTTTGAAACGCCGGCAAACATTTGAATCCCTCCTGCGCCCAGATCGCACTGGCGATGTGAAGCTGAAAATCCTGATCGGACTTGCGCAGCTGACCAAGCAACGCTCCGTCGGCTGCTTGCGCCTCCGCTGATGCAACATCCGCCACCCCAAGCACGGCCGACATTTCCGTCGCAGTCGCGCCCCGCGCGCCGGCGGCCGTCATCATCAGAGCCGAATAAATACTCAGCGGCGAATAAACCAGGTTTCCCTTTCCCCCGGAGATGTGGCCATATAAATCAGCCGAAAATCGATCTAGCGCCTGAGCCCCGCCAAATAGCCGCGTCGCGGGCGCATCCTCAGCCAGCGCCAAGACCCCGCAATTTACCATCGCCAAAATCATCGCCACAAACGCGGTCAGCCGCATGATTCTCCTGTCCGCAAGAGGTCTTGCATCGATCCCAACAACCCTTTTGACGCGCCGGCGTCCGAAATGGACGAGGAAAAATCCCGCTTTTCGGTTTCTCCTGCCAAGAAAGCGGTTATAAAATGACCTAACTGACAAGAGGCAACTTATGCGAATGGCGTTCGGACTTGGCGGAGTGCTGGTGACAATTGGCGTCATTGTCTGGATTATGGGCAAAGCCGAGCTTCCCTACGATCAGGCTGTCATTCACGCCTCCCAGAAGGCGACCGATCAAGTACAGCAACTCTCCGGCCGCGATGAAAATGGGAACAACATCGAGACGACCTACTCCGTCTTCGCCGACAACCGCAGTGACGGCAAGCTCCAGGACCTTCAGGTCACTCAGCTCACCCCGGATAGCCCGTTGGCCCATTACTTCGGCCTGCAAAAAGATGACGTCATCCTCGCCTGCGTCGACGGGCATACCGTCCGAACCGACATGGCCGGCCTGAACGATGACCGCGCCGGCAAGGACGCCATCTGGGACGCCTACACAACGCAGGGTCAAATGGTCGTCCAGCGCGGCGATCAGCAACTCACGCTCCCCATGGCCAAGACCCAGCCCGCTCCCATTGCCGCTCCCAAGGTCGCGGCTAAGACTCCCGCCGCTGCCACCGCTCAAAACCAAAAGGCCCAGCAAACCGAGAAACAACAGGAAGGAAAATCCAACGACGGCAGCGAGGGCGGATCAATGGACGAGATTCGCCAGCGGCTCCACGCTTTGCCGACGTATTGAAAAAATTAAAAAGACCAGATGGATCTTCTGCTGTCCCGGAGAGAAGAGCCTACTCCGCTTTCAACTCCAGATTATCCATCACGGCACTGCCGCTAAAGCGTAGACCTGTAATCGGCGTCCCCGCCGGAACTTCAAACGCCAGCCACACATCCACCGGCCGCCCCTTGCCCGACGCCACCGGCTCCAAATGATTCCGGTCGTCAAAATTCATGTAGTTGCACACCAGGTAATGATCCGCCCGCACCTGCACCGTCGCCCATGCCCCAACGCATTTGTAAGTGTGATCCGTCGCATCCGCCAGCGTGAAATCCGACACCCGCGTACTCCATGCCCACATGTCGCTCGCCGATCCCGACGTCGGCGGCCCTAAATGCACCTGCACCAGCACATTGTTCGGATCCACCGCCAGTTGCTGGATATTGTCGTCGATCGGCGTGCCGAGATTCTTGACGGGTGTATCGCTGGTGACGGTAAGAGATTTCCATTGACGATGCGCGAGCTCGCCGCTGACTCCATTTGTTAATTGAACGGTCCCGCTGTCGTTGCCGGTGCCGGCATTGATTGGCGCCGCCAGCTTATTGGATGTTTCGATACCCAAAAATTTCAGCCCTGAATCCCCGAGGATATGCCCATCACCCGTGACGGTGTTATCACCTTCCTGGGGGCTCTGCGTATTCGGCTGTGGATTTCCCGCTGCCGAGGCCCCCGGTGTGGAGGGGTTCGGTGTGGAGGGAATCGCCCACGCAGCCCCGCCGCTCAACATTTCTTCAGTCTTGGCCAACAGGTTCTTCACTTCCGTCTTGCGGATAATGCCGGCCTTGTCCGGATCGGGCGGTCGACCAAAATCCACTGATTTGCCTGACAGATCCACGATGCTGTACCGCTTGAATTCAACGAACGATCCCTGCGGCATATGAAACGGCGGCTTGGTCTCTTCGCCATTCATCACGTGATCGCGATCGACCACAAAAACAAAATCAAATGTGTGAGAACCCAAGGCCATGTCCGAAAACAGAAAATCGTCCGGCCTGCACGCCACCGCCACGCCGTTGCCATCCAGTGTCGCCACCGGAATGTAATCCTTGAATGGAGCCCCGTTCTCCGGCAACCCCGTCACGAGCCGAACTGATCCCGCCGAAAATCGCAGGAGGTTGTCCACCTCGTCGGCAAGTTGTTTGCCCGATACCGTCATCCGCACGACCAGCACAATCTGGTCCGGCTCGGTCTTGAGCGTCGTATCGCTCATCACCAAGTCGCCGCGCATCTGTTTAATCTCGCCGTCAATCTGCGGCAGCGTGTGGGGAGGCGTATAGACACCGCTCACATCCACGGCGTGATTCTGCTCCGTCGATAGCGCTGTATGCCGCGTCCCCGGCTGGATTCCCAGCCGCTGCTCATACAACTCATCCAAANNTCCACCAAATCCGGATGGACCGACGTAAACGATTGATCCGTCCCTAAAGATCCCGCGCCCGTTACCCGGCTCTCAAAGCCAACAACAAAATCATCCTGACGCAGCCACAGATGATCCGCACTTTCCGGGTCTAGTTTGTCGGCAGTAATCACATCATGAAGGTCGACATCCTGCATCTGGCCCGTTTTGCCCATGTACTCGCCGATTTTGTCGGCGATATCAAACCTTGAATACATGCCGATTGTGTTTCCAAACGGCAAAGCATCCGTCGCGACCGCCAGGATTCCCGTGCTCATGAGCCCGGCGATAATCCCCATCACCGCCGCCCCCACCTTGTCCACGATAAATGGAACTCGAACGTTGCCGGGAATGAGCGAATCGCAAATCAGGCGCGGCACAAAATATGTCACGGCGAAAAGAACAACCAGCGAGATCGAAGCCGCCTGATCGTAAAACTTGATGTTGAACAATAGCGGGGCCACCTGCTCATACCACCCCAAGGCCACTGCCGCGGCGATTGTCGCAAGGATCGCGGAGATCGTCGCGCTGAAGATCCCCTGTATGTATTGGAAAAACGCGATCACCGCGACGAGAGCGAAAAAGATGAGGCTCAGAATCATAGCTTAACTCGCTGAATGTCGATTAAACCCGGCCACGCAAACCATCGCCGCGATTCACGGCCCCGCCTGCCTCGGTTGAGGCGCCCGCCCGCGCGCCGGAGGAGCGCTGCCACGGGACGGCGGCACGCTTCCGCGCGAACTCGGATTACTTGGCGGCGCCGGCGGCGGCGAACCACGCGACGACCGATGCGTCGATCCGCCCGATTCCGAATCCGGCTTCAGCACACGCAGCACTTCCTCCACGCTCGTCTCGCCGGCTTGCACCTGCGCCAGCGCCACTTCCTGCAACATCCGCCCACGCTGCTTTCGCTGCGCCTGCTTGATCTGGTTGTCGGCCCCGCCCGCCTTGATGACGCTCCGAATCTCGTCGTCGATCACCATCACCTCGTAAATCCCGAACCGCCCCTTGAACGCCAGGTCGTTGCAGAACGTGCAGGGAATGACGTTCCCCTTGGCGTCGCGCATCGGCTCTTTCCGGGCCTGATACAGCTTGCCCACCACATCCGGATTCATGTTCAGCTTCTTCAGCGTGGTGGGGTCCGGCGTATATCCAACCTTGCACGCCAAGCAAAGCCGCCGCACCAGCCGCCCCACGATGATCATCTTCAAATTCTTCAGCGCCAGCGAATCATCCCCCACGAGCTTGCGCCATTGTTTCAGCGCATCCAGCGTGCTCCCCGCGCGCATGCCCACATAAACCCGCCGCGGATCAGCCGAGAATTTCGACAAATCCTGCGCGCTCTTGGGATCTTCAACCGACGTCACCATCAAAACGTCCGGCTCCTGGCTCACAACCCAATTGACCAGCTTCGCCTCTTCCGCCGGCGGCGCATTAGCCGCCAGTGCGTTCTGCGTCACGCCCTCCATATCAAATTCCGGAACACGCTCGATCGTGTGGACGTGAAACAAAAACGCGTCATGGTCTCGCACCATCGCATAACACAAGCTCGTCAGCCCCTGCGCGCGCGGAGCGCCCAGCAAAACCAGCCCGCCCCCTTCCTTGCTCGCCCGAATCGTCGCAAGCTGCTCCTCGCTGAACCCCATCGCGTCCAGCGTGAAATTCTGCCGGTCCTTCGGATTGGTAATCAGCTTCAGCGATTCGCCCGATGCGCTCCCCAGCGATGTGATCTGAATCGTATATTTCTTCCCATCCATCAGCGCCCGAAACGTCCCCGTCTGCGGCTTGCGGCGCTCGTTCATATCCAGCCCCGCCATATGCTTCAGATATTGAACCGCCGCCCCCGCGCGATTTCGGTCCATCGCGTCCCCGTCATATTTCATCCCATCCACGTGATACGTCACCACCGTCGGCTCCCCGGCCACCAGATCCAGTGTCTCCGCCCCAAGCCGCAGCGGCTTGGTCAGAAACAATTGCGCCGATTCATATTGAAGAAATTCCGGCGTATCCTCATCGGGCGGCGGCTCGGCCGCACCGCTCTTGTCCATGATCAGCACTTGCCCCACCGCTGCTTTGACTTGTTTCTTCCGCCCCGATTTCAGCAGCCCATGCCACCAGTCGGCAAGCTGCTTTTTCAGGTCCGCAAGCCCAATCGTGCGCGACCGCATGAACAGGTAGACGATGATAGAGACCACGAACAGCCCGATCAAAACGCCGAACGCCAGCCCAAAACCAGGCAGCATGAAAAATAAAAGATATCCCCCCGCAAATGCCGCCATCATCCCGCTGTTGACCAGCTCGCGCGCCAGGCGAGCCTCAATGGAATCCTTATCAATCCAGGTCAACAACTTGGCCCAGACGATCAGCAGAATCAGAATGATTCCGACTTTCCACGGGTTGACGTATCCGCCGTTTTGAATCGTGGCCAGAGCGGCTAGCGGCATCGAAACTCCTCGAACCAATTTAACGATCTCGCGACACCGGCTCCGCCCGGCACGCTCACAGACCTATCATTGTACGGCCAGACTGCGTTCAGTTCCAAACCCCCGCGACCAACCCGCCACAAACCCTCGCGCCCCCAATGATCCGTCAGGAATCATTCGAGGAAAAATAGTTAGCGGGCGACCGCAGGTCGCCGGGTTTCCCCACGCGCTTCGCATCCCTCAATTCAAGCCCGACGGAATACTAGTCCAATGGCAGCGGCCCCGCCGAATCCCTCTTCGGCGGCGGCACCGGCGCAACCGGCGGCTTAACGCCGGGATCATCAATCTTAAAAACCTCAGGCTCTTTCTCCTCACGGTCCACCCGGCGCTGCGCTGCCGCCTGGTTGGCCTGAATCTTCTTCTTCGCTTCGTCGCTCAAGGGAATGATAATCTCTTTTTCAGTCTCCCCCCGGCGAAGAACCTCGATCACATCCCCGCCCAGCTCGCGGAGCGTCAATCCCCCTGTCGAAAGAATCAGCATCACGATCGAAATAATCTGGATGAACGCGGTCAGCACATAGAACACCGCCCGGGGCGCCGGAGCGCTTTCCGGAAACATATGAGCGACGGCGTCAAAGAAAATCCCCGCCATCGTCGCAATCACCGCGACGTAATATTGATTCTTGTTCTTAACAAGCGACGGAATCGCCAAACAGACAAAGATAAACGCCACGACTGCGGCCGTAACACCTTGCATAAACCCAAAGATAGNNTCATTTCCCCTTCGCCGCCACCACCTCGAAACTCTTGTCCGCCCAACTGATCGGCGTAATCGAAGGATCAAACACATCCACCCCATCGCTCACCCGAACCAATGTCCCCGCATCCCCCTCGGCAGACTCCTGTTCATCCCGCGGCAGAAGCACCATATGCCACCCAAACAAATCCACCGGCGGCAGGCAATACGGCGCCGGCTCGTTCAAAATATAAAGGTTGGGCAATTCCCCCGGATCCTTCAGCCGCGCGGCGATCTCCTCCCCAGCCCGCATCCGCGAATCATCCGCAAGCGAATCCCGCAAAAACCCGCGCTCATACGCAAAAGAATACGTACACGTACAACCCACCAGCACCAACGCCAGAACCACGCGCCCCATCGCAGGCCGAACAAATCGACCGACTGCAAAGAATGCCGCCAGCATCAGCGCCACATCCGCAAAGAGCGCAAATCGCGCATATTCCCCCGGCTTGTTCCAGGCGTAAGTCGAAAACTGCGCGAGAACGACAACAGCCACCGGCCCAACCAACCACCCGACGCTCCGCTCCGTTCGCTTGCAAAACAACATCGCAATCGCCCCCCCCGCGCCAACAATCGCCACCGGCCAAGACATCCCCACCGCGACAAGTCGCGCAGCATTTAAAAGACTCTCCACAATCGGCCCGCGAATATACATCGCGCTTGTGTTGGCAAAATTTGAGTCCAGCACCTCTCGATTCCCAAACAGATGAATCGCGACATACGGATTGCTCGCAAAATACACCGCCGCCGCGATGACCATGCCGATGAAACAAACCCCCGCAAATCGCTTCGAACAATCGCGCCGCCGGATCGACATAAATGGCAGGATCAATAAACCGACGACACCCGACAAAACCATCCCCGCCGCCGCCCCGCATGCGATCGCTGTCCACACAATCCACTTCCACCGCCCAGTATCAACATATTTCCCCGCCGCCAACATCGCCAGCAGCAAAATCGCCGTCCCCGCCAAGTGAGGCTTCGCCTCATGCGCCAGATCCACCACAACCGGCATACAAACAAAACAAACCGCCGCCGCCGCCGGTAAAAAAAGTCCCGCCGCCGCGCGCCGCACAATTGCAAACACCGCCAGCATGCCGACCAATCCCCATGCCGCCGAATATCCCCGCGCGAGGATATAGAATTTCCCGAACGCTTCCGGCACATCAAGGTAATACGCCCGGTCTCCGCCGATGGTCACGAAGCCGACAAGCGAAGTAGCTTTAAGAATCGCCCCCACCGGATAAACCCAAAGTCCCCCGTACTGATACAACTTAGGATCAAAATCCCCGGCCCCCGGATGCATCATCGCCAGCGCCCGAAACGTAATCATTTCATCCGGCTGATAGCTATACAACCGATATCGCCGCAAAATCCGCGCCCGGCTCACCGCATCCCGCTGCAGCGCATCCGCCAAACCCGGAAAATGTTTTTGATTATATGCCTTCAGATATTCACTGATCGCCCGATGCGTCTTGATCGACCTTTTCCTCGCGGCGTCCTTCTTCGTCTCGCTTTCCCCCGATTGATCCGCATCGTCAAGCAAACGATCCGCCGTCTTCACCGCCGCAACCAATCGCCCCAGCTTCAGATCCCCTTCGCGGACGAGTTCTTCAATCGTCACGCCATGAAGATTTTCAATTAAGGTCACCGGCTGCGAGCGATCGCCAAGCGGGTGCAGCGCCACATCAGCCGCGACGTTGCCCGTTTCGTCCATGTCTCCGGCCAGTCGGTCGATCCCCGCTCCCATAAGGTGATAGGCATTGACCGAATTCATCTCCGACTCGGCCCCGGGGCCGAACAAAATCGGATCAATCCGATGCGAAGGCAATCCCCAGTTGATCCCCACCCCAAAAACGCCAATAGCCAAAACGCACAATCCCCCCACGACCCATTTCCGCGCCGTGGATTCGCCCATGCCCGCAAGTGTATCTGAAAAAAGCCGGCGGGTCAGTTCGAAGTCATTTCCTATTTCGCCGGCATTGTTCCGCATTCAGGACATCGATCAGGCGTGGCACGAAGGGTGCGGTACAATTCCCGCGAATGAAACGCTTTCGCCGATGGCTGTTCAACGGGGTTGCGGTGTTGTCGTTGCTGTTATGCGCCGCCACAGGGTTCGTTTGGAAGCAAGGCTATTCGGCCACCTATTATTTAATTATTTCGCCCATGCCAGATAATTTTAATGGCGAATGTAGATGGACATTACAGACCTCTAGGGGAGTCTGCGTTGTCGCCTGGGTGCAAAGATTGTCGAAGGGAATGCCACAGAAACCAAATACTCTTCAGTACAACTGGAGCTTCATTACTTCCGCTGTGAGTAATCCATTCTCGCCCTGGCTTTATCTCTATTATAGTGAATATACTTCTGACCTGCTGTTCACTGGACAAGCCGTTCAAATCAACCTGCATCAGATTTATTTTCCACTTCGCAATTTATGCTTTGTCACTGCGATTCCGGTTTTGCTCTGGATTTTGCTTTTCTTACGCTCGCGGCGAGTATTCCCTATCGGCTCTTGTCCCCGCTGCGGATACGACCTCCGCGCCACCCCCGACCGATGCCCGGAATGCGGAACAGTTCCCGCCAATCCATAAATATTCAAAGGAGCCACCCTCAAAAACCACCCCACCTTGACCAATTTCCATCCCTTCACTACTTTACCGGCCCGTTTCCGAAACGGGCTCACTTGCGAGCCAACTAACTTTGTGCAAAATGTCACAAAGTCGCCTGCGGAGCATCGAATGGCCAAGCAGGATGATGATTCCAACCTGGGAAAGTTCGCCTTCCTCGGTTTGGAAATCGGCGTCGGCGCCGCCCTGGGAGCAGTCGTCGGAACCTGGATCGATCGCAAACTGCACAGCGATCCCTGGGGACTCCTGATCGGAATTATCCTGGGCTTCTCGGCAGGCATGTACATGTTGATCAAGGCAGCCATCAAGGCGAACAAGGATTAGCCGCGAAAAATTCCCCGCGGCCCACAGAAATGAAATCTCTCCTGCTCATGATCCTTGTTATTGCCGCGGTTGTCGCCGTGGCGACTCTACCTCTGGCGATCTTCGGCGTGCGCTTTAGCCCCCTCGATCCCATCACCGCCGGAGTCATCGCCGCCGTCGCCGGTATATTCGGCCTCATTCCCATCCTCGCAACCGTCCGCAAAGACCCCGTCGGAATATTTCAACTCGCCCTGATCGGAACCGTCATTCACCTGGTCTCCGCCATCGCACTGGCCGCCATCGCCGTCGCAACCCACATCGCGGCCGTGCGGATGCCCTTCATGTCCTTGCTGATAATCGGATACTGGGCCTCCCTTATCACCCTCGTCTGGCAACTGAGGCGCCTGCTCTTGACTACAACCGGCATTCATCAGGATGGAACCACCGCATGACCGCCATTCTCGCCATGGACCCGATGGAGCACGTCATCTCCCACCCGATGTTCGGGGATCATCTGACGTGGTTCACCAATCAAAGCTTCATGGCCATGGTGGCCGGCGTATTGATGCTCCTGATCTTCCCCGCGCTCTTTCCCAAGCCAGACAGCTCCGCACCATCCGGCGCGAAAAACTTCTTCGAATCAATCCTCGAATTCCTCCGCCTCGAGGTCTTCCGCCCCGCGCTCAAGGAACACACCGACAAGTTCGTCCCCTTCCTCTGGACCGTCTTCTTCTTCATCGGGTTCTGCAACCTTCTCGGCTGCATCCCGTTCGCCGACTTCTTCTACTTCATCACCGGCGGCCATGTTGAACACCTCGGCGGCACCGCCACCGGCTCCATCAACACCACCGCAACCCTCGCCATCTGCGCTTTCGTCTTCATCCACTTCCACGGCATNNCCGATCCCGATGCGCTCATCAACCCGACACAACATTACCACGACGATGAATATCAGGTCGGTCCCCACGAAAAAGCCGCCGCTGATCTATTCGAGAAAGAGCACGGCAAGCTCTCCCCGGCAATGGCGATCCTCCTGGCGATCCCGCTTTATCTCTGGAATTTCGCCCCGCATCCCTTCAAGCCGGGACCGGGCGAATCCAAGGCAAAATGGTTCATGGACGTCCCCTTCTTCCTCTTCCTGCTCGTCCTGGAACTCGTCGGAGCGGTCGTCAAGCCGTTCGCGCTCTGCATGCGTCTCTTCGCCAACATGGTCGCCGGCCACGCCGTGCTCGCGGTGTTGATCAGCCTCATCGTCGCATTGCCGTCGATCTGGGGACAACTGGCCGTCGGCATCCCGATCGGGCTTCTGCACATGGCGATTCAATTTCTCGAGCTTTTCGTCGCCATCTTGCAGGCGTACATATTCACCTTTTTAACAACACTATTTCTGGCCAGCGCGGTAGCGCCTGAACATTAGAATTTTTAACACGGACCTCCCCGGTTCTGCCGACGACCGGGCCTTCCCAAACAAAACGTCGGCATACATACAGTCCGGGCTCGACCCGGAAAGGAGATCGTGATGCAGATGTTAACTATGTTGGCGCAGGTAGCGCCAGTCGTTTCCGACAAGGGCGTCGGAATCGGCGGAGCGGTCATTGGATTCGGACTCGCCGCTATCGGCGCGGGTCGCGGCATCGGCCAGATCGGCGGACAGGCCTGCGAAGGCATCGCCCGTCAACCCGAAGCCGCCGGACGCATCGGCACCAACATGCTGATCGCCGCCGCACTCGTTGAAGGCGTCGCCTTCGGTGCAATCGTCTTCGGATTCCTTCTAGCGCACAGCCTGTAATGCGCTTTCGCCGGGATTAAACCCTCGGCGACAGCTTTTTTCCCGAATCGAGGCGATATGCCGGCAATATTCCTTCTCGCAGAAAACGAACTGATCGACCCGAACCTCGGCGCTTCCGCCTGGGCTTTGGCCATCTTCCTCGTCGTCGCCATCATCCTCTATAAGACCGCATGGAAGAACGTGCTGGTCGGCCTCAAAGCCCGCGAAGATCGCATCCGCAAGGACATCGCCGATGCCGAATCCGCCCGCACCAAGGCCGAAGATACCCTCCGCCAATATGACGCCAAGCTCGGCGAAGCCGAACAAAAAGTCCGCGCCATCCTCAACCAGGCCGCCACCGATGCCGAAAAAATCGCCACCAGCATCCGCATGAAAGCCCAGCAGGATGTCGAGGAAGCCAAGGAACACGCCACCAAGGAAATCGAAGCGGCCAAGCAAACCGCCCTCACCGAAATCTACGAGCAGACCGCCAACCTCGCCACCAGCATCGCTGAGAAGATTATCCGCCGGAATCTCAACGCCGACGATCAGCGTGAACTGGTGAAGGAAAGCCTCCAGCAACTTCAAAACGTGGATCGAAACTGATGGGCAATGAAAACCACCATTCTCCATTGGCGATCGCGTATGCCCAGGCGCTGCTCGAGTTGGCCAATGAATCGAAAACCACCGAAGCCGTCGGCCAGGAGTTGGACGCCCTGCGGGAAGTGATCCAGAAGAATCCATCGTTCGCACAGGTGCTATCCGATCCCGCAATCAGCACGGAAGAGCGCGGCCAACTGCTTCATCGCGTATTCGACGGCCGAGCATCGGCGCTCATGCTCAACTTCCTCGGCCTCGTCAACGAAAAAGGCCGCCTCAATATCCTCCCCTCCATCGCCGGGGCGTTTGACGAATTACTCGATCAGCAGCAGGGGAAAATAGAAATAGACGCGACCGTCGCCGAAAAGCTCAGCGATGAGCAGTTGGAAGCGGTTCGCCAGAGAATCAGCGAAGCTTTGAAGCGCAACGCGGTCGTGCATCAATATGTGGATCCGCAGATCATCGGGGGACTCGTCCTGCGCGTGCGGGACCAACTCATCGACGGCAGCGTCCGTGCCCAATTGGCCGCAATGCGGCAACAACTCCTGGCGGCGCGCCCCACGTAACTATATTTAATATTTAGCGGCGGTGCGAAGCACCG
>PMAK01000032.1:37297-38072 GCA_003153655.1 Phycisphaerales bacterium
TCGAAGTCGGCGACGGCATCGCACGCATCTACGGCCTGCGAAACGCCATGGCCGGCGAACTCCTCGAGTTCCAGAACGGCGCCATGGGACAGGTCTTCAATCTCGAAGAAGATTCCATCGGTTCCGTCGTCTTCGGCAACTATCTCGGCATCCGCGAGGGAGATTCCGTCAAGAGCACCGGCCGCCTGCTCGAAGTCCCCGTCGGCGACGCCGTCATCGGACGCGTCGTCAACCCGCTTGGCCAGCCAATCGATGGCGGCCCGCCCATCGCCTCCAATGAATCCCGCAAGATGGACATCGTCGCCCCCGGCATCGCCGAGCGTCAGCCCGTCAAGGAACCCATCCAGACCGGCATCAAGGCCATCGACAGCATGGTCCCCATCGGCCGCGGCCAGCGCGAACTCATCATCGGCGACCGAAAAACCGGCAAAACCGCCATCGCACTCGACACCATCATCAATCAGCGCGGCACCGGCGTAAAATGCTTCTACGTCGCCATCGGCCAGAAAGAATCCTCCGTCGCGCAAGTCGTCGATGTCCTCAAAGCACACGGCGCAATGGAATACACAACCGTCGTCGTCGCCGGCGCGGCAGACCCCGCCCCCCTCCAATACATCGCCCCATACGCCGGCTGCGCCATGGCCGAATATTTTATGTGGAAGGGCCAGGCCACCCTCTGCGTCTATGACGATCTGACCAAGCAGGCCGCCGCCTATCGCCAGCTTTCCCTCCTCCTCCGCCGCCCGCCCGGCCGCGAAGCCTATCCCGGCGACGT
>PMAK01000125.1 GCA_003153655.1 Phycisphaerales bacterium
ACCTGGCCGTCGCCCTCTCCGGAACCGGACGCCACGAAGAAGCCATCGAGATGTTCAACAAGACGATCGAATTGAATCCAAACTTTGTCCGGGCATACAGCAGCAAAGGCGTCGTCCTCTCCCGACTCGGCCGGTTGGAAGAAGCCACCGAGTGCTTTCGCCGCTCCATACAAATGGATCCCAATGCCCCCGCCGGCTACAACAATCTCGGCAGCTTCCTCCAGGAACAGGGAAAATGGGCCGAAGCCCTGGAGCACTATCGCAAAGCGGTGGAAATCGAACCCAACCGCCCCACCTCCCGCTGGAACCTGGCCCGCATCCTCTTGCTGCTCGGACATCTCAAGGAAGGTTGGACAGAATTTGATTCGCGCCTCGAGATGCCTCAGCTCCGTCTGAAGCGGCCTTTCGCCCAGCCACAGTGGGACGCGTCCGATCCAACCGGCAAGACAATCCTACTCCACGCCGAGGGAGGCCACGGCGATGCGATTCATTTCATTCGGCTCCTCCCGCAAGTGGCCCAGCGCGGAGCCAAACTGATTCTCGAATGCCAGCCGGCCCTCGTGCCCCTCTTTGCGGGCATGACCGGGCTGGATGCCATCATCGCGCGCGGCCAGCCTCTGCCCCCGTTCGATTGGCAGATTCCCCTGCAAAGTCTCCCCCGAGTTCTCGGCATCACACTGGAAAATATTCCAAGCCATGTCCCCTATCTCTCCGCGCCACCGGATCGCGTTCGAAAATGGAAACAGCGCCTCGCATCCGAAACAAAAATACGCGTCGGCCTGGTCTGGTCCGGTACACGTTACGCAAATGCCGACAACAGAACGCGCACAATCGAAGTCTTCGCCCCACTAGCCGAAGTGCCCGGCGTCAAATTCTTCAGCCTCCAAACCGGCGATGATGCGCATCAACCACCCCCGCCAAAAATGGACTTCGCCGATTTCAGCGCCGATCTAAACGACTTCGCCGACACCGCNNTCTCGATCTGGTCATCACCATCGATACCTCGGTGGCCCATCTCGCCGGCGCGCTCGCCAAGCCCGTCTGGGTGCTGATTCCATTTCAATGCGATTTCCGCTGGCTGCTTCACCGCACCGATTCGCCGTGGTATCCCACCATGCGCCTGTTCCGGCAAATCAAAGTCGGCGACTGGAAAATCCCCGTCCGCGAAATGGCCGCCGCCCTGCGAGGATTCAAGCCACAATGAACCCCGATCCTCTCAATCTCGCGATCCAATACGAGCAGTCGGGTCGCCTCGCAGAAGCGGAAAACCTCTGCAAATCCATTCTCGACCGCCAACCGAACAACGCCGCGGCCTGGCATGTGTCGAGCATCATCGCCGCCCGCGCCGGCCGCCCGGATATGGCGATCGAGCGCGTCCAGCGTGGCATCGCGCTCGATCCCAATAACCCGCCCATGCACGCCAATCTCGGCGAGTTCCACCGCCGCCTCGGAAATCTCGATGCGGCCATCGCCTCGCTCCAAAAATCCCTCCAATTAAACCCCTCCATGCCCGACGCCTGGAACAATCTCGGCAACACCTTCAAAGACAAAGGAATGCTCGACGACGCCCTGTCCACATACGAAAAGGCCATCGCTCTCCAACCAAATTCCGCGATGATCCATTACAACATCGCCATCGCGCATCGGCTCAAAGGCGATCTCGATCGATCGCTCTCCTCATTCGATCGCGCAATCGAAATCGCACCCACCTACGCCGAAGCACACGGCGGCCGCGGCAACACGCTGCGCGACCAGGGCCGCCTCAGCGAGGCAATCGCCGAATACCACCGCGCCATCCAGTTAAATCCAAATCTCCCCGCGCCGCACGCAAATCTCGGCAACGCCCTGACGGATCAGCGCCAATTCGACGCCGCAATCGCCGCATATCAAAAAGCGCTGCAACTCAAACCCGACTATCCCGAAGCCCTCGCCAATCTCGCCGTCGCCCTGCGCGAAACCAAAAGATTTGATGAAGCGGCGGCCGCCGCACGCTCCGCGATCCAATTGAAACCGGATTATGCCGAGGCTTACGACAATCTCGGCAGCATCCTGTTCGATCAGGAACGATGCGAAGAAGCCATCCAAGCGTTCGGAAAGGCAATCGAACTAAAACCAGCCAGTCCCTCCTCCCACAACAACCTGGCCCTGGCGCTCGACGAAATCGGCAACCCCGAAGAAGCGATCCGCGCCTCCCGCACTGCGGTAAAATTGCAACCCAATTACGCCGTCGGATGGAACACGCTGGGAAATTTGCTCGCACACCAGGGCGAATATAAAGACGCCGAATCCGCCTTTCGCATGTCCATCCAGNNCAATGGCCCATTGGAATGTCTCGCTCATCCATCTCCTCAAAGGTGATTTGGAAACCGGCTGGGCCGAGCACGAATGGCGAAAGAAAACCACCATCGAATCCCGCCCGCGGGAATTTCCGCAGCCAGAGTGGAATGGCCAAAAATTAAACGGCCAGACAATCCTCATCCACGCCGAGCAGGGATTCGGCGACACAATCCAATTCGTCCGCTATATCCCATTAGTCGCATCCCACGGCGGTCGGGTCCTATTCCAATGTCCAGTCGAACTGTCATCGCTCATGCGCCATTCCCTGAAAACCGCCGACATCGTCACCGCAGCCGATCTCCCCGACTTCAGCGTCCACTGCCCGTTATTGAGTCTCCCCGCAATCTTCAAAACGCGTCTCGATTCGATCCCCGCCGAAACGCCCTATCTGAAATCCCCGCCCGAATCATCCGCCAGATGGCGCGAACTCCTGAACCAAACCGGAGCCGCAAAACGCGTCGGCCTCGTCTGGGCCGGCAATCCCCGCAGAAAGCTCGACCGCCAACGATCCCTGCGCCTCGATCAACTCGCGCCGCTCGCGTCAGCACCGGGCATACAATTCCATGGCCTCCAAAAAGGCGAAGCTGCTGAGCAAGCAGCCAATCCTCCAACCAATATGAAGTTGATCGACCAGACCGCAAAACTAACCGACTTTGCCGAAACGGCCGGCCTCATCGACAATCTCGATCTGGTCATCACCGTCGATACCGCCGTCGCCCATCTCGCCGGCGCAATGGGAAAGCCCATCTGGGTTTTGCTGGGCTATGTCCCCGCCTGGCGATGGCTCCTCAATCGCAACGATTCGCCCTGGTATCCGACCATGCGTCTGTTTCGCCAGGCGGCACTGGACGATTGGACCGATCCGATCGCCCAGGCCGCGGAAGCGCTGCACGAGTTTACGAAAAAATAAGTGGTGCTTGCTTTGGACATCCAGCAAAAAATAAATCACGCCGCCCAGCATTTACAGGCCGGCCGTCTCCCCGAGGCCGAGGCCCTGTTTCGCCAGGTCCTCGCGCAAAATCCCAAACATACCGATGCTCTGCATCTGCTCGGCTGCACCGCCTCAAAAGCCGGCCGACCCACCGAAGCGATCGATCTCATCCGCCGCGCCATCGCCGTCGATCCCAAACAATCCGTATTTCACAACAATCTCGGCCTCGCCCTCCTCGTCCTCGGCCAGATCGAGCAGGCGATCGCCGAGTTCCGCACCGCCATTTCCCTCCGCCCCGATTCGCTCGACACATACAATCATCTCGGCAATGCCCTGTGCGACCTGAAAAAATTCGACGAAGCGGCGTCCCACTTTCAATACGCCCTCTCCGTCCGCCCAACTCACGCCCCCTATCAATACAACCTCGGCAATTGCTGGATGCGCAAAGGCATCGCAATGCATCCGGATGAAAATTCGTCCAACCCACAAGCCATAACCGACCGCCGGCAGGCCTTTGAAAATGCGGTCGCCTGCTATCTGAAAACACTCGCCCTAAAGCCGGACTCTTCCGAGGCCGCCAGCAATCTCGGCAACACCTACCAGGCCATGGGCCGGCCCGCCGATGCCATTGAAATCTGGCAGCGATCCATCGCAACAAAACCGGATTTCAACGCCTACTACAATCTCGGCCGCGCGCTCTACGAACAGGATCGCACCGACGAAGCCCAGGCCGCCATGCAAGCCGGCTTGCGCCTTCGCCCCGATCACGCCGAGTCCTACACAAATCTTGGAAACGTCTTCCGCCAGATGGGCCAGAGTCAGGAGGCCATCGACTGCTTCAACCGCGCCATCGCGCTCAACCCCAACAGATCCGTCGCCCAAAGCAATCGCCTATACACGCTCTATTATCACCCCGACTACGGCATGCCGCGGATTCTTCTTGAACATCAAAANNATCATTGCGATCCGATTCGCCACACCGCAATGATCGCTCGCCTCACCGACGATTGCGCATTGGCTACATCTCCCCAAATTTCTGGCAACATTGCCAAGCCCTCTTCACCGCCCCGCTCTTTTCCCGCCACGATCACCAGCACTTCGAAATCTATTGTTATTCCGACACCAAATCCCCCGATGCCTTCACCGGAAAATTGCGCAGCTGGACCGACGTATGGCACAACACTCTCGGTATGAACGACGATCAGCTCGCCGATCTCATTCGCCGCGATCAAATCGATATTCTGGTCGATCTGACTCTGCACATGGCGGAAAATCGCATGCTGCTCTTCGCCCGAAAGCCCGCCCCCATCCAGGTCACCTGGCTCGGATATCCCGGAACCACCGGCCTGCAAACCGTCGACTATCGCCTCACCGATCCCTTCCTCGATCCGCCCGGCGACGCCGACGCCCTCTACACCGAAACATCCATTCGGCTTCCAAGCACATTCTGGTGCATGGACCCCGAGGCGATAGAAATGTCCGAAATCCCCAACGTAAATCTCCTCCCCGCCCTCCACGCCCCCCACGTCACCTTCGGCTGCCTCAACAACTTCTGCAAAATTAATCAACCGCTCCTCGAACTCTGGTCCCGCGTACTGACTGCCGTCCCCCAATCACGCATGATTCTTCTGGCCCCGCCCGGCTCCCGGCGCGACTGGGTCCGCCAAACGCTCGGCGACCGCGTCCATTTTGTTTCTCGCGACATCCGTCAGAATTATTTGAAGTACTATCACCAGATCGATCTCGGTCTCGACACCCTGCCATACAACGGCCACACCACCACCATCGACTCTCTTTGGATGGGCGTCCCCGTCATAACGCTCATCGGCAAAACCGTCGTCGGTCGCGCCGGCCTCAGCCAATTGTCGAATATCGGCCTCACCGAACTCGCCGCGACAACCCCCGATCAATTCGTCGAGCTTGCGGCAAAAACCGCCGCGGATTTGCCGGCGCTCTCCACTCTCCGCCAAACGCTCCGCGAGCGAACACGCTCCTCGCCCCTCATGGACGCCGAACGCTTCGCACGCGATATCGAATCCGCATATCGTCAGATGTGGCTCACGTGGTGCAAATGACCCCGCAACACCAACTGGAATCGGCCCTGGCCCATCACCGCGCCAACCGGCTCGGCGAAGCAGAGAAAATCTATCGCCAAATCCTGGCGGCCAACCCCAAAAATCCCGACGCCCTTTTCCTCCTCGGCTCGCTCGCGCACCAGACAGGAAATTCCAGCGACGCGGAAAACCTCCTCAATCAGGCAATCCAAATCAACCCAAATGCCCCCGACTATCACCTAAACCTCGCGATGGTCCTCGCCTCTCAGCAACGCCTCCCCGAAGCCGCGGTCTCCTACAAAAAATCCATCTCCCTCCGCCCCCACCCCACCGCCTGTTTCAACCTCGCCGCAATCCTCTCCCAAATGGGCGATTCCGATTCCGCGGCAAACGCCTACCGCCAGGCCATCTCTCTCAACCCCCAATTCCCAGATGCCTACAACAACCTTGGCGGCGTCCTCGCCAACCTCAAACGCCTGGAAGAAGCAGTCACCGCTTTTCACCAAGCGATCGTCCTCAAACCCAACTTCGCCGAAGCCCAACAAAATCTCGGCCAGGCACTGACCGATCTGAATCGCTACGACGAAGCCGTGGTCGCCCTCCAAAAATCTCTGGCGCTCCAACCCAATTCCGCCGCCGCACACAACAGCCTCGGAATCGCCCTTCAGCGCCTCGGCCGCCTCGAAGAAGCCCTCGCCGCCTTTCATCAGGCAATGAAATTAGAACCCCGTCATGCCGACTATGTAAATCACTTGGGAATGGCCCTCGGCGACATGGGCCGCCTCGAAGAGGCCATGGCCATCTTCCAACAGGCTGTGGCGTTAAGGCCCGCCCATGCCGATTACCTATACAACATGGGAATCGCCCTCGAAGACCTCGCCCGTCCCCGCGATGCGCTCGGCATGTACAGCCACGCCCTGGCCCTCCGACCCGATTTTCCCGAAGCTCACATGAGCAACGGCATGGTCCATTTGCTTCTCGGTGATTTTTTAACAGGCTGGAACGAATACGAATGGCGAAAGAAATGCCCGCACGTTCCCATGCAGCGCAATATCTCCCAGCCCCAATGGACCGGCGGCGATCTCCAGGGAAAAACAATCCTTCTCCACTGGGAACAAGGCCTCGGCGACACAATCCACTTCATTCGCTACGCCCCCCTGCTCGCCGAGCGCGGCGCAAACGTCATCCTCAAATGCCAACCGCAACTAATAAACCTACTCAACCGCGTCGATGGCATCGCCTCCGTCGCAGCCAAAGAGCAGCTTCTCCCGCCTTTCGATCTGCAATGCCCCTTGCTAAGTTTGCCAATCGCCTTCGGCACAACGCTCGAAACGATTCCCGCGCAAATTCCATATATCTNNCCGCCCCTCCCGATCGCGTGGCCACATGGCGCGAGCGGATCGGCCCTCCCGATGGCCGCCTTCGCATCGGACTTTCATGGGCAGGCCAGCCAAAACATCGCAATGACCGCCGCCGTTCCATGCGCCTCGATCAATTCTCCCCGCTGGCGGAAATTAAATCCGCCCGTTTCTTCAGCCTCCAAAAAAACGCCGCCCCAGCGCATCCCATCGCGCCTCATCCCATCGCCCCCCCGCCCGGCATCGATTTCATCGATTGCACAGCCGACCTCGACGATTTCGCCGAAACCGCCTCCCTCATCGCCAATCTCGATCTCGTCATCTGCGTCGACACCTCCGTCGCGCATCTGGCCGGCGCAATGGGAAAGCCCGTCTATCTTCTTCTCCCTTTCGTCCCGGATTGGCGATGGATGTTGAATCGCATCGACAGTCCATGGTATCCCACGATGAAATTATTCCGCCAGCCGGCTATGGGTGATTGGGACACGGTGATCGCAAACCTCACCCGCGCCCTATCGCAGGAGAATCCCCGCTAAAATGAAGCCGATGACGCCCCATCAACGAGTCGAAGCCGCTCTCGTGCATCACCGCGCGGGCCGTCTCACCGAGGCGGAAGCCATCTACCGCCAGATCCTTGCGCAGCACCCCGACTACACCGACGCCCTGCACCTTCTTGGAAGTCTCGCCTCGCAGCTCGGCCGTTATGACGCCGCAATCGAACTCCACAAAAAAGCGATCCAGCTCAATCCCAACCTCGCCCCATACCACGGAAATCTCGGCGCGGTATACATGAAGCTCAAACGTTACGACGACGCCGCCGCCTCTCTGCGCAGGGCTATCCACCTCGATCCAAAACAGGCCGATTTATATTACAACCTCTCCGGAACGCTCTCCGAACAAAATGATCTCAATGGCGCGATGGCGGCAATGCAAAAGGGACTGGCCCTCCAACCAAATTGGCCCGAAATGCACACCAGCATCGGTCTCGTGCTCCGAAAAATGGGCAAATACGACGACTCCATACCTGCGTTTTGCCGCTCTATCGCCCTGCGCCCCAATTATGCCGACGCACACTGGGGCCTCGCCCTCACCCTGCTCGTGCTCGGCGACTTTTCCGCCGGCTGGGTTGAATATGAATGNNGCTTGCCCGAAATCGTCAGCCCCCGGAATTTCGCCCCGCCACGATGGACCGGCGAAAAACTCGACGGAAAAACAATCCTGCTCCACGCAGAACAGGGCTTCGGCGATACACTCCAATTCATCCGCTATGTCCCGCTCGTCATCCAGCGCGGCGGACGCGTGGTCGTCGAATGTCCCCCGGAATTGGCAACGGTCCTTCGCGGCGTCGAAGGCATTCACGAAATCTACGTTCAGGGACAGACCTTGCCTCCATTCGATGTTCATTGCTCAATCATGAGCCTTCCCCTGACCTTCGGCACGGAACCCCATACGATCCCTGCCAAAGTGCCATACTTCACTGTGCCATCTGATCGAATCGCCGCATGGAAGAACCGGATAAAAGACGCCCCCCTGCGCGTCGGGCTGGCCTGGGCCGGCCGCCCCCAGCATGGCGACGACCGGAATCGCTCGATGCGCCTCGACGATTTCGCCCCGCTCGCAGCTGTGAAATCCGTCCGGTTCTACGTCCTGCAAAAAGGTCCCGCCGCCAGCCAGGCCGCCACACCCCCTCCCGGAATGGATATCGTCAATTGGACCGCCGATTTACAAGACTTCGTCGATACCGCCGCCCTGATTTCCAATCTCGATCTCGTCATCTGCGTTGACACATCCGTCGCGCATCTCGCCGGCGCACTCGGAAAACCCGTTTGGGTCCTCTTGCCGCTCGTGCCCGATTGGCGGTGGATGCTGAACCGCCCCGATACTCCCTGGTATCCAACCATGCGCCTCTTCCGCCAGACAAAAGCCGGCGATTGGACGACCGTCATCGCCGAAATCACCCAAGCCCTGAAAGACCGCCAATGACGCCCGATCAGCAATTGGAAATGGGCATGTCCCTCCATCGCGCCGGCCGCGTTCGCGAAGCCGAAACAATCTATCGCCAGATCATCACCGCCCATCCCGATCACGCCAACGCCCTTCAACTCCTCGGCTCCCTTTACGCCGACACCGGACAATTCCCAGCCGCCATCGATCTGATCAACCGCGCAATCCAGATCAATCCCAACATCGCGCACTACCACGCAAATCTCGGCGCCATCCACGCCCGCAACAAACGCTTCGACGAAGCCGCCATCGCCCTGCAACGCGCAATCCAACTAGATCCCGCCTCGGCCCCGGCCCACTACAACTTAGGCGGCGTACTCCTCGCCCAATTCGAATTCGCCCGCGCAATCCCCGCATTCCAGGCCGCCATCGCCTTCAATCCCAACTGGCCCGACGCCCACAACAACCTCGGCCTCGCCCTGCGCAACGTCGCAAGACACCAGGAAGCCCTCGCCGCATTCAAACGCGCCCTCGCCCTGAAACCCGACTACGCTAGCGCCCACTGGAATCTAAGCTGGACCCTCCTCACGCTAGGCGACCTGAAACCCGGCTGGCTCGAATTCGAATGGCGAACCCAATGCGCCGCCGGCGCACCCCCGCGCCCATTCCCCGAGCCCCAATGGCGCGGCGAAGACATCTCCGGCCGCACAATTCTCCTCACCTCCGAACAAGGCTTCGGCGACATGCTGCAAATGATCCGCTACGCCCCGCTGATCGCGCAGCGTAACGCAAAAGTAATCGCCGAATCCCCCCCCGAACTCGTAACTCTCTTCCAATCCGTCAAAGGAATTCAACAAATAATCACCACAGGCCAGCCGCTACCCAAATTCGACGTCCACTGCCCAATGATGAGCCTCCCCCTCGCGTTTAGCACCACGCTGGAAACAATCCCAGCCAACGTCCCCTATCTCGCCGCCCCACCAGAAAAAATCGCCGCATGGCGAGATCGCATCGGCTCAAGCGATACACGACTCCGCGTAGGCCTCGTCTGGGCCGGCCGTCCCACCCAGCAATTCGACCGCTGGCGATCCGCCCGCCTCGAACATTTCGCAAAGCTAGCCGAGATAAAATCTGCAAGATTCTTGNNTAAACGACTTCGCCGACACCGCAGCCCTAATCGAAAATCTCGACCTGGTGATCGGAGTGGAATCCGCAGTAACTCATCTCGCCGGCGCACTAGCCAAACCCGTCTGGCCCTTCCTCGCCCACGTCGCCGATTGGCGTTACCTGCTCAACCGCTCCGATTCACCGTGGTATCCAACAATGACACTATTCCGCCAACCCGCCCCGGGCCAATGGGAACCGGCCATAAACGAAATCGTCACCGCCCTGCAAAACCACCCAAATCCCCGATCACCCGAAAAAAATAGTTCAAAAAAATCGCCGGATTTTTAAAAACACGTCCAATCCTTTCACCCGCTGGCTATAGATATAGAGGGACAACACTTTTTTCCATCCGCTCGCTTCTCCTTCGTCTCCCCTCGCCCCGTGTACGCACGGGGAGAGGGACAGGGTGAGGGGCAATTCCTTTTGCATGGGAGTCGCATAGGACAACAAATTCACCAGACTTCCATTTCGCGCCGGAGTCCAGCCAGATTTTTCCTAAAACGAGAGAATTCGAGAGAACTTGGGAGATTATTCAACGCCCGTAAAACCAGGGAGAGCTAAAAATCGCCCTAAACCGGAACATTCCGGAAATTTCCGGAAAACATTTAACATCCGTAAAAAGTGGGTAGTGCGCTACTGTGAATTTAAAGACCATTTTTTCATCCATGACTCGACACGAGAGATCCCGCGCTTGGACGCTCCTAGACCGGGTTTGGACTATGGCTATGATTTGGAGTGTGAGACATCGCGGAAACCGCTGGCGTCGGAACCACGATAAACGGTGGAATTTAAGGCAGGACAGACGAAAATTCATCGGATCAAGTGGATTCGCCGCCCCAAAAATCCCGCATTTAGCTTGGCTTGCTCGGCATACAAATTGCGACATCAAAAAAATCGACGATAAAACCGTCGAATTATCGCTGCCCGACCATCTTGATTTTGAAGAAAATTACGCGGATACAGTGGACCACTTTGCTGCCTTGAGAAAGGCCGCGAACGCCGGATACCGCATAAAGGAATTGGTTTTCGACAACATCAGATTCGTTTCTCCTGCTGCGGCTCTAGTGCTTGCGAGCGAAGTTGACCGTTGGAATCAGCGCATCGGCGGAAAGCTGAAATCCTACGACCACAAATGGGACAACGATATAAAGAGATTGCTTTGTGGGATGGGTTTTTTTGAACTGTTGAATATTAAGCGACCGACAATCCCCGCCGACCACGAAATCAGTTTGACATTTTTGAACTTTATACGCGGAACCTCCGCCGTACGGGATAGCGGTAAATTGGCAAGGCAATTGCGAATGAACATCGAAGCGCTCGTGGGCGCTGAAATCCAAAGGCATTTTCTATTTGAAGGACTGTCAGAGGCCATCACGAATGTCGGGCAGCACGCATATCCGCTTGATCCTTTCGACATATCAAAAAAACAGTGGTGGCTTTCTGCGTCATACAAACCCGTTGACCAAGAGTTGGTCGTTATGTTCTACGATCAGGGAAGAGGGATACCGAACACCCTCCCAATGAAGTGGGCTTCATTTGAACTCGTAAAAAGGCTGTTTTCTTCTTGGACAGATTCGCAAAAGATCGAGGCGGCAATGGAGTATGGAAGGACAGCTACCAAGCGTTCCGAACGAGGCAAGGGCTTGCAGAATCTTATTGAATTTGCCAAGGCGCACGACGAAGGCAAGCTTTCTATCTATAGCCACTTTGGCCTTTATCGAGTAATCTGGTCTAAGAAAAGTGGAACGAAAACGCTCCTTCGCGACCACGAGCATTCGATTGGCGGTACGCTCATCGAGTGGTCCGTGAAACTGTAGGCAGCCATGAAAACGATCAAAATAGCGACGGACTTTTCAGAGACACCGCTAGGCCGATACCCAACAGACGGTGATTTTAACGGAACCAGATTTCGCGAAGAGTTTCTACTTCCAGCCCTGACCACGGAAGGCAAGGTCGCCGTTGATATTGACGATGTTGAGGGATATGGATCATCTTTTTTGGACGAAGCCTTCGGCGGACTCGTCAGAAAAGGACACTTCACCGTGGGGGCTCTCAAAAACAAGCTGGATATTCAATACCATCGCCCGGAATTCAAGATGTATCGTGATTTAGTCTGGAAGTACATCGACGAAGCAAGACCGGAAAAGGGAAAGTAGAAGAGTCCATGTGGATAAGCATAGTTTGGTTCCTAACCAAGCTCGGCGGCTATGCGGTTTACATTTCTCCTCCAATTGCGGGGGTGATCGTCGGTGCCTTAATAATTCAGCGGTATTGGGTATCGCGGGCAAATGAATCGACGTTGATCGGATATCTCGCAAAGCAGCTAGATGATTTAGTGGATGAGACGCTTGAATACTGGAGTTTAGATTGGAGTGGGGATAAAAAAATTGACGAGGAAAACCGTCGACGGGCGCGGGTGTTGGAGCAGAGAATCAAGGGAGCGATTAAGAACTTGACCTCAGCATTGATCCAATATTCAAAGCTATACTGCAAAAATGTGGATTTTACCCCGCTGATGGTTGAAGTTAGCGATGCTTGCACCGGAGACGCGTTTGAGACAGATGATAAGCGAGGCCCAGACCGTGGTAGGTACTTGACTATCGTGAACGCGGCGCATCGCGTGAGATGGCAGTTATTCGCGCGTCTCGTCTGAATCCGATCGGCTTTTTGCTCGATTTTTCCCGCGTTTCAATTCGCCGTTTTCGATTGCCCGCAGTTCTTCCGATGAATTCTAAAGGGACAGGAATCTATATCAGCCAATGACTACATATGAAGATAAATAGAAAATTACAAAGCAACAACTCCAAATTAAACGGATCAAGCCGTCATGCCAGACTATCTCGCACCACTCACAACCCCCCAAGCTTCACCTCCAGCCAAACGCTATCCTCACTCGCAATCCCAATACTCTCCCTCAGCAATGCCGGCACCAAAATCGTATCCCCACAAACAAACTCCGTTCCCTTCCATCGCTCTCCCGATGTGATCTGCCCTTGACCCTCAATAAACATCAAAACAATCGGCTCCCCGCCCGAAATCAAAACTTCCTCTCCTTTTTTCAGCGTCACCCTTTTAATCCTGAAATAATCACACGTCACCAGTTCCGGCCCGACCGAAGGCTTCGGACCATCCGCCCCCCCAACAAAATCAATGCACTTCATCGCCTGCTCAACATGCAGCATCCGCAACTTCCCCGTCGAGGGATCAACCCGATTAAAATCAAACACCCGAAATGTCGTATCGCTAGGCGTCTGCACCTCCGCCGCCAAAATCCCCGCCCCCAGCGCATGCACCGTCCCACTCGGCAAATAAAAACAATCCCCCGCCTTCACCTCAACCGAATTAATCGTCTTCTCGACAGACCCATCCGCAACCGCCCGCGCAAACGATTCCCGCGTAACCCCCGGTCGCAGGCCCTTCAATATCCGCGACCCCCGATCCGCCTGCACAACAAACCAAGCCTCGTTCTTCAAATGCGCCCCGGCATTCGCCTTCGCATAACCCTCATCCGGATGCACCTGAACAGACAAATCTTGCCCCGCATCCAGAAATTTAATCAAAATCGGAAACTGCCCCTCCTTCCCAACCAGCGGCACACTCCCATTTAAATCCCGCCCAAACTCCCCCACTAGTTCATGCAAAGTCTTCCCCGCCAGCGGCCCCTCCGCCACCTCACTACTCACCCATTCACCAGAATTTTCCACCACCCCAGGCGGAAAATCATAAATCTCCCAACTCTCCCCAATAGGCCCAAGAGGCAACGCCTTCCCCAAAATCGTCTCAATCTTCCGCCCACCCCACATCTTCCCCAACAACCGCGGCTTAAATTTAAGTGGATACAAAGACATCCCCACATTTTGCCACAACTCAGCAGCGGATGCACACTGAGAAAGAACGCTCAGAGCCGGCAAGCCTCGTGATGGCATAGCAGCGATAACATCTTCATCGCGGCTTCTACCCATCACCCAGAATTCATCTGTGTGCATCTGATTTTCATCTGTGGCAAAAATTCTTCTTCGCGCTCTTCGCGTCTTCGCGGTAAGCATCGCTTCACCAGTCCCATAATCTCGCCAACGCAAACCCTGTCACCCGCCAAAAAATTCCAATTGTCGCTTACCGTCAACACCCAATTTTGCCGATGCTAAAAAGCGGCAAGCGTTGCATTCACGAAACATCGACGAGCTTCCATCATGCTCCAATCCAACACGGCCCATAAGCCTCGCATCCTCATCCTCGACGAGGATCGCATCATCCTCCAATCCCTCTCCCAGTTCCTCAGCCGCGAGGGTTACGATCTCCGCACCTGCGACGTACCGGAAGACGCCTATTCCCTCCTGGAAAACGGCCAGATCGAAATCCTCCTCGCCGACATCAACATGCCCGGCATAAAAGCCACCGAATTTCTCCGCGATGTCCGCCGCCGCGCCCCGCACGTCGTCATGATCGTCATCACCAGCTACGGCTCCATCGAAGGCGCTGTCGAAGCCACAAAAATGGGCGTTTTCGACTACCTCACCAAACCCATCGTCGATGATGAAATCCGCGTCGTCGTCGAAAAAGCCGTCCGCCAGCAATCGCTACTCTTCGAAAATCAAACCCTCCGCCAGCAATTGGATTTGCGCTTCGGCTTTGAAAACATAGTCGGCCACGACTACAAGATGCTCAAAATCTTCGACCTCGCCGAAGCCGTCGCCGACAGCCGCACCACCGTCCTCATGACCGGAGAAAGCGGCACCGGAAAATCCCTCCTCGCCCGCGCAATCCATCATCGCTCCCCCCGCCGCGACAAGCCGTTCGTCGAAGTCAGTTGCGGCGCACTCCCCGAAACACTGCTGGAAAGCGAACTATTCGGCCACGTCAAAGGCGCCTTCACCGGCGCNNCTGCGTGTCCTTCAAGAGCGCGCCTTCGAACCGGTCGGCAGTTCACAAACCAAGCACGTCGATGTCCGCGTGATTCTCGCGAGCAACGTCGATCTGACCGAACTCGTCGCCGCCCAGAAATTCCGCCAGGACCTTTACTATCGCATCAACGTCGTAAACATCCGCCTCCCCAACCTGCGCGAGCGCCTAAGCGACATCCCCCTGCTCGCCGGAAATTTCCTCCGCCAATTCTGCAAAGACAGCGGCCGCGAAATCGTAGGCTTCACCGAACCCGCCATGGCCGCCCTCCAACGCTACGATTGGCCCGGCAACGTCCGCGANNCAACGGCCAACGTCCCCACTTCCCCCATGCCCCTCGAAACAGCCCTGCAAGCCCCGGAAAAACGAATCATCGAAGCCGCATTAGAACGAAACGCCTGGAATCGCCAGGCCACAGCCGCGGAGCTAGACATCAACCGAACCACCCTCTACAAAAAAATGCGCAAATACCAACTAGACGGCGGCGTAGGCTGATTTCAGCCGCATTTTCAATAGGCAATTGAAACCTTTGAATAACCCCATCCGAACTTCGATTTAAACGCGGCGCGGCGACTTTAGTCG
>PMAK01000053.1:0-40287 GCA_003153655.1 Phycisphaerales bacterium
CTTGGCGGTAAACTGTTACCTTTTTTTTAAGGGAACCTGACCACCTGACCCGCCCTTTCTCCTTATGCGACCTCAAGTCTGCTGGCCGTCGAGGGCGAAACCTTTGCCGTTTTGTTCCAACGAGCGTATCCAGACGGCGAGCGTTTGGAGCCCACGCCGCTTCACCATACCACCAACATCGCGCCAGCGTGTCCTTGAATCGTATGTTGTTGGAAACCGCGGCGCGAACGCGCGGGAACATTAGGCGAAAATGGTGTTCGAGCAGGTGTTCCAGGAGGCAGCACGCCACCGCATCGCGCATGTCGGCTTGTGGATGTTTCCCCCACCGCAGAACAAATTCCCAAATTTCTTCCGGGTGCGAGACGACGAACTGATCTTGAATCGCAAGCATCCCCTGCCAGCGAGGATTACGTCGTCTTCGATCCTTTATGTTCATGGGACGACCGGGCAGGACGCGCTCAAGTCGATTTAGAGCCAAAATTACGGGATTGCGAACTGCCATAATGATTTAAATTCTATCCAACAAGGCGCACGAAGAAAGTTTTTTGCCAATATCAACTTTACGATTAACGGCGATTCAGACGGCAGGCCGTCAGAGGGGCTTGGAGAAGTTATCAGTCGATTTTTTGATGCGGCATCTCCAATGTCACGGCCGGTTCCACAATTTAGCGGTACGTCTCGTTGAAAAACTTCTGGACCTCGCATTTACATAATTCTTGAACGTGAAATGGAAGATTATTTTCGGTTACGATATTCGTGACGTCCAAAGCCCTTGGCTCGTATGTAAGAACTGCTTACCGCGTCCGTGAGCCGCCGGCTTGCCCGTTAACAATTGAGCGTGCCTTGAGATGGGGTAGATGGCGAGGCAAAATCAGCTCACGTTAAAATCGCGGAAATCCAGGGCGAGAAATACTTCGGCTAACTTGGGGTCGAATTGGGAGCCTGCGGTGCGTTTGATTTCGGCGAGGACTACCTCGCGGTCCATTGCTTTTCTGTACGATCGGCTGGAGCTCATGGCGTCGAATGTGTCTGCTAGTGCGAGACAGCGGCCGATCATGGGGATTTGTTCGCCTGGTAATGATTTGGGATAGCCGTGGCCGTCCCAGCGTTCGTGGTGGTGTAATACGCCGGGGAGGATTTGCTCCATGGCGGGGATGTCGTGAAGGATTTTGTAGCCGATTTCGGGATGACGCTTGATCTGGGCGAATTCATCGTCGGTGAGCTTGCCTATTTTGCAGAGGGCGGATTCGGGGACACCTATTTTTCCGACGTCGTGGAGGAGGCCGGCGATGCGGTATTGCTCGATGGTTTCGCGGTCCATGCCGAGGGCGGCGGCCATTTTGGAGGCGAGGAGGGAGACGCGATCGGAATGGCCGCAGGTGTAGGGGTCTTTGGCGTCGATGGCGGCGGAGAGGCAGTGGATGGTTCCGATGAATTGGCCGCGCAGGTCGGCGAAGCGGGCGAGGTTTTCGTGAAAGACGCTGATGAAATTGGCGACGGCGCTTAGAAGCTGGGTTTCTTCGCTGGAGACGTCCTGATCGTCGCCCTGCTTGTTTCCGGCGAGGAGGATGCCGACGTTGCGCCGGCCGCGGGAGATTGATTCGGCGAGGACTTCGGCTTTCGCGAGCGTGGCCAATTCATTTTTGTCACGCAGGAGAATGTGAGTCCAGGGCTGCGAACTGGGGCGGCCGCAGAGGCGGCGGGCCTGGTCGATCAGCACTTCCGGCGTGCAGGGCAAGACGCCGCTGGCGGTGAGTTTTCCGGCGAGTTCGGGGAGGACCAGTTCGCCGCCCTTGAACCAGATGGCGACCCAACTGAATGGAAGGACGTGGGCGAGTTCGTCGCAGACGTTTTTTGTTACGGTTTCGGCGTCGCTGCTGGAATTGAGGCAGCGGCCCATACGGAACAGGACATTCATCACTTCATACGATTGGGAAAGCTGATGCGTGAACTGATCCGAGAGCCGATGTTCGTCGGCGGCGAAGGCCATGTCGCGGTGATAATGTTTCAATATCGAGATGATTTCATCGATCTGATCCGGATTGCGGCGGGCGAANNAGGCCGCCTGGCGATCGATGCCGGCCTCTACGCACCAACCAATTGCGGTGGCCTTCTCTGATGGATCGTTTGAGAGGATCAGCGCGACTATCGTTGCGTCGGAATCCGCGAGGTGCAGGAATCTGCGATGGGTGAAAAACGCCGTGGCGTTTGGATCGACGGGATCGCGGACGGCGGCTTTCAAGCCGGCGCGAAATTGGCCGGATTGCGCGAGCGCGGCGGTAAGCTCGTTATCGCGCGTGTGGGCGATGATTTCGCCGTGTTGGTCGCAGCACCAGCAGGGAACGCCCAGTTCCAGGGCGCGCTGGGAATATTCGGTGAAGGTGGTCGAAGGCTCGGCGGCGAGCAGGGTCATGTTGGGGATTCTCCTGAAGGCAAAGCCGTCTGGGCGGCGTGTAGAAGGTTTTCGACCTGGGCGATCACCTCACGCACGCTGAATGGCTTGGGCATCATGAGGCGAATATTGGTCTGGGACAGTTCTTCGGGGCTGAGCCGGTGTCCGCGGGCGGTCAGCATTAAAATTGGGATATCGGCGGTGATGGGGTTTTGTTTCAGCTGGATGCACGCGGTGAGGCCGTTCATGATCGGCATCTGGTAGTCGGTGATGATGAGGTTTGGGCGTTTTTTTGCGGCCATGTCACAGAGTTCGACGCCATCGCGGGCGATGAAGACCTTGTGGCCGCTCTTTTGAATGTTGAAAGAGAGCATTTGTGCGAGAAACGCTTCGTCGTCGGCGATGATGATCGTTTGCTGGCTCATGGGCGGGTTTTACATGGGATGAGACGAAGACTGCTTCGTCTACAAATAGATTCCTCCGTAGACGATATCGTCGCCGATCGCGAGTGAATTAACTGTTCGCACGGGCGGCGTCGCGGGGGTATGGCGGCTCACAGACGGGGATCGAGAGTGGCGGGCAAGGCCCGATAATCTCTCACGTGGCAGCGCCAAATCGGCCGATAAGAGATAATGCCGTGGATGGTTCCGCGCCTACATTCTCATGGACGCCGCTGAAAGCGCTGGGTGCGCGATTTTCGGCGAACGTTCGCTCGCTGTCGGCGCGATTGCCGAAGCTGGCTGAATTGTTGGCGAATTTCGCGCCGAAGCAGACGTATCACATATTGGCGACGTCGGAGACGATTCAGCTTGGGGTGGGAAATGTTCTGGGCGTGACCCCCCTGCCGCAATCATTAACGGCGACACAGGCAACCCAATTGATCAAGCAGCTTTATCCATCGGCGGGTTGCANNATGGCTGTGGAACGGGATTTATCAGCTTCCGTGCCAGACGCCGGCGGTTCCCGGGCATCGGCCGCCGCTGTTTTTCCTGATCCAGGACATCGAGCGGTTGTGGGTCATGCTGCATGTGCATGACTGGCGGAGCTTGCTGGCGGATGAGCGGGTTCGGCTGTTCGTCGGGGATGGAGCCATGAACGATTTCCGGAAAAGCCTGGTGACGGACTATGCGTGTCCTTGGCCGCGGCTTTCGGTGCGGGTCGATTCGGCACTGTGGAGCGGCAATCCGACGCTTGAGGAAATCCTGGCAGAGGCGACGGCGAAGACCAATGAGCAATTTGTCAGTTGCACAGAGCGGTTACGCGAGGCAACCGGAACAATGAGCCCGCAGGCGATTGGGTCGCTTCTGAGTTCGGGGCGGCCGTTGAAAATCCTGGGGATTACCTCGCGATTCACGACGTTTTTGCAATATTCGATGCGCGATTGGCTGGCGTCGTTTGAGCGGCTGGGGCATCAGACACAACTGGTGATTGAGGATCATGATCACCATTTCTGCAATGGGATGTCGACGGCGGTGGCGTGCGCGGAGTTTGAGCCGGATCTGGTGGTCATCATCGATCATTACCGGGGCGAGTTGCGGGGCGTGGCGGAGCGGGTTCCGTTTGTGATGTGGGTGCAGGATCGGTTGCCGAATATATATTCGGCTGAAGGCGGGCGAGCGCAGAAGCGGCTGGATTACACGATGGGTTATGGGCGGACGGAACTTGTGAATCGCTTTGGATATCCGGGTTCTCGATTCATGCCGGCGATGGTTGGGGTTAATCCCGAGCGGTTCAGAGATGGGGCGATCAGCGAAGAGCGGCTTGCGCCGCTGCGGTGCGATGTTTCGTTCGTGAGCCACGCGAGCATGCCGGCGGAGCAGATCATCAGCGAGCAGATTCAGCGCAACGGATCGCCGGAGACGAAGCGATTGCTAGAGGATTTGTACGAGCGGTTGCGGGCGATTTATGACGCGGGGGGATCGGTTACTGCCGGGGATCAGATCAAGAAGATTATTCTTGATTCGCTGCGCGACAATCAATTGACGGCGGACATGAACGGGCTTTTGGACCTGTTTGTGTCACGGGTGAACAACGCGATGTTCCGTCACCAGGCGATTCGCTGGGTCGCGGAGATGGGCGTGGACCTGCGGCTGTATGGGAAGGGATGGGAGAATCATCCGGAATTCAAGCGATTTGCGCGGGGGGTGGCGGATAACGAATCGCAGCTGCCGGCGATCTATCAGGCGAGCAAGATCAATCTGCAGGTGACGCCATTCGGCAGCGTGCATCAGCGGCTGATGGATGGACTGATGGCGGGCGGATTTTTTCTCATCCGCTCGGTGACGGGTGATGAGATCGAAATTGTTCTGCGCGACATCTGGAACTGGTGTCAGGCGCGCGGGATTCGGAGCGGGCTCGAGATGGTGGAGGGGCGCGACGAAACCTTGTCGCGGCTGTTTCAACGATATGCAGAGATGACCCTCGTCGATCCTGCGAGCGATCCTGATTATTATTTTGCGGCGCTGGAAGAATGCGCCCTCGGCGGATTTACGCGGACGGTGAACACGCTTTTCGATCGGCATGAACGGGTTACGTTTACGGCCCGCGAGCAGTTGGTGAAGCAAGTGAGGCACTTTTTAGCATCGCCGGATGAGCGGCGGGAAATTGTCGGGGAGATGCGGCAACGGGTGCTGGAAACGCACACGTATACGGCAATCTCCAAGAGAATGTTGTCATTCATCGCGGCGGATTTGTCGCCGGTCACTCTTCCGTCCAGCGTTGCCGCGTAAGGATTTAGATGCAAGCAATCGAATCAATATCTGACCCGGCGGCATCCGATGCTCTGATGGCAGAGGCAGCGGAATGCTCTCGAACGGGACGATTCCCCGACGCGGCCCAACTGCTGCGGCGGGCCGTGNNCTCGACGACCGGCGGGCGACACGCGAATCTGTTTGAGCCGTTGAAGCGTGGCGCCGATCTGGAAAACGTCGTGCGCCTGGCGCCGTTTCGCATCAACGCTCTGGTGACCTCCGGCTGGTTGAATTCCGTGTTCGATGGCCGACCGGTCGATGCCCGCGGAGGGCCGATTCCCTGGTTCACCTATCCGGCCATCGATTTTCTGGAGCCACGAGTGCAAAGGAACTGGACGGTCCTGGAATGGGGATGCGGGAACTCGACGCTATGGTGGGCGGCAAGAACAAAACGGGTGATCGGCGTCGAGCACGACCGGGCGTGGCATCAGCTCATCGCATCGGAAGCTCCGTCCAACGCAACGATCGTGCTGGCCGAGGACGCGGACCGTTATGCCAATCTACAGGACGCGCCGGACGCGGGGCCGTACGATGCGGTCGTCATCGACGGCGAATGGCGCAACCCGTGCGCCCGCCGGGCCGCGTCCAGCGTCAAACCCGGTGGCATCATCGTCTTCGACAATTCGGACCGGAAAATGTATCGGGAGGGCATGGCATTTCTGATGGACAGCGGCTGGAAACGGCTCGACTTCTTCGGGCTGATTCCGTCGTACCTCTATCGCAATTGCACCTCGATTTTCTATCGCGACGACGCGTTTCTAAGTAGCCAGATTTTGCCTTGCGATCATCAATCCAGCGTAGGTCCGACCTGCGCGGCGGTGATGGGTGAATGACGCGAGATTTGAAGCAAATCGTGCATGGGGCCGTCCGTTCGCAGGCGGCTTTGAGGAGGATTGATATGCCGGTACTGGTAAAAAGTCAGCCAACTCCAAAAGCGGCGCGACGGCCGCGTTATTTTCGGCATGGGTTCGGCCAGGAGGGGGAAGACCTGATTCTGGCGGAGCTTTTCCTGGGCAAACGGGATGGGTTTTATATTGATGTGGGGGCGCACCATCCGAAGCGATTTTCGAATACGTATCATTTTTATCGTTTTCGAGGGTGGCGCGGGATCAATATCGAAGCGATGCCGGGAAGCATGAAGGCGTTTCGGCGGGCGCGGCCGAATGACATCAATGTTGAGGCGGCGGTGTCTGATTCGTCGGAGGAACTGACTTATTTCGTCTTCAACGAGCCGGCCCTTAATACCTTTGACCCGGCCCTGGCGGCTGAGCGGGATGGGAAAAAGGGATACTACATCGCAGAGCGAATGCCGATCCGGACGCGGAGGCTGGAGGAGATTCTCGAAAAGCATTTGCCGGCTGGAACCAAAATTGATTTTCTGACGGTGGATGTGGAGGGATTTGATCTGAAGGTATTGCATTCCAATGACTGGAAGCGATTCAGGCCGACGGTGGTATTGGTGGAAGACATCAGTGTTTCCAATTGGCGGGAGATTAACGATTCCGTGACGACTCGATATCTTCGAGGTCACGGGTACGAGCCGTTTGCCAACACGATGCGAACGATCATGTACCGGCTTCCGTGATGGATGATCTCATGCCCTGGCCAAGCAGCCTTCCTGATTATCGATGGCCTTTGTCGGCGACTTCGCTTGGCGCGGGGCCGCGGCGATTGGGATTGGCGGCGCTGTTTCATATCAGCCATGCGTGGGGCCGATGTGTTTCTCTTTTTTTTCGCCAGCGTCCGGCGGTTCTGATGATTCGCACGGATGGGCTGGGGGATGCGGTGCTGGCGGAGCCGATGATGGCGAACCTTGCGCGGCGATTTCCGGGGCGAGAATTTATTCTGTGGGGCCCCGCCGCTACGTGTGATTTGATGCGGGAGTGTCCGTATGTTGCGCGGAGGATGGAAATTCCGCGGGGTTATAAGCAGGGGAATCTTGAAGTATTTCGATCGGCGCGCTGGCGGATGCGGATGGGGTATCTGTTTGGGCGATGGAAGTTTGAGGTGGCGGCTTATTTGGCGCAGAGTCCGGAGCCGCTGGGGAATTGGGTGCTCGTTTCGGCGAGGGCCCGCGAGCGATGGTATAGCTCCGGGAATACGGAGAATCAGTTTGCTGAGCAGCAGGCTCGGACAGTTAAAGCTGCGAACAAAGTCTTATCGCCGCTGCCCGCGGGTCATGAACTGGCGCGCAATGCTCATCTGGCCCGGCAGTGGGGAGATGATATTGGCGGGCGATTGCCCGTGGTCTTTCCGGCTACGACCGGGGCGGCTGAACAATGGAACGCGTGGACCGGAGCGGCGGAGAAAATCGGTGCTTCGCGGATTGCCGGTCTTGTCGCAAGCGGGATGGAGGCGATGAAGGAATATCCGCATCGTCATTGGGCGAAAGTGGCAGCGCGACTTTGGAAGGAAGAGCGAACGGTTTTGGCGCTGATCGGCGGGCCGGGAGATACGGCGAATCTGGATCGGCTTGGGAGCGCGATTGGCGGGCCGCATTTGCGAATGACGGCATGTATGTCGATTCCGTCGCTGGCGGCGCTGATCGGCCGACTGGACGGATTTTTCAGCGTGGACACGGGCTTGGCGCATATCGCTTTGGCCCAGAATGTGCGGAGCGTAATCTTGTGCGGAGGCGGGCATCCGAAACGATTTTTGCCTTGGCCGGCGACGCGACGGGCGGTGGTTTTGAATCATTCCATGCCGTGCGAGGGATGCATGAATCGGTGCATTCTGCCGACGGCGGAGTGCGTAACGAGGATTGAGCCGGAACGGATTGTTGAGGCGTGGATGAGTCTGAGCGGGGAGACGCGGGTCGTAGCCGCGGCGTAAGGAGTTGGTATGACAGCGCTAGAAGTCCCCCGGAGTGAGGTAGCGGTAGAAGAGATTCCTTGCCGGCTCTGCGGAGCGGCGGCGCGATTTATTTTTCGCCAGACGGTCCTGCGGCGATGGGATGCGGGGTATTACCAATGCGGCGGGTGCGATCTTATTCAGACGAGCGAGCCTGCATGGCTTGGCGAGGCGTATACGTCGGCGATCGCCGCGATGGATACGGGGGCCATCGCGCGAAACCGGCTCACGGGTGAACTGACTCATGCGGTGGCGTGGGCGCTGGGGATTAAGGCGGAGGCGCGATGCCTGGATTATGGGGGCGGCCATGGGGTTTTCACGCGGATGATGCGCGATCGCGGATACAATTTTTGGACGTGCGATCGATATGCCGAGAATATTTTCGCGCGAGGATTTGATGCGGACGCCGGCGAACACTTTGCGCTGGTGACGGCATTTGAGGTGCTGGAACATCTCAACGATGTTCGGACGGAATTAAAAAACCTGTTTTCCGGACAGCCGGACGCGGTGCTCATCAGCACGCAACTTCATCGCGGGCATGAGCCAAACTGGTGGTACTATGCACCGGAGACCGGGCAGCATGTCGCGTTTTATTCCAGCCGGACAATGCGGCACATCGCGGAGCAATTCGGCTATATCACGGCAGGGTCGCGGGCTTACACGCTTTTCGTGAGACGCGAGGCGGCGATTGCTCCGTGGCGGGTTCGCATCGCGCAGCGACTTGTGGCGAAATCCAAGGGAAACGCGACGCATGCGTGGGTGCGGACGGCGCTGACGTTGGCGCCAAAACTTTCAACGCGGACCGTTTCGGACAATCAGGCGGTCAAACTTATGCGGCTTTGATCGCGGCGTCGAAAAACGCCTGGTCGGCCAGAGAATGCCGCTCGATGGCGGGTGGGTGCAAGAGGGGAAATTTCATTGCTTCGGAGGGAAGATCGGCGAAGGCGTCGCGTTTGCGGGTATGGGTGGCGGCGACGCCGTAACCGATATTGGTGACGAGGTTGACCGCGGGCAGGATACTGAGGCCGCGTCGTTTCCAGCAGGCGTATTCCCACTGAACATCCCAGGTGTCGATCCGGCCGGCGTGGACATCCTCCATCATTTTTCGATGAATATGGGCGGCGGCAGGAGAGACGAAATCGCCGGGGAAATCAGATGCTTGTGCGGCGGCCCAATCACGCATGTGGACATCGTACTGTTTCCAGGCCCTTCGCCAGGTGGCCCAGCCCCAGATGTGGGGGATTGCTGAAAAGTAATAGCTGAATGGGGTGCAGCGACGGCCGAGTTGCATGTTGTCGCCGCTGATCATCATGATTTGTTCGTTGTCCTGGTAGCGGCCGAGCAGTTCAGCGCAGTAGGGGAAGAATGTGGGATGGGGGATGCAATCGTCTTCAAGCAGGATGGCTTGTTCGCATAGCGAAAAGACCCAATCGATTCCGCCGGACATGCGACGACGGCAGCCGAGGTTTACATCTGAGAAATTTCGGCGGACATCGCAGGTCCAGTCGATGTCCTGAACGATTTTGCGGGAAGCCAGACATGCTTCCTCTTCTACCTGGTTGCGCGGACCGTCGGCTATGAGCAAAAGCGTTGCCGGTTTGGCCTTGGCGATCTCGGCGAAAACGCGAGCGGTGTGCTGCGGCCGATTGAAAAGAAACATCGCTACGGGTGTATCCAGGGTCATGGGTCCGCCTCAGGTCCGATATCGTCAAGAATACGGTCTGGGCATGAGCGGCAGAACTCACCTCGCGAGGGGGCATGGGCCGATAATAATCCTTGGAGCAAGGACGGCAGCCATGATTGATCTATCCATCGTCATTCCCACGTGCAACCGGGCTGATCTGCTGGAGCGGAGCATTTCGAGCTTGTGCGACGATGTGCAATGCTCGTTTGAAGTGATCGTGGTTGATGGAGCGAGTGAGGATCGGACGGGAGAGGTATTGGCGAGCGCCCGCAAAACTCTGGGCGGCCGGCTCACGGTCATTCGCGAGGATAGACGTGACGGCTTTGTGCGGGCGGCGAACAAGGGATTTCGCGCGGGCGTCGGGCGGAACATGATCTGGCTTAATGATGATGCGCGGCCATTGCCCGGGACATTGGACGCCGCTGTGCGGCAAATCGACGACGCCGCTGCTGACGTCGCGTTTCTTGCGATGTTTCACCGGTATGCGGCGCAGAAGAATGTCGCGTACCACACGATGCACGAGGGGCGTGAATATCGCCTGTGCCATGTTCGCGGGACGCTCTATGCCAATTTTCCGATCGGGCGGCGCGAGACGTATTGCTCGCTCGGATACTTTGACGAGCGGTTTTATTTTTATGGCGCTGATCCTGATCTTTCGCTGAAGGCGTGGCACGCGGGGCTGCGCGTCGAGCCGGCTTATGCGTGTTATGTCGATCATGAGCAGCATGATGACGACCGGCGCGCCCAGGATAATTCCGTCGGGCGAGAAGATAATCAGAAGCTTTTCGCCAAGTGGGATTTGCCGGATAAGAATCCGTATCGGAATGATTTTGATCCGTCGCGGCCATGCACATTGCGGGGGCTTCATCCGCTTCGTTCGCCGCGCGTGACGTTTTTGCTATCGACGTACAATCGGCGCGAAGCGGTGCTGAATACATTGGGGCAATTGCGGGGTCTGCAAAGCTTGCCGGATTTTGTTGCCGAGACGATTGTTGTTGATAATGCCAGCACGGACGGGACGGCGGACGCGATCGCGGACGAGTTTCCCAAGGTGCATTTGCTGAGACAATGCGCCAACCGTGGGGCGTGCGCAAAAAATGTCGGGCTGGCGCAAGCCAAGGGAGAGTTTATCGTTTTTCTCGACGATGATTCGTATCCCAATGCCGATTCGATTCGCCGGATGATCAAATATTTTGAGGCGGATGCCCGGCTTGGAGCGGCGGTGTTCGATGTGGTTTTGCCGGATGGATCACATGAATCCAGCGCGTTTCCGAGCGTTTTCATTGGCTGCGGCACAGGGTTTCGGCGTGAAGCGCTGATTGAAGCGGGCGGTTTGCCGGATGATTTTTTCATGCAGGCGGAGGAATATGATCTTTCGCTGCGGCTGATGAATGGCGGGTGGCGGGTTCAGCGATTTGCGGATCTTCGGGTTCAACATCTTAAGGCATCGAGCGCTCGTCAGCCTGCTCGTACTACGCGGCTGGACGTGCGGAACAATCTGCTTGTCATTGCACGGCGATTTCCGCGGCAATGGGTGCGGCCCTATGCCATCGACTGGATGCGCCGTTATCGGTGGATCGCGCAAACGAAGGGATGGCGGCATCGGGTGGCGTTTTGGCGCGGATTATTTTCGGGATTGATGAAGGCGCTCGTTCCCAGCCGACGGCAGTCTGTCTCCGCCAAAGCGTTTGAGCAATTCGCGATGATTCAGGGCATTCGCTCGCGAATGGCTGATGCGGTTGCTCAGCACAATCTTCGATCCATCCTGCTAATCGACGTGGGTAAGAATATATTTCCGTTCTGGCTGGCGGCGCGCGGACTTGGATTGGAAATCGTAGCCGTCGCCGATGCGAAACTCGCCCGATCGGGGCGGCAATACCGTGACATACCGGTGGTTAGCGACGATGACGCCCGATTGCTTGGCTTCGACGCGGCCATCATTACCAACATCTCGCCGGTTCACGGTCCGAAACGGACGGAGCAATGGCGATCCATGGAAAATCGCCCAGTGCTCGATCTGTTCGAAATGCCCCAAACGACTGAACTATCTGTCGCGGCTTGATCCTTCGCGGGCAATGAATACGATTCCGGCCTCGCTATGATTGCGATTTACATCATTCTCTTTTGGATCTTGTTAGCGATCGTCATTCTCACGCGCTACTACTACAGCAAAGACATGAAGATGACGTCGGCAACGACGGGAGCGGTGGTGTCGGCGGAGAATAGTGAAATTCGGGACGAGCATGGCCGAAGGGATGAGACGGTGGTGACGTGCCAATTCACGGTCGGCGGGAAAGATTACCGGGTGATGAAAGTTTATCGCGGGCGAAATGCGGAGCGATATCCGGCGGGGCGAAAAGTTAATGTGCGGTATAATCCGGCGGATCCGAAGATGGCGCGGGTACCGGGGTAGTGGGCTTCGCGTTACGCGTCGGCGATAATCAATTCGCACCCCGCATCCTCGACAGCCTTCCGCTGATCCGGCGGGAGATTGACATCGCTGATTACTGTGTCAACTTGCGAGAGATCGCATAGCCGTACGAGCGCTTGCTGGCCGAATTTTCCGCTGTCGGCTAGCAATACCACCTGCTGCGATTGCTCCATCATTTTTCGTTCGGCGGCTACCAGCAGCATGTTTTGGTTGTAGAGGGCATTATCGAGAATCCCAGCAGCGCTGAAGAACATGCGAGACGCGTGGACAGTAGATAGGAAACTTTCGGCGGTTGGGCCGAGCATTACGCCGTAGCGCGGGTACATCAGGCCGCCGGTGATGATGAGTTCGACGTTGTCGTCGTCCATGAAGAGATTGGCGATGGGGAGGGAATTGGTGATGAGCTGGACGGAGCAGCCGTGGAGTTGTTCGGCGAGGTAGAAGGTTGTGGTGCCGCCGGAGAGGAGGATTGTTTGGCCGGTTGTGACGAGTCGGGCGGCGGCTTCGGCGATTTTTCGTTTGGCTTCGAGCTGAACATTCATTCGCTGGTGAAACGCGTAAATGCGCGTCTGACCCTGAGCGGCGCGATCGCCGATCCAGATTACTCCGCCGTGGGTGCGCTGGACGAGGCCCTGGTGTTCCAGCGCCTCGACATCGCGGCGGATTGTTGATTGGGAGACCCGCAATTCTTCGGACAGCACATCCAGCGGCAAAATGCGGCGTTTGGCCAGCACTTCGCGGAGTCTGGATTGGCGTTCGGCGATGAGCATAAATCTATTTCAGCTGGGCATAGGTTGTGTCGAGCGATTTTGCGCCGCCTTGGATTCCGGTGATCTCGCGGGGCCAGAGGTCGATTTCGAATCGCTTCACTACGCCGCGGCGATCGATGAGCGTGGGGAGGCTCGTGCAAATTCCCTTGATGTCGTATTCGCCTGACAATCGCGTGCTGAGCGGGAGGATCTTTGGTTGATTGAGGGCTATCGCATGGACCGCTTCTGCGATGGTCAGTCCTACCGCCCAACCTGCGCCGCCTTTCAGTTTTATCGCTTCGGCGCCGCTGGTTTTTGTGCGGTCGAAGATTCGCTGCTGCACGGGGCTGCCAAAGTTCGGCATTTTGATCAGCGGCAATCCTGCGGCAGTAGCGCTCGACCAGATGGGGACCATGCTGTCGCCATGCTCGCCGAGGATCAGGGCTTTGATCTGGCTTGGGGGGAGAGCGGTTTCCTGTGCGATGAGGGAGCGGAAGCGAGCGGTGTCTAGTTGGGTGCCGAGGCCGATTACTTTATTTGGATCGAGGTTGAGATGGTCGATGGCGAGGCGGGTGAGAATGTCGACCGGATTGGAGACGACGAAAAGAGTTACGTCCCCTTTAATCGTGGCTTTTAGCGAATCGAGGATTTGCCGGAAGAGCGTGACGTTGCGATTGATCAGGTCGAGGCGGCTTTCTTCGGGCTTTCGGCGGAGTCCGGCGGTGATGACGATGATGTCGCTGTCCGCGCAGCGATCGTATCCGCCGGCGTAGATTTGTTGATTGCCGGCTACGCTGGAGCCGTGCATCAGGTCGAGGGCCTCGCCTTGGGCCACTTGATCGTTTGCGTCCAGGAGATGGATTTCGCTGACGATTGCGGCGCATTGGAGGGCGAAGGCTGTGTTGCTGCCGACCCGGCCCCCGCCGCCTATGATGCTGACTTTCATTTTTTGCCTTTGCAACCTGCGGTGCTGCGCACCGCCGCTAAATATTTTTTTTATTGGGCTGTGGCCATGATTTGATCGGTGATGACCTGGACTAGTTGCTCGATGTCTTGCTCGCCGTAGTTTTCTGGCGTTAGCGCTTCCACCGCTTTTTCCATTGCGGAGGGTTGTTTTGATTCGACGGGACCGGTGCCGCCTCCGACGCACATGCGGCCTTTGGTTGCGACTTCGCCGCCTACGCGGGCGAGGAAATCGCTGCCGCAGGTTAGGCCATGAATTTTGCCGTCGGGTGTTACGCGGGCATCGGTCATGCCGAATTTCGATTTCAGCGCGAGCAATTCATTCATCTCAACCGGCGAAAGTGTTTGGACATATCCAAGCTGCTTGGCGAGCAGAAGGATTCGGGCGTAGGCATCGACGATTTCGAGCTTGTAATAGGCGGATTCCAAATCCTTGTCGAAGCAGACGGCTCCGTGATTGCCGAGCAAAACGGTGTTGGCATCTTTCACGAACGGGGCGAGGGTTTCACCCAATCGCGTATCGCCGGGGGTTACATATTTCGCCATGGGGACGCGGCCGAGAAATACCTCGGCTTCGGGATGGATGCAGGTTGGTAATTCCAATCCTGAAACCGCGAATGCGGTGGCGTGCGGCGGATGGCTGTGTATGACCGCGCGAACATCGGGGCGGTTTTTATAGATAAACAGGTGCATGAGGATTTCGCTGGTGCGTGCGCGCTTGCCGGAAACTTGTTTGCCTTCCAAATCCACGACGCAGAGATCGTCCGGCTTTAGCTGGCCTTTGCTGATGCCGGTGGGCGTGCAGAGAATCCGATCCTCGGAGAGACGATAGGAGTGATTGCCCTCATTGCCGGCGCAAAAGCCTTTGAGCCAGATGCGACGGCCGATGTCACACATCAGGTCCTTGAGTTTCCATTCGCTGATTCGGTCTGAGCCGTTTAATTTTTGGTAAGCCATATGAACTCCATCAAATCTGTGATGTCACCACCGCGGCATCGAGAATTGCCGCGTTGTAGGCGTCGAGAGGGACGATTTTTTCGGGATAGAACGGCATGCACGCCTCGCGGCTTTCGGTGAAGGCGATCAGATTTCCCTCGGCGGCGCCGAGTTCGTCGTAGACGACCAGGGATTCGGTGCTTTGGCGTGGTTTGCCGGAGAGGCTGAAGCGATCCTGGACCTCGACGAGCAGAAATCGACCGCCCACGAGCGTGGGATACATCGGATTGAGCGTTACGCGGCCGATGACTTTGCCTACGCGCATGATGTCAGCTCCTCCAGCCGTTGCCGGATTTCGGGGGAGAGATTTCGCGTGCCTCTCGTGAATCGGTAGAGGAGATTGCGGATCTGTGAAAAGTTTTTGTAGGGATATTCGAGGATGAGCACGTTGGCCGCGACAGCGCTGATTCCCTGATCGATGGATTCCGGGCATGTTCCGACGATGGCGCGGATGGACGGGCAGCGATTGGCGTAGACGATTGCTTCGGCGGCGGATTTGACGAGCAGAATGCCGCCAGCGGCTTGCTGGGATTTGGTCCGTGTTGCGATCGCTTTGATCGCGGGGACAAGATGCACCGTTGCGTTTGGAACTTCGATCGGCGCGAGGTTTGATTCGCGGCTAACTGATGCAATGGCGGCTTTGGCCGCGCCGCATTGGGCGTCGCACCACCAGAGGAAATTTGCTGATCCCGACGGGGCCGACGTTTGTGACATTTCCGCCGGGCCGTAGCCGATCTTTACGCGTTTGCTTTTTGCCCAATCGAGGGCGAGCGGCGTGAGGCGCGAGCCGTAGGGAAGGACGATTTGATCGCCTTCCAGGCCGCGGCCCATGTCCTGAAGTTGTCGGGCGGTGACGATCATTCTGATTCCTGATCGGCCAGTGCGATCACGCACCAGCGGACGGGGCTTTTTTCGTTGCCGACATACTGGCGCGCTGATTTTCCGTCGCTGTTCAGCACGACGATCTGGCCCTTGCCTGCGCCGAAGCGATCGATGGCCACGAGCAGATCACCTTCGGGCTTTCGATTTGAATCCAGCACCTGCACGAGCAGCATTCGCCAGCCGGCGAGGCTCGCGTGCTTCACGGTAGCAGTTGCGTGACCAATGACTTGTCCCAAAAGCATCAGATCACCCTCAATCCTTTGGTCATCATGACGCGGCGATAACGCGTGAATGTGAGCGGCGTGGTGATTCCTTCGCCGGTGGGCGTTGCGATGCTGTAACTGAGATATCCTTCGCCGCCGAGGCCCAGGCCGGCCATGCTTGGGCCGTTGACGACGAACAGTGTTGTGTTCGCCTGTCGGCCGAAGCGGGTGATGGTGTCGATATTGCGGCTGTGAATGATCGCCGTGTGGCGATAGCCATGTTCGCTTTCGATGGCGCGTTCCATGGCTTCATCCACATTTTTCACGCGGACGAACGGGACGAAGGGCATCATCTGTTCTTCCTGCACGAATGGATGATCCGCGCGGGTTTCGCCGACGAGGAGTTGCGTCGCCGGACTGATTTTCACGCCTGCTGCTTCGGCCAGGACCGATGGATCTTTGCCGACGAAATCTTTGTTGACGTGAGGCTTGCCATTTTTGGCGTCGGTTTTGAATGCTGCGCGGGTGAGTGATTCGATCTGCGCGGAGTTCAGCACGAATCCGCCGGCCATTTGCATCTGGCTGAGGAATTTGTCGAAGATGCTTTCGACGCAGAAGACTTGTTTTTCGCCGATGCAGAGGAGGTTGTTGTCGTAGGCTGCGCCTTTGACGATGGAGGTGGCGGCGTTTTGCAGGCAGGCGGTTTCATCGACGACTACGGGGGGATTTCCGGGGCCGGCGACGATTGCGCGCTTCTTCGCGCCCATGGCCGCCCGCGAAACGGCTGGGCCGCCTGTTACGACCAACAACGCGATGCCGCGATGATTGAAGAGTTGTTCCGCGGTTTCCAGCGTCGGGGGATTTACGCAGGTGATGAGAGCGTCGATTCCATATTTGGCGGCGATCTGTTTGTTGTATTCTCGAATGGCGTGGGCGGCGCAATTTGTGCCGCTTGGATGGGCGTTGGCGACGAGTGAATTTCCGGATGCGATCATGTTGATCGCGTTGGCGGAGAGCGTTGGGATGCTGTGCGTGACGGGGGTGACGACGCCAAGGACGCCGAAGGGGGCAAATTCCTCGATGCACATTCCGTTGCTTCCGCCGGAGGCGAGGGTGCGGAGATATTCGACGCCGGGGACGAGTTCGAGGATTTGGAGTTTTTCGATCTTGTGATCGAGGCGGCCGACTTTTGTTTCCGCGAGTTCCATCGCGCCCCACTCGCGGGCATTTTGGCGGGCGATGGATTTGATGAGCTTGACGATTCCGTCGCGGTCTTCCATCGAGAGTTTTACGAGCTTTTTTTGGGCTTCCGTCGCGGCGGAGACTGCATCATCGACTGTGCTGAACACGCCGTGTGATCCCGTGGCCGTATGCGCTGCGCGGGCTTGCGTTCGCGGCGCAGGCGACGGTGTACGACCGTCGCCGAGGCGGCGCATCACTTCAGTCACCACATCCTGTATCAATGCTGAGTTCATGGCTTATTTCGTGGACTGGTAGAACGTCTTGCCGGCGAAGACCGCGGAATCGACGATACCGACGATCACGGCGTCGGCTGGGAGATTTTTGGTCTGCTCGGTCATTCGGGCGCTGCTGCCCTGGACGACGAGGACGAGTTGGCCGTCGCCTACGCCGACAACATCGACAGCGACGATGGCACGGCCGGTGTTGCCGAGACTGGCCGGTTTTGACGCATCGTCATATTTCACGTTGAGCGGCTCGACGACGAGCAGCTTTTGGCCGCTGAGCGTCTTGTCTTTTTGCGTGGCGACCACGTGACCGGTGACTCTTGCCAGGAACATAATTCGCTCCGTTCAGACATGCCGACTGAAGTCGGCAAGCCGCTTGAGGGGTCAGCCCATTTTGGACACGTCGGAATGCGGTCGGGCGATGACGTGGACGGAGACGACTTCGCCGACTTTTCCGCCGGCTTCGGCGCCCGCATCAACGGCTGCGCGAACGGCCGCCACGTCGCCGCGAATGGTGATGGCGACGAGGCCGCTGCCGACCTTGTGTTGCTCGACGAATTGGACGCTGGCGGATTTGAGTGCCGCATCCAGCGCTTCGACGGCCGCGACGATGCCCTTGGTTTCGATCAATCCGATTGCTTCCGCGATAGCCATAAAATCTCCTGATAAATTTAGTTCGTGTTTAAAACCGATTCGGTTTCCAGTGCGACGATCAATTCTTCATTCGTTGGGATGACCCATATTTGGCCGTTGGATTCCACTTTGCTGATGCAGGTTTCCTGGGCGCGGGTTTGGTTTTTTCCGGAGTCGAGGATCAGGCCGGCGAAATCGAGATCTTTGCAGATTGCGGCGCGGAGGGTGATAGCGTTTTCGCCCATGCCGCCGGTGAATACCAGGACATCGCATCCGCCGAGCACGACGAGGAAGGAGCCGATGTAATGCCGCGCGGATTCGACGAATGCGTCAATCGTCAATTTGGCTCGGGCATTTCCGGCGGCGGCGGCGCGTTCGATATCGCGCATGTCGGGCGAAAGGCCGCTCATGCCGAGCAGCCCCCCTTCCTTGGCCAGCCGGCGGAAAATTTCGTTTAGCTCAATCCCATGCTTCAGGAGCCTGATGATGGCAAATCCGTCGAAATCGCCGACGCGGTTGTTGTGCGGAAGGCCGCTCTGGACGGTCATTCCGAAACTGCACGCGGCGGATTTGCCGCTTTCGATCGCGCAGACCGAACAGCTTCCGCCGAGATGAACGCTGATGATGCGGCGCGAGGCGTGGCGTCCGAGTATTTCGGTGGCGCGATTGGCGATGAAGCGGTGGCTTGCGCCGTGGAAGCCGTAGCGGCGGATGCCGAGGTTTTCCGTCCATTCGTGGGGGATCGCGTAGATTTGGCGCGACATCGGAATCGTGTGGTGAAAGGCGGTTTCGAAGACGGCGACTTGCGGGACATTCGGCAGCTTGCGGCGAAACGCCTTCATCGCGGCGATGTAGGGTGGGTTGTGAGCCGGGGCGACATCGGAGAATTGCTCCATCGTGGCGATCACCTCATCGCTCACGCGGACGGCTCCGCTGATGGGGCCGCCATGCACGGCTTTGAAACCGATCGCATCCGGCGGATGCGGGAGGGACTGGAGAATCACGTCCAAGACGTCGGCGTGCGTCATGTAGGGTGAATCCTTTTGGCCGATGCGTTCATACGCGCCGCGCGCGACCTCGGCGCCGTAGGCTTCCATGTTGAGGAGCTTGTATTTGAAGCTGGTGCTTCCGAGATTGGCGGCAAGGATGAACATGGAGTCTGTTCGTGCTAAGCGCCGAATCCTTCAAGCAAATCCGGATGGGGCCGGGCGATAACGTGCTGGGCGACAAGTTCGCCGACTTTTCCGGCGGCTTCAGCGCCGGCATCGACGGCTGCTTTTACGCTTCCGACGTCGCCACGGACCAGTGTGGTCACATAGGCTCCGCCGATCTGAATCGTCTTGACGATTTCCACGTTGGCGGCTTTGCACATCGCATCGGTTGCTTCGACGAGGCCGACCCAACCCTTGGTTTCGATCAGGCCTAGCGCGCTGCTTGATTTGTTTTCTGCCATGATGGTGATCCTTGATAAAAAGTTTTTGGAGATATTATTTCTTCGCGGGGGCGTTCTTTGGCTTAGGCATCATGCCGACCAGTTCATCATGTGGCCGCGCGATGACATGGACGGAAACAACCGTGCCGACCCGCCCCGCCGCTTCCGCGCCGGCGTCCACGGCTGCCTTTACCGCAGCCACGTCTCCTTTGACGAAGACGGTGACCATGCCGCTGCCGCATTTGTCCCAGCCAACCATTGTGACGTTGGCGGTTTTGAGCATCGCGTCCGTGCCTTCAATCAGGGCGGTCATGCCTTTGCATTCCAGCAGGCCCAAGGCTTCGCTTGTCATAAAAAGTTCCTTTCAGTTAATTCCGATTGCGTGTTATTTCACCAGTTCCATGTTCGTCGCTGATTCCAGATCGCAGGCGTTTCCTTCGTCGGTATCGATATGCACTTCGAGAATCACCTTGGGGTGATAGCGGACTTTGACGCCGGCGAATGTCAGGCCGCAGGGGCCGTCGATGCGGAGTTGCATTTCATCGCCGTCCTTCACGCCGTAGTGGGCCATGTCTTCGGTGGACATGTGAGCGTGGCGCTGCGCGCGGATGACGCCGCTGTTGAGATGGATTGCGCCGTTTGGCCCGAGGACGGTGCAGCCGGGCGCGCCTTCGTGGTTTCCGCTGATTCGCAGCGGGAGATCGATGCCGAGATAGATGCCATCCGTGCAGCTCAACTCAACCTGCGTGTAATTTCGGAGCGGGCCGAGGATGCGGACATTGGGGATGATCCGCTGGCGCGGGCCGACGACAGTGACGAGTTGCTCGGAGGCGAATTCGCCTGCTTGATAGAGGTCTTTGAGCTTTGTGAGTTGGGCTCCGCGGCCGAAGAGGATTTCGAGATTCTCTTGATTCAGGTGCATATGGCGGGCGGAGACGTTTACCACCAGCGGATGCGGCGGCCCGTGCGATTTTGAGCCGGCGACGGCGCGCTGCTCCCGCTCTGGCGGAGGATTGATCTGGCCCCGGAGCTTTTGCCGCAAGACCTCGCGAACCAGTCGTTCGACTTCGCGGCGATCCAATATTGAAGTGCTATTTGCAACCATTTGACGTTATCTTCTCAATCTTCGTCATAATTGTGCAGTATATTTCATAATAAAGCAATAGTTGTCTTGCGTGAGCATAACTTACTTATTTATATAAAGTTATATCGATATAAAAAAAAGAATGAGCGTGCGGCGAAATGATGGCAGCACTTTCCCATCAAACGAGAAATCCGGGGCGGTATGGGACCGCCCCGGATTCAACGTATTCACTATTTGAGAATCAGGATCAGTTGCCTAGTTGCAGTTCGCTGAGACGGGCTTTGGCATCGATCAGCGTCGGATCGCACGCCAGGGCCCTTTGATATTCAGCCTTGGCTTCCTGCTTGCGACCATCCTGGGAATAGACGCCGGCCAGATCATAATGGATTTCCGCATCCGTCAGGACCGGATTCCACATGAGGACGGCTTCCTGGATTTTGTGCTTTCGCGCGAGCATCAACCCGTAGTTGGTGCGGCAATACGCATTCTTGGGGTCTTTCTCAATCCCCTTCTTGTAGGTCTCTTCAGCCAGGTTGGGCTTGGTTGCTAACTCATAGCAGTAGCCAAGATTGCCATAGCCTTCGGGAGCGTCGTTGCTGAGAACGATATATTGCTTCCAGATCACGATCGATGCATCGTATTTCTTTTGCTCAGCGGCAATCACGCCCAGGCGGTACAACGAGGGAAGGTGCTTGGGATCGATGTCCAAGGCCTTATTGTACTGGTGAATCGCGGCGTCGGCGTTGCCCTGCGATTCAGCCAATTGCCCGGCCGCGTAGCGGGTATTCGCTGTAATTGGCGGATCTTTGGCAACCGGAAGGTTGGCCTCGTCAGCGTTCAGCTTCGGACCCTCTGCCTGTGTCGCAGCGTTGTGGCTGCTGCACGCACAGAGGAAAAAAGAGAGACAAACGAATGTGATGGCTCGATTCATATCATTGTCCTCGGTCAGTTGACGCGGCAGCTTAAGCAAGCATGGGAAACATTGCCGGTTCTATCGGCAATTTGACACATGCCATGAAGTGACGCTAATTGGTTGGCTCACAACGCAGGTTATCGGACACTCCGCGACGAACGCGGCATCTTGTCGCAGTGGATTGCGTTGCGAGCGGGAATCGCCAGATTGAGGGATTCGACTTCGAGCTTCACGTGTCAAAACAAGGATATAACCGGACTGTCCACACGCTGGCGCTGATAACGGCGGCGGCGACCTTCCCACTTATCTTCATGGGCGGCCTCGTCACCAGCCATGGAGCCGGAATGTCGGTTCCCGATTGGCCGAATTCCTGGGGATACAACATGTTCACCTTTCCGCCGAGCAAATGGGTCGGCGGAATTTTGTTTGAGCATACACACCGATTGGCGGGGGCTGGTGTTGGGTTGCTGACGATCGCGCTAATGGTCGCGGCGTGGGCAACGGACAAGCGTCGATGGGTGCGATGGACCTCCGTGGGAGTTTTCCTGGCGGTGTGCGCGCAGGGCGCGATCGGCGGACTGCGCGTCGTGCTGAGTATTCGCGATCTGGCCATCGTTCATGGTTGTGCCGCTCAAGTATTTTTCTGCTTTATCGCAGCATTCTGCGTCATGACTTCGCGATTCTGGACAGAAGGCCGTCACTTTCCGGCGGATGAATTGCCCGCTGCGCGGAAAGTTTTGCCGCTGGCGATTTGCGCGGTGGCGATCATCCTGGTGCAACTCGTCGTCGGCGCGATCATGCGGCATAGTGACGCAGGGTTGGCGATTCCCGATTTTCCCACCAGCTACGGCCATCTCCTTCCGCCGACGAAGATTGATTCCGCGTTTCGCCAGGAGGCGATTCATCGCTTCGGGCTGAATCTGGGGCTGAATCGTATCACCTTGTTCCAAATCTGGATCCATTTTGCGCACCGTGTTGGCGCTGTGTTGGTCAGCATTGCGGTGATCGCGCTGGCGGCGATGATCCTGATGCGTCTGCGAAATCAGCCGATTTTTTCGAGGCTTGGATATCTGGCGCTGCTGCTCCTGGTCACTCAGGTTACGCTTGGAATCCTGACGGTATTGATGCGAAAGCCGGCGGATATCGCCTCGGCGCATGTGGCTGTGGGGTCGCTGCTGCTGGTGACGAACTGGGTCATTGTGATGCGATCGCTTGGTGTTGTCATCGCATCAAACACGCGCGATTTAGGCCGTCAGCCTGTCGAAGCCCTTCAATATGCGGCGGTGCATGATTAGAATCCTTGAACACGTTTCATGAACACAGCGACTGATATTTGCGATCTATCCGCGGCGACGCCTGAATCGGCGTGGCGGGATTTCTATGAGCTGCTCAAGCCGCGGATGAACCTTCTGATTCTTGGCACGACAACGGTGGGATTTTCCATCGCGGCAAGAACGACGGCGGATTGGGCGCGATTGCCCAATGCGCTTTTCGGAACGGCTCTCTGTGCCGCGAGTGCGGCTATTTTGAATCAATATCTGGAACGTGAATATGACGGCCTCATGCCGCGCACGGCTCACCGCCCGCTGCCCACCGGCCGAATCTCTCCCGCTCACGCGCTGCTGCTTGGCGTAACCACGGGATTGTTCGGCGGGCTTTATCTGCTGCTATTCGTGAATTGGATGACGGCCGTGCTGGGCTCGATCACCTTGCTGAGCTATGTACTGGTTTATACGCCGCTGAAGCGCGTGACTACATTAAATACGATTGTCGGCGCAATACCCGGCGCGGTGCCACCGATGATGGGTTGGACAGCCGTGACGGGATCGCTCGCGGCGCCGGCCTGGGCGCTGTTTGGAATTCTGTTCGTCTGGCAAATCCCGCACTTCCTGGCGATCGCGACGTTATATCGGGAGGACTACCGCCTCGGCGGATTCAAGATGCTTCCGGTGAACGATCCAACGTTGCGGGCCACGGGCAGACAAATTCTGCTGTATAGCGCCGCGATGCTGCCGGTCAGCCTGTTGCCGGCAATGGTCGGTGTGTGCGGCGAAGTTTACACGGTATCAGCGGTGCTGCTGGGGGTGGGATTTTTTGCATTTTGCGTATCGTGCGCGACCCGTCGGACGCGAGCTGAGGCTCGAAAACTATTCTTCGCATCGATCATCTACCTGCCCTTACTCTTGGCCGTGCTGATGCTGGATCGGATTTGATCAAAAATTCCATTATCAAAATGCAGCCGCAGAGACGCAGAGACGCAGAGAGGGACGCGGAGGAATTAAAAGTCTTCTCTGCATATTCCTCCGCGTCTCTGCGTCTCAGTGGTTGCATTTTTTTGGCGAGCATGGTTTTGGCCCTTGCCGGCTGCGATCGGGGAAACGTTCCAGAGATTGCACGGGCCGCGGCCGCGGGGGAAGGTGTGATTCGTGGGCGAGTGACGCTCGCGGGTTTTTCGCCGTTGCGCAAGGTGATTCCCGGCTCGCCGATGGTCAGCGATGAATCCATTGTCACCGGGCCTGGGCAGGGGCTGAAGAATGTAATTGTCTATCTCAAGGATGCGCCCAAGGCCACTTTTGTATTGAGGATGCCGGTTGTGCTGGATCAGATTAAGTGCGTCTATGTGCCGCACGTCGTCGCGGTTCAAACCGGGCAAACGCTACGGCTCAAATCCAGTGATGCGCTATTGCATAATGTCCACCTGAAATGTGCCGTGAATCCAGATGTTAACTATGGCTTTCCCAGCCCGGGGCAACGCGATATCCAACTCGCGTCGCCCGAAGCGCCGTTTGCGGTACGGTGCGATGTTCATCCATGGATGAACGCCTGGGTTGGGGTGTTCGACCATCCCTGGTTTGCGGTTACGGGAGATGATGGCAGCTTCACGATCGAGCACGTGCCGCCGGGAAAGTATACGCTTGTCGCCTGGCAGGAAGTTCTGCCGCAACAGGAAGAGGAGATCACAGTCACCGACGGCGGCGAGACGAAAGTGCCATTTGCGTTCCCAGCCCCATGAAATATTCCAAATGCCTGAAACTGAAAACATCGTCGAGATCGATCATCTAAGCCATAGTTATGGCAAGCGCGCGGCCTTGGTGGATTTGTCGCTTCGCGTACGGCGCGGGGAAATTTTTGGGTTTCTCGGGCCCAATGGAAGCGGAAAGACCACGCTATTTCGCATTCTTTGCACGCTCATTGCTGCGCCTGCGGGGACTGTGAAAATGTTCGGCCTGGACCTGGCTCAAAGCCGCGAGGAGATTCGCCGTCATCTTGGGGTTGTGTTTCAGTCGGCCAGTCTCGACAAGCAATTGACCGCTAATGAAAACCTCCGGCAACAGGGGCGTCTTTATGGATTGCGCGGGGCGGAACTTTCGCGACGAATCGACCGCCTGCTGGAACGCGTGAACCTGCTGGACCGTCGCCATGAACGCGTCGAGGGATTTTCCGGCGGAATGCGGAGACGGGTGGAATTGGCCAAGGGGATGCTGAATCAGCCGCGCGTTTTGCTGCTGGATGAGCCGAGCACGGGGCTGGACCCGGCGGCCCGGATCGACATGTGGAATTACCTGGCCGAAGTGCAACGCACCGACGGCGTGACGATCCTTCTGACCACGCACCTGATGGACGAGGCGGACCGATGCTCTCGGCTGGCGATCATGGATCGCGGGAGACTTGCGGTGTGCGATACGCCGGCAGCGATGAAAGAACGGATCGGCGGGGATGTGATTAGCCTGAAGACGACTGCGTCGTCACGCGTGGCTGAAATCATCCGCGAGAAATTCCAGTTAGAGACCGAAACGGTGGACGGCATGGTTCGGCTGGAACGCCAGCGCGGGCATGAGTTTGTTCCGCAACTTATCGAGGCGCTGCCGGGATTGATCGAATCGGTGTCGGTTGGTAAGCCGACGCTGGAGGACGTTTTCATTCACGTCACGGGACGATTCTTTCGGGATGAGGCTGGGCCGGGCGAAGGGTGACCGTCCTGCGGCCGATGCGCAGCGAAAAACTTGCTGCCTCGATCTCCAGGGCGTTGCCATCGGCCAATGTTACAGAAGTGTGAAGGGCGTAAAAAACCTGCTTGCCCTTGCGGCGGTTGGAGATCAGGTTGTTCACGCGCAGCAGGCCAAGGTGATGGCTCACCGTTGGCTGCGGAAGCTCTAATTCCTTGCATAGGGAACTGACATTGCGCTCTCCCCTGGCGAGCGAGAGCAGAATATTCAGGCGGGTTTTATCCGAGAGAAGTCGAAAGAGGGAAGCGAGCTGCTCCAAATCCTGATCCAACGCCGAGGCATCCAAGAGAGGCATACGAGGCTCCTGCACATACAAATGGAAAGCACAGCGGTTGGTTGCAATCATATTACCGGAAATTTGCGTATTTCAAACAGGGGAAAAGATTAAGGTGATTTGGTTGAGATGGGGTCATACTGGGCCAAATTGGCATTGGCGGCTGGAGAATGCCTGCAAAAACCGGGGGCGGATGCGTGGCTTGACGCTGTTTTGGCGTCACCTAGAATGGCGTTGAGTTTCCCGGGGCGATGGTCTAACGGGATGACGGCTGAATCGCATTCAGCAAATCGGGGTTCGATTCCCCGTCGCTCCATAGCAACAGAACGAGTTTGAACTTTGCGATTCAATCCTGCCGAAATTTGGGGCTGATGATTGGCGTTGGCTCAGGCCGAATAACGCCTTGTGCGTTCCCCCTCACCGTCGCATTTGGCCGAGTTACAGCGATAGCAAAGGGGTTGGATGTTCGAAATATCGTCACTGCCGCCTTTTTTGAGCGGCACAATGTGATCCTTCGTCCAGACGTGCGCATATCGCTTGTTGGGGCGCGGAGGTATCTCTTCCCACCTGCGATTGCAACGAGGACAACGCTCATATTGCTTNNGAGCCACTCGCGACGAGTGTGAATTCCACCATTTGCCAACTTACGCGCAGCATGCACCTCCCGTCGCTTCGCTTGGCATGGGCGGCAATAGCGACTGACTTTGGCGGTCGTTGACGACGTATACAACAAGAAGTCGTTCGCCCCGCACTTTTTGCATGGTGAGTCGACTCCCGTCCATCTTGGATCTGTCAGTCGGGTCGCCATAGAACAATTATTCTCTTCAAGTCGTCATGCTTCAACTCTGGGCAACTGACTACCGCCTCGAATCAATAGGGTCGCCAACGTAGCGTCTGCCCGCCGAATTTCGCTTAAAAACGTGATTGCGAGTTCTATTCGCATCCCGCTGGCGAAGACGTCATATTTTGGGGACAGCGAGCAGCGCCGTTCACTGATGATCGACAAAGGCAGATGAAAACAATTCCTCGCACTTGCGGTTGAATTCGCCCGGGTGTTCGATCAGCGTGGCGTGGCCGGAGTTGGGGACGACCCAGAGATTGGCGTGAGGGATGTTTTGGTAAATCAGCACTGTGTGGGAAATGGAAATCAGGTCGTGATCGCCGCAGACAATCAGGCAGGGACATTGAATTTTGTGCAATGCGGCCAATGAGATATGGGGATGCTGCCAATCGAGGAGGAAAAGTTTTCGGTCGTTCTTTTCTTTATCGCTGGACGGTTTTTTGTTGAGGTTCGCCTTGAATTCAGCATAGTCCTCGTCCCAAACGCCGGGCCGGAATGCGTCGGCATCGGGCCAGAGGTTTGCGCCGGTGGAGACGAGTTTCTTTACCTTTTCCGGATGGCGGATCGCCAGGAGCAATGCGTTGATTCCGCCGTCGCTCCATCCGATGACGTTGGCCGAATCGACGTGCATGGCATCGAGCAAATCGGAGAAATCGTCGGCCATCATCTCGAAGGTCAGGGGATGATCCGGGTCCAGCGATTTTCCCTGCGATCGGCTGTCAGCCAGGATCAGGCGGAAATGTTTAGACAGTTCGGGAATGTTGTGCGAGAAGGCTGAGATGCTGCCGTTGTTGCCGTGAATCATGAGCACGGGCGCACCGCTGCCGTAAACCTCTGTATACATGCGAAAACCGTGGAGATCGTAGAAATGGCCCGCGGCGGGATTATTGCCATACTCAATCGGTTGCGTCGTCTGAGCCATCGCGACTCGACCGAACGAGCAGAAGGCGACGCTTGCGAACACAAGCGTTTTTATCGTGAAGTAGTTCGTTCGCATTCGAGTTAGAGTACCAAATCGACAGGGCAGCTTCGCCGCGCGGCGTTGCGATTGGTAATCATTTCGCCCGGAAAACTCAGCTCGACGCAAAGAGCGCGTTGAGATGGTCGGCCAATTGGGCCGAGAGTCGTCCAAATTCAACCAAAAACGCGGTTGGGAGTTCTATTAGCGTCCCGCTGGCTCCATTCGACTCGCTGCCTTCGACGAGCTCAGGCCAGGACGCTCGCTCATGGCAGCCCAGTGTTCAATCGGAAAATAAAGACCAGGGGCTGAAGTCTCTACAGAAGAATGTCAATTCCGATATTCGCCGGATCGGCAGCTTTATCCGCGGGAAAGAACTTTCGCCACGACCGTCGAAGGCGATAGGCGGCACCGCCGACGAACAGCAAACCAAGCAAGAAAAAAGCGATTGCAAACCGAATATCTTCGGGGCGTTCGCCGATTAGCAGGCAGACGGGGTTGCGATCAAACTTGAGTTGCGGGAGCCACACGCTCAAATTACGGTCCACATCGTATCCATCAACAGTGATCGGCCCAGATCGGGGAACCAGACCTGGCTTGGCGATGATTACCGCGTGAATTATGTCTCCGCGACGATAATTGGAGGGAACCATGGGAATGAAAACGCCTTCGTCCGACTCGCCACTCGATTCCAGTTTGGCAATTCCTGTCAACCTAATCCAGCGTTGGCCATGGTACTCGGCAGCCCAGTTATCAAGGTGAACCGGCGCGGGCGTGTGCTCAGTCAGCGACACAAACAACCTGCTGCACATCATCCCCGTTAACATGATCCCAGCGATCAACAAGAATATCATTTTAAAATTGTAGAAAACGAAAAGCAGGAACCGCCGCATCAAGCGGAAGTCCGCGCGATCAAGACGGGTTCATAGAGCGAGACGTTTCCAAATCGCCGTCCTGACGGTTCTCTTAATCCACCAACCTCATTGATGGAATATTTGAACAACGGGAAACCCACGAGCAGACTAAGCTAACGACATATGCAGCCGCGATGATCAGCAGGAGATCGCGGGTTCCGATCGCCATTGCGAGGTATTCGAGAAATCCGCCGATGGTTGCTCCGATCAGGTTGGCGGCGAGTAATGTGGCGGGATCGCCGCCGTCGCGGAAGGTGGTGGAGAAGATCAGGCCGGCGAAGAAAATGGGGAGGGGCACGATGAGAAGCGTCCAGAGCAATCTGATCGCCAGCGGCCGGCCGAGGATCAGTTCGCGGGGAGTGAAATATAACAGGGCGAGCGAAATGAGCAGAGGAAGATAGAGCCAGTGGGAGGTTTGTCGCAGACGCATGGCGATGGTGTTGGCCAGAAGGACCATCAGCAGAACGCCGGAGACGACGATCATGGTGACAAACCATGTTGTGCCGAAATAGAGCGAACAATCGCCGATGCTTTTGGTTTCGAGGAGGAGAAATCCGAGGCCGAGGAAAAGAAAATGTGCGCCCGCGAAACCGAGGTTTGCGCCGTTTTGAATATCGCGATCGGTGAGCCATAGGGCGATGACTACGCCGGCTGAAATCGCCAGCAGCGAACCACAGACGATGAGATAGTCGTTGGGGATTGTGTGCCGCGAAAGATAGAGATAGGGCCAATCGTCGGTTGGCAAATCCATCGTCGGCATTTGACCAACGGCGCGGTGATAATCAGCTATTTCCTTAGGTAGGATCGCAGATTTCAGGTTTTGCGCGACGCCGAGGATGCACCGGCCGTTTCCGATATAGACAACCGGGTTTCCTCCGGTTGCCTCTTTGATCATTTCGACCAGTTTAAACACGAGCCATTCGCGCGGGATGACGAATGAAATGCAGAGCATTCCATTTGGTTTCAGGAGGCTGTATGCCTTTTTTATACTTTGAACGGTGTAGATATAACCGTCGAGGCGGATGTTGTTGGAATAGCTGAAAAGGGCCTGGGAATCGAGCAGGCCAAAGATGACCATGTCATAGCCGCCGCGCGCGGATTGAAAGAAAGCGCGGGCGTCATTGATGTGGATGTGGACGCGGGGATCGTCGTAGACGCCCGAGGCGTTGAAGCGGCGGGATATGCCGATCAGAGAAGGATCGATCTCGACGGCGTCAACATGATCCGCGCCGGACATCAGGGCGGCCTGAACGTCCAGACCACCGCCGGCGCCGACGACGCAGACATTTTTTGCCACCGTGTGAAGCTGATAGGGAAGCAGGTATTCCGGGTCGAGGAAATCTCGCACGTAATTGGAATAGGGCAGGCCGGGCGTATAGCGGCGCACGTCGAGCGTGCCGTCCCATTGGTAAAAATCCGTGTTCACGCTCACGACGTAGAGCGGGGGATCCTGCATCGTTCGCAGATTGGGCGGCGGCTCGGAGACCGCTTGCGTGGCTGTCTCAAACGGATGTATGGCGATGTAATAATACGGAGACCAGATCGAACCCTGCTCAACCGAAAGCGGGATGATGATCACCGCAATGATGAGCAAGGTCGCATTCACCAGGAAATGGCGTCGGTTGATTGCGAGGTAAATCACGGCGACGGTGGCGACGCCGATCGAGGGGGAGAAATGGTAAAGGGAAAAGAGTCCGAAGACGATCGTGCCGCAAAGGCTTCCACCGAGATCGAATGCATAGGCGCGCAGGGGCGGCAATTGGCGAAAGAGGCGTCCGATCTGCTGGCCGAGGGGAACGAATACCGCGGTGTTCAGGACAAAAATCCCTATCAGGACAAGGTAGTTGAAGAAGAACGTGCCCTGCTGGCCGAACCGGGCTTCGGCGTCCGGCGAGGGCATGTGAACAATCTGGTGGCAGAGCTCGAGCGTTCCGATGTTCGCCAGCAGAAATGCCGGAAACCAGCGAAATAAATTCCATCGCCTGCGCGCCATCATCGCGCCCAGTCCGAGACCGAGGAACGAACTGATGAGCATCAGATTGCTGTAGTAGGCGACGAATCGCACGACGGCGGGAACCCAACGAATCACCATCAATTCGAGAAACAAGGCGGCGAAGGAGAGTGCAAAGAGTTGCAGGCCGTCGTGGCGAGCAGATCGCGTTCCTGATTTCGGGTTGAAATTGGAATCCACTTGACCGGTGTGTCCGATGGTATCACTTGGCATTCAGGCGCAACGCTAACATTCCAGCCACTCCGAGGCAAAGGGCTTTCCGAAATATCGAACACGTGGCCATGCCAGTACGCGCAAGCGAGTTTAAGGATATGGGGCTCGACCCGCGTGGCAATTTTTTACATCTATTAAGTTGTTATAAACTACAGCTGATGTTCTAGATGGCCGTTAGCGCAATAACCGGCCATTCTACTCCATGCAGTATCCGACTGATTTATAGATACGCTGGCCATTCCACTTCGTAGTTTAATAAAATAAATCGATCCCATTAAGGACTATCGGGCCGCAGTTGTGCCCAATTCCTTCACGCCAGCACTTTGGGCAGATGTTGTTTCACGCGACTTAGCAGATCGTCGAAATCGAAATTGCCCTTAAGCACGAGGTCTTGAATATTGAGCCCTCGCACGCTTTCAATCAGAGCGTGATCGTCGTCAAATCCTGTTAGCACGATCACCGGCAATTCATGCCACCGATGGCTTCCGCGGATCATCCGCAGAAAAGTGACCCCATCCATCTCCGGCATCTTCAAATCCAGCAACACCAGATCCGGCGCATGATGGTACATCATCGCCCATGCGTCGTGCCCGTGGTTGGCACGCAGCACCGTGAACCCTTCGTACTCCAGCAGTCTTGAAACCGCTTCGCGACATAGAACAGCATCGTCAACGACGAGAATAATCGACATTGAAGTAACTCCCTTAGATGCATCCTCTGCCTAATCGTCCCTGATTGGTCAAGGCTTTTTTGCCGCTTCGCATTCTCACCCCTAGCACACGGATCTCTGACGAGTTGGTACAGAAAATGTTGATATGAAGCTGGTCAGACCCTTGGGCCAGGAGACACTGCGGTTGCATGGAGGTGTGGTCAGGTCAGCCTCATCATGCGTTCGTACATCTGGCTGGTCACGCGGAAGCACTCGCAGGACGCTTCTTCAAGTGCGGCCCGGTCTACGATGGTGAGTTCGCCCCGGTGATATTTTATAAGGTTGGCATGCTGGAGGATGCGGGCCGTGAGGTTCACGCTCTGGCGGCGGACGCCGAGCATGTCGGCGAGGAACTCCTGGGTCAGGCCGAAGTGATCCGCTCCCTTTCGATGGGCGGTCTCGAGCAGCCACCGGCACATCCGCTCTTCGATAGTATGATGTTGGATACAGGCCCCATTTTGCGCTCCGCGCTGGATCAGCACCAACGCGTATCTCAGCAGCAACTGCGACAACGCAAGGCTCTCTGACATCGCCCGCTTGAAAACCGCTGCCGACATGCGAAGCATGTCCCCCTGGACCTGCACGTTGATGCGGTAAGGGTTGGCCAGTGGATTGGCGAGTAGGTACAGGCCATCCATTCCTTCATTGCCGATGGTGGAGGCCTCGACGGTCGAACCGTCCTCAAGCACAACCATCGAGGAAAGCACGCCCGAGATGGGGAAGTGAACCCACTGCGGCTCTTTGTCGGGGTACGCCACGACCGTCCCGACGTCAGGCGAAACTTTCTCCATCTGCGCGGCGATTCGATGGAAATCGTACTCGGGAAGTTTCTCCAGTATTTTGTTGCCAAGGCGATTCGGCGTCGTCATTCTGCACCGATCCTATGCTCGATTACGTGGCCTAGAGGCCATTATGTGGCCTAGAAGCCATTAAAGCCATATCTATTTAACTACCACAGTAATTTTCTTGCAACCGTCCGCTACCGGACAGACCGCCCATTTTAATGCTTGTACAAGACAGACCGCGTAGCGGCTGCCTGGGTCTATCTTTCGATGGACTGAGTAACCGTTAATAGATAAAGGAGTATCCGCGATGCTGGTCTTATCGAGAAAGAGCTTTGAATCGGTAGTAGTTGGAGATCAGGACGGCAGTTTTAACCAAGTGCTTAAGGTCACTGTGCTTGAGATTCGCGGGGACAAAGTGAAATTGGGCTTCGAGGCCGCCCGCGAAGTTCCTGTTAATCGCCTGGAAGTATGGAAGGATCTTCACGCGAGTATCCGTCCCGAGCATTGGCGAGCGATCCCTGCGCCATTGGTAGCGCACTAAAGCGCTTCATGCCGCGAACCGACCCTTGCGGAATTCAAAGACCGCCAAGGGGGCGGCTCATCCGAGGTTGGGCAAGAGAACCGCAACTCAAGGCTGATTTCTGGCCTCAATCCTCAATCTTGATGTAGATTTCCTTCCATGGCTCTTCCCTGTCTGGATCGCGTAACGCTTTGCTGTGTTGATACCAATCACCCGATCGCCGGGCTCAGGGCGATTCGGCAGAGCATGGCATAGTGTCAATTTGGTCGGAGTATTTTTTTTACGAGTCAGGCTGTTTCCGAGATTGGGGTCGAATGCCATCTGATTCCACGATTCAAAACCATGCAGTCAAAACCATCGAGGAATATTCCGCGTTCATCCTGAAGGGCTTGGCGCCGATCCCGACGACGGATTTCATCCTGAGATTTTTGCCTCCGGAGGAACTCGGGCCGCTTCTCGATCTCCTGCCGCCATCCCATATCCATGGCGACACCATGACGAAACTGCTGATCCGATATCTGGGGCTCGACAGGCTTGAAGAGGCGCAGGGAATTATTTCGCGGCGGGAAAAAACGCGCGAATGAATTGATGCCGCCGCTGTCGGATTCGATATAGCCAACGGTTTTCCATACAATCCCGCGTCATGTTTCGGCACGTGCCAAATGGTTTGACCGCGTCGCGCCTTGTGCTGGCCGGCGTGTTCTTTGTGATGCTCGCGTATTATCAAAATGAGAGCACATTCAATCATCATGGCGACGTGGTCTGGCTGAATATCGCGCTGATTATCTATCTCGTCGCGCTTATTACGGACTTTTTGGATGGCTACCTTGCCCGGCGATGGAAGGTGGAGGGGGCGTTTGGACGCGTGGTTGATCCATTCGTTGACAAGGTGCTGGTGCTGGGAAGTTTCATCTTTTTTGCCGGCAAAAACTTCACGGGGCCTTGGATCATTGGCAATGGGATGCCTCAGAATTTGACGACAATTACGGGCGTTGTGCCTTGGATGGTGGTGGTGATTCTCGCGCGTGAGTTGCTCGTCACCAGTTTGCGCGGGAGCATGGAATCGAGTGGCGAAGCTTTCGGCGCGCAACTGAGCGGCAAGCTGAAAATGGGGTTTCAGTCCATCACGATTCTGGTGATCCTTTTGTTCGTGAATTATCGCGATCGGCTGAGCGGCGATGCGCTGCGCGAGGCGATGATGTTCCGCGATTTTTGCATCTGGGCGACGGTTGCGATCACGGTCATCAGCGGATTGTTGTATGTGCGCAGAGCGGTGAAGCTTTATCAAAAGAGAACCGGGGACGCGTGAAACGATGGATCGTCACGATGGGCGGCGCTGGATACCTGCCGGCTTCCGGCACGTTTGCCAGTTTGCTTACATGTTTGATGTTGTGGCCATTGCTGGCTTGGGCGTCGGCGCTCGAGCAGATGGTAGTGGCGATATTGGGGACAATTCTGTTTTCGGTTTTGAATGTTGTGCTTGCGCCTTGGGCGATTGCGGAGTTTGGGGATAAGGATCCGGGGAAATTTGTGCTGGATGAGGCGGCGGGGATTTGTCTGACTGTTTTGCTTTTGCCGGTGCGGAATGGGTGGAGCGTGGGGATTACATTGGCTGCGGCTTTTTTGGCGTTTCGGGTTTTTGATATTACGAAGCCGCCGCCGTGTAAGCGATTGGAGCATTTGCCGTTGGGGTGGGGAATTCTTTGCGATGATCTGGCTGCCGCGGTTTATGCGAACCTGGTTTGCCAGATAATGTTGCGATGGGCTTTGCCGATTTAACTTGGCGAGCCGCTGATCAGGACATGCGCGATTTGGAGATCGAGGGGCGTTGTGATCTTCAGATTTCGTTCTTCGCCTTCGACTAACCAGACTGGCTTGTTGACCAATTCCAAAAGTTGAACGTCGTCGGTTATCTGGTCGAGCGGGATCGGGCAGGCGGCGAATGCGTCGAGTAAATCTTTTCGTCGCATCGCCTGCGGGGTTTGCATTGCCCAGAGATTGTGGCGGGGAACGGTTTGTTTGACCTGTGCGGGCAACGGTCCGGCGGCTTGTTTGATCGTGAGATGAACAGGCATCGCTGCGGCGGTTGCGCCGTGCGCGAGGGCTGCCTGGAACGTTCGATCGATGACGGCCTGTGAAACCAGCGGGCGGGCGGCATCGTGGACGGCGACCCATTCGATTGAGGAATCGCAGGCCAGCGCGGCGACGCGAACGCTGTCGGCGCGGCAGGTGCCGCCGGGGCAAATCTTTAGCTTGGCGAGGACTGATTTATCCAGCGAGCCGGCGCAATCGCGAATCGCATCGGGATCGGTTGTCGCGATGACGATCTGGCGGACATCGGCGCGGTTGACGAAAGCGGCGAGGGTCCATGTTAGAACGGGTCGGCCGGCTAAATGTTGAAATAGCTTGCTGGTTTGGCCGCCGAAACGCGTTGATTGCCCGGCGGCAGGAATAATCACGGCGAATTCGGGCATGGATAGTTTCTAGGAAACCTTGGAGGCCGGCTCGTGTGGCATCCGGCCGAAGATCATTTTGCCGGCGCTGGTTTGCAGCACGCTGGTGACGGTGAATTCGATTTCTTCGTTGATGTGTTGGCGACCCTGCTCGACGACGACCATGGTTCCATCGACGAGATAGCCGACGCCCTGGCCGGGGGATTCGCCGGGTTTGAGCAGGCGGACGGTCATGCGTTCGCCGGGCAGCACGACGGGCTTGAGGGCGTTGGCGAGGTCGTTGATGTTGATGACATCGACGCCGCGAAGGCTCGCGACTTTGTTCAGGTTGAAATCGTTGGTCAGAACGCGGGCACTTAAATCCGCGGCGAGGTTCATGAGTTTGCCATCAACGTCTTCCGGGCCGGCATCGCGAGCGGAGGAATCGTAGAGGACGACCTCGGTGCGTTTGTTGTTTTGCAGTCGCTGAAGAACGTCCAGCCCGCGACGGCCACGGTTGCGCTTGAGCTTATCCCCGCTGTCGGCGACGGTTTGCAGTTCAGCCAGCACAAATCGAGGGACGATGAGGCGGGATTCAAGGATGCCGGTCTCCGCGATGTCGGCGATGCGGCCGTCGATCAAAACGCTGGTGTCGAGCAAAATCGGCCGGGCGCCTTTGGTCTGTTTGGCGAATTCGACATATGGAATGATGAAGCGGAAGTCATCCTTGGTTTGAAGGATGAAGCTGATGGCCAGGTACGAAAAGACGACTGCGATGACAATGTTGAGATACGTCGTGAGTGCGGCTCGTTCGGCATCCGTTGAATCGGGCATGTAGCGATCGACGAGGAGAGCGACGATGAAACTGAAGCCGAAGGAGGTTGTGATGCCGACGATGAGTCCGAGAAATGTGCCGGAGAAGATCGCCAGCTTGCGACGTGGGGAGAGGATATCGACGCAGACCACGAGCACGCCGATGGAGAGCGTGATCATGAGCATGAGCCAAGGCGGGATTTGGTAGACGCCGACTTGTTCCTTGAGGAAGTAATAGCCGATGGCAGCCATCAAAAGAACGAAAAGCGCTCGTAGGACTTGCAGGACCATGGATGTGCCGCGAGCCTCCTAGGGAATATGATAGATTGCCGATTGCCGATTGCCAAATGCCGAATGAATTTGTCAGACTTTGCCTTTTAATCGGCACTTGGCGTTTGGCATTCGGCAATCTCTTACCACTGGCGAAGCATCGCCCTGTTTCGTAGTCTCTTGCGATATGGAAATGTGGCAAGCCCTGATTCTGGGCGCATTGCAGGGTGTTACGGAACTCTTTCCCGTGAGCAGCCTGGCGCAGACGATTCTCTGGCCGGCGCTGTTGGGTTGGAATTTGGGGCCGAATGTGCGGAACCGGCCGGATTTTCTGGCATTTGTGGTGGCGCTGCATCTCGCGACGGCGATTGCGCTGTTTATTTATTTCTGGAAGGATTGGCGCGTTGTCATCGCGGCATTCTTCGGCAGCGCCAAGCGCGGCCGGCTGATTTATGACGAGCCGAGCAAATTCGCGTGGCTTCTGATTGCCGGAACGATTGTCGTGGGGCTGTTTGGACTGGTGTTTGAAAAAAAGCTCCGGCTATTGTTTGAGGATCCTTCCAAGACATGGATCGTGGCTGCCGTGCTGGTCCTCAATGGGTTTGGCATGTTGCTGGCGGATGTGGTGAAGCAGCGGATGTCGAAGCGGGTTGCCGAGCAGCAGCGGAAGGCGGAGGAGTTGACGCTGATCGAAGGGGCGTCGATCGGCGCGACGCAGACGCTGGCACTGGTGCCGGGGATTTCGCGGGCGGGCGTGACGATCGCCGCGGGGCTCTTGGCGGGGTTGAGCTATGAGCAGGCGAGTCGATTTTCGTTCATGCTGGCGACGCCGGTGATTGGGTTGGCGGCTATTTTGAAAGTGCCGACGTTGTTCAAACCCGAGGCCCGGGCGATGCTGCAAATGACGGCTGCATCGGCGCTGGTGGCTGGAATTTGCGCATATTTGAGCACGCGGTTTTTGATGCGGTATTTTCGGAGCCATCGATTGGGGCCGTTTGGTTGGTATTGTATTGTTTTTGGAATTTCGGCTTTGGTGATGCTGCGGCGGTGAAGAAAATGACCCGGGCGTGGCGGAACGGCAGACGCTACGGACTTAAAATCCGTTGACCGAAAGGTCGTGCGGGTTCGACTCCCGCCGCCCGGATTTTTTTGAAAGCCGCGGATTGATTCGATGAGTGGCCATCCCGCTGAAATCTCCGAGCAGGTGCAGGCGCGGCGATCGCGGCGGTGGTGGGTTTGGGGATTGGTTTTCATCATGGCCGGCCTGGGGATTTGGTTCATCTGCGCCAATATCGGGCATTGGAAAGATCGGTTTGTCGCGCGCAAGCTCCGTACGGTGGATGCGGGGCAGATTTANNGCGAGCGGGCAGATCGATCGGCATTTGATTCATGGCGTCCTTGATGATGATCGGATCAAAGTGATCGTCTGCCTTGTCGCGGATGATCCGAGCGATCCGGATGTCGCGGCGGAATTGGCGGCGACGAAGGAGCTTGGGATCGAGCGGTTTGTTGATCCGCTCGGTGGCGATGGGACCGGAGATTTTCATTCGTACGTGGATGCGGTGGCGCAGATGGCTGCGGCGCAGAAGAGCGGGAAGCCGGTGCTGGTGCATTGTTCGAGCGGGGCGCAGCGATCGAATGGGGCGACTTATTTATATCGTGTGCTGGTGGAGCACTGGGACGCGGATGCCGCGGCGCGGGAGATGATTCGGAATGGGCATGATCCTCGCGCGAATCCGGCTTTGATTCCATATTTGAACTTGCATATCGGCGAGATAGCGGCAATTTTGGTGGACAAGGGCGTGATCGAACATATCCCCGATCCCTTGCCACAGATTCATCATGAGTGAACAAGTCCGTGGCTCGATTCCGCCGACGGGCGGCGCGAGAACGATTGATATTCTGCTGGTGCTGGCGGTTGCGCTGTTCGTCAATTGCGCGGGAATTGGCAGCGGTCCGCTCGCGGGGACGGAGGGGCATCGGGCGCTGGTGGCGCATCAGATGGTGCGGAGCGGGGACTATCTTTTGCCGCGGTTGTACGACCAGATATATCTCGCGAAGCCGCCGCTGCATTATTGGATTTTGGCGGGGATGGAGAAATTGACGGGACGGGCGGATGAGCTGATCTGGCGATTGCCATCGGCTGTTGCGGGCGCGGCGATGGCGGGGTTTTTGTGCTTCATGGCGGCCATCTGGTTTGGACGGCTTGCGGGGATCGTCAGTGGAATGGCTTGCTGCAGTATTGTCGCCCTGTGGGGACAGAATCATACGGCTGAGATCGATGCGATTAATTCGCTGGCAAGTGTGATTACGGCTTGTCTGCTGATTCATCTGGCGTTTGTCGAGCGCCGGCGGGTGGTGGTTTGCGCGCTTTGCGCGGGATTGGCGTTTGGGGTGGAGCTTTTGCTTAAGGGGCCGGCGGGATTGGGGGCTGTTGCGGGGGCGCTGGCTGGGCCGGCTGTTTTGAATCGAGGGACTCGGACGTTGAAGCGGCCCTGGCCGTGGATTGCTGTCGGGATTGGGAGCGTGATGTTTTTGGTTTATGGGGCGGTTGCGCTTTGGCGGTTTCATCAGTTGCATTTGCCGCTGGAGACTTCGGGGGTGAATGAGATTTGGATCAATCTGCTTTTGGATGGCCGGATTCGGAGTTTGCCGCAGACGCTTTTGGTTCCGGTGCTGATGGTGCTGTATGGATTGCCGGCTTCGTCGTTTTTGCCGATGGTTTTTTATGGGCCGATGTGGCGCGGGGATGGGGACGTTGTTGGGCGGAGCGGCGTTTGGTCTGTGCGTGATCGGCAGATTCTCCGCGCGCTGGTGGGGACGATGGTTGTTGCCTGCGCGGCGACGATGGTTTGCGGGTTGTGGCCGCCGCGGTACAGCTATCTTTGGTTGCCATTGATTTGTCCGGTGGTTGGGGCGGCGGCGGCGGCGTTTGAGCGCGGGGTGTATCCGCTGAAGATTATGGACTGGATGAATATTTTGCTGGCGCTTGCGGGCATCGGGATGACCGCGGGAATTGTTGTGATGGGATGGCTGTGCTGGCGCGGGCATATGGGACATTGGGTTTTGCTTTCGGCGTGCGCGATCGTCGCGGCGGGGATGAGTTGTTTGGTGATTCGGTGGATTGTGAAACATCGGATGGCCTTGGCCGGGTGGGGCCTGGTTGTGATTATTCTTGCCGAGGGTCCGCCGTTTGGGCTGGCGCAGATTGCGGATCGGGAGCGGCGATCCGGGAAGCGATGCGCGGACGTAGTGGCTGAGAGCGTGAGTCGGGGCGAGACAGTTACGACGGGGCGTTTGGTTTTGGATACGCCGGAGATTTTTTATTATTCGGGGGTGAATGTTCAGTCGTATCCGAATTCGCTGATTACGCTGCGGGAGTTTCCCACGAGCCGATGGATTTTGTTTGATGATTTTGAGTATGCCGCGTGGTCGCGGGATGTTCCTGAGAGATTGTCGCGGGTGCGGGTGATTTCGTATCGGCATTTTTATGCGGCGCTGGCTTGGTATACGGCGCGCGGGGATTCGCGGCCTGGGCCGGGGATGGATTTGCGGTGATGCGGGGTGAATGTCCGGAAATGTGCGGGAACGTCTGTGATTTTGTGATCGGATTCGAGGTCCCAGAAGGTCTCGGAAGGTCCCAGGTCCCCCGGGGGGGGGCCCGGGGGTGGGGTCGCTAAAGAGGGTGATGTTGGGTTGGTGTTCATGTGGGGGGCGGTCCTTTCTTCTGTGGTGAAGAAGTATGTATGTGCGAGTGTGGCCTTGGCCGGGCAAAAGATTGTTTTGTGTGCTGCGATGGCGATGGCCTTTTCGATCGGTGGATCGGATGCCCGACAAAAAAAGCATCTCCCTCTATACGAGGGCCCAACGGGTGAAAGGATTGGACGTGTTTGGTGAAAATCTACGAAGAATTATTTTTGGGAGAGCAAGTCAGCAAGGTTTTGTGAATTGATGGGGCATTTCCTGGTTAGGATGAAATTCTCTTTTTACCGCGGAGAACACGGAGCTCGCAGAGAGTTCAGTGCAATAGAAGATGATTTTCGTTACGGGCTTGGGGACGGCCGGGTCGCTTGGCTCGAATGCTGGGATGGATTGCCGCGGTCGGGAGGTGT
>PMAK01000053.1:40320-45236 GCA_003153655.1 Phycisphaerales bacterium
TGGACAGCCTGCGACCAATTGAAATCGACTTGATCATCCCGAATCCCCAAAACCCTCGCGGAATCGACATCCATAGCGAGGACGAAAAGCTGTCGTACCTGAAAGATTCAATTGCTCGTTTTGGCGTAATGGTTCCGATTGTTGTCACCCCACGCGGCAACAAGTTTTTCTTGATTGATGGGGAACGCCGCTATCACGCTGCAAAAGCGGTCGGAGTCAAGAAACTTCCTGCATTCGTCGTCACGAATGAGTCTGGCGAAGCTTTGCGCGGCAAAGACCTGCTGTTTCGCATGTTTCAGATTCATCATTTACGGGAGCAATGGGGACCAGTTCAGCAGTGCGCCGCGCTGGAATCGCTTTATGACAAGATAGTGAAGAATTCAAAGGTCATAGGGACAGATGATCCGCGACAAAAACTCAAGCACGCTGTCGAGCAAATGGCATCCGAAACCGGAATCGACGAACGCACGGCGTCGGACCGTGTGAAGTTTCTTCGATGGCCAACAGACATCAAGGATCGACTCTACGACAGTGCGGATGAACCCGGCTACTCTTACATATTGGAGATCGAAGACAAGATCATCCTCCCAGCGCTTACGAACTATCCAGAGTACTTTGAAACGGTAGACGTGAACGACGTCCGACGTGACCTGTTCAAGAAGCTTGAACACGGATTGGCAGCAGCTCAAGAGGTCCGGAAAGTGGCACCGTTCTTTCGCGCGCAGCTGAGCCAATCTTCTGAGCGTAAAGCATTGCTTTCCGCGTTCAAAAAAATCCAGAAGGACGCGTCACTCACGTATGACGACGCGGCGGCAATGCTAACGAAGGCATTGCCTCGCGTTCAGCAGCGTGCCGCTCTGACCCCCCGCCGCCTGATGAGTCTTTTTGAGCTGTTGCAGTTTGAGCTTGTCGCATTCGATGTCTCTGCAATCCCAAAAGCTCAGCGCCGAGCCCGAGTATCTCAGGATGAATTGGCACAAGGAATCACTTCGCTCAAGGATTCGCTAGAAGACTTTGCCAAACGTCTGCAGGAGCCAAAGCCATGACGCGACAGGCCATTGATGGAATGGTCGCAGCCGCGATTCCTCATGCTACGGTCGTTTCAGAGCGGGAAGCCAGCAACTTACGCAGGGATTATCCAGAGGCGATTGGATTCCGCCATCGCGGTAACGATATTCTCGTCGTGTTCAAGGCAGTCGGCGACCATTTCGCTGATGTTGACCTAGACGCTATTAAGAGAGCTGGGAAAAATGGGCATATCCCCATCGTGGTCGCCACTGGCAAAGGCGTGAAGGCGATCGGAAAGCATTTCCGAACCCTCAGCGCTTCCATCGTGTGCGATGTCGCGGGAAGATCGACGATAATTGCACCCCTACCGCAGGTCGCTGGCACACCTCCAAGTGCCACGATCGCTACGCGCGTGCCAGTAAAGCTTCTCATCGAACTGAGTAGGCTTCCGACGATGCCCCGAGTTCTCGTTGATGACTTGACGAAACTTGTGGAGCAATACAAGAAAATAGCTCGCAGAAAAACGAATCGCGACAATCTCGAAGCAGAAGCTCTCATGGAATTTGCGCGCTTGCGATTGATCGCGCTCGGACTAGAAGCTCACCGATTGAGAGGAACGGCGTTCATCCGTAGTCTGGAGCAAGCCGGCCTTGGTGGCAAACGAGATCATTTTTTTCACTCGTTTNNATTACTTTCTCGGCCTGCACGTTCTGGCCGCTAGCCTACCTCGATTCGGCATCTTCAAGGACGCCGCTCATGTTCATTGGCAAGTCGATCCGTTCGCAGTGTGGTTTTTGTGCGCAATGTGGCATGACGTTGGCTATGCCCATGAGAAAGTGCAGTCCTTTCTCCAGTCGGCATACGGCGAGCATCTTGACGACGGGGTAGCCACGGAAGTTCGTGCCGCGTTCATCGAACAAGAGAAGACTTCACAAGGCACCCGGTGCATCGCCTCACTAATGGCTCGTCTTCTCAAACCTGCAAACGCGAGAACAGAATGGGCCGTTCCGAGCGACAAAACGAGGTTGAATCCCACAGCTCAAGGGATTTACAACGCCATTTTTGAGAACCTGCAAGAGAGCCATGGAGCCTTCGGTGGCATCCGACTCTTCCGTGACTATGCAGAATCCATCGACAGCATGGAAGAGGATCAGCGGCAAGTTGCGCAACAAACAGTTTTGTTGGCAGCTGGGTCGATGCCGTTCCATGATTGGAAGTTTCGGCGAGCGGTTCGAAAGGCAATCGGGGTCTGTCACATGCCAATCCATACACTCCCCTTCGCGGCGTTGTTGGCGTTTGTCGACAGCATTCAGGATGACCGGCGCGATCTGCAGGGCGTACTCGACACCCCGGTGATTCTCAAATCGCTAGCTTGTACGCACGATGGCATCATCACAGCAGATGTGGAACTTGCAGCATTAGATTCACAATCAATCCTCGAGAAGATCATTGAGGGACGCGACGTTTATGCCAGTCTCGTGCATTATGAGGGGGGGATGCGTTTTGTGTATCCGACTTGGATCGTCGCTTCCTAGCACTCAGGACAGAAACTGGCGGCGCAATGGCCGATGCCCAACCGCTGATACATCGTATGTGGACCGACAAACGGTTGTTCGGCTTGATTTAGCGGCGAGATCAGAAATCGGCATCGAGCACGATGCGGTAGCGGGCTTTGCCGGATTCTAATCGGGCGAAGGCTTCGTTGATTTTGCTCATGGGGTAGTGCTCGGTTTGGGGTGCGATGTTGTGGCGGGCGGCGAAGTCGAGCATTGTCGCGGTGGCGACGGGGGAGCCGGAGGGGGAGCCTGAGACGCTGCGCTGCTGCCCGATTAGCGAGAAGGCGGCGACGGGGATGGGTTCGAGGACGGCGCCTACGACATGCAAGCGGCCATTCGGGGCGAGGGCGGCGATCATGGCTTCCCAATCGAGTTTGACGTTGACGGTGCTGATGAGGAGGTCGAAGCTGCCGGCTAGTTTTTTGATCGCGGCGGAATCTTTGCTGGAGAGGACGTGATTGGCACCGAAGGATTTTGCTTCGTCGAACTTGCTCTCGCTGGAGGTGAAGGCGGTGACGTCGCAGCCGTAGGCGTGCGCGAATTTGACGGCCATGTGTCCAAGGCCACCGATGCCGATGATTCCGACGCGTTGGCTGGGGGTGGCGTACATTGCGAGGGGTGAGAAGACGGTGATTCCGCCGCAGAGAAGCGGGCCGGCGTCGGCGAAGTTGAGTTTTTCGGGGAGTGGGATGACCCAGGCCCAGTGGGCGCGGATGTGGGTGGCGAATCCGCCGCGGTGGCCGAGGATGGTTGCCTGGACCTCTGGGCAGAGGTGATGGCTTCCGGACATGCACTGGCGGCAGTGCATGCAACTGGCGGAGTTCCAGCCGACGCCGACGTGTTGTCCGACGGTGATGCCCTTGGCGTTTGGGCCGACGGCGGTGACGCGGCCGATGACTTCGTGTCCGAGGATTGCGGGGAATTGGGAGTTGCCCCAGTCGTTGTTGAGGACGGAGAGATCGGAGTGACAGAGGCCGCAGGATTCGACGGCGACTTCGACGTCTTCGTTGGTGAGCGGGCCGAGATCAACGGTTTCCAGGACCATCGGCTGTTTCGGGCCTTTGGCGATCCACGCTTTGTAGTTCACCGATCTGAAACTTGGGACGGCGGTACTGGATGATGGCTGTTGCTGCTTTGAGCTGCCGACGGATTCGTCACGGGTTTGGGTTGAAGTGGACATTGTGTATTCCTTTCCGAGGTTCGGGGTAAGTTTGCGCCAATCAATCAGGTCGGGAGAGAGGGGTTAATGCTTGCCATCGTAGAAGAACTGCTCGCGGGTGATTTTGTCGTCCTTGACGGTATAGATGGCGACTTCCTGCAGGGTGGTGCGCTTGCCGGTGGCTTTTGGGGTGATGTCGAGGGTGAAGTAGACGACGAACTGATCGGGATTGGCGGCGTTGAAGAAGGGGCCGGCCACGGTTTCGCCGTTAAAGGCTTTGTCGGAGACCCAGTCTTCGGATTTCTTGATTACGGGATTCTGGCCGGCGGTTTCCTTGCCGTCGCCTTCGACGGAGACGATGTTGGGTGCGTAGAGGATGCGCATGACATCGAAGTTCTTGCCCTGGCTGCACAGTTCCACAAACTTTGTGGCGACGGATCGAACGCTCATGGCGAACTCCTTTTAGAAAAATGCTTTTTGTGCAAAGGATCTATTGAGCATCTCACACTCTAGCACCGGCTGGGGCGAATGAGAGCATGAAAAAATATCTGAGCCGAAAATTAATTTTAGATCGGTGATATGTAACCAGCGGGCTATTCTGCCGACGTACGGCTGTTGGTGACGGTTGCGAACGAAGTTTTTAAGACAGTTGGATCGCGTTTATTGGAGTTGCGGCGGTTCTTGGTTTGTGGAGGGGGTCTTCGTCCGTGGGGATTTGGTCGGTGATGACTAAGAATCTTTTTAGCGTGGATGGGCCGAAGGATGTGGTGATGGCGACGTCGACGGCGTCTTTGCCGCGGGCCATGACGATGCGGCCTATGCGCGGGGTGTTGTGTCTTGCGTCGAAGGTGTACCAGCGGCCATCCAGGAACACTTCGGTCCAGGCGCTGAAATCCATGGGTTCGGGGGCGATGGGGACGCCGATGTCGCCTAGATAGCCGGTGGCGTATCTTGCGGGGATGTTGAGGCAGCGGAGGAAGGTGATGAGGAGGTGGGAGAAATCGCGGCAGACGCCACGGCGTTCCTGGTAGACGTCATAGGCGGATTTGGTTGGGCGGGCGAACTCGTAGCCGAACTGGACGTTTTGGTGGACCCAGTTGGAGACGGCCTGGACGCGCGGCCAGCCTAATGGGGTTTGGCCGAAGAGTTCCCAGGCGATGGAGCCGAGATGATCGGTTTCGCAGTATCGGCTG
>PMAK01000026.1 GCA_003153655.1 Phycisphaerales bacterium
ATCTGTGTGCATCTGATTTTTATCCGTGGCTAATACGCATTTCCCCGCAGCGACGAATAATTGTGCAAGATCACCGCGAAAACCGGATCTTCCGATCGCTGGACGATTCCCCTTCATACCACCGGCCCGAACGCAGGCTGATCTTTCGCAAGCCCGTGGTTTTGCATGCGATGAGCAGTTGCTGCTCGAGGCCGGCCAGAAGAAGGGTTTTCAATTGGTAGAGATGAGATGAACTGTCAACCATCACCGTCAGCGTGCCGCGCGTATAGCCTTCCAGAGCGCAATGCTCGCTGAGAAGTTCCGGAACCAACTGGCCCCAATATGCGGCGATTTTCTCCAGCTTCGTCTGACGCTTGGCGACCGACTGCTTGAAAAAATCCAGCATCTCTTTCCCAAGCTCAACGGCAATCGGTTTGGTTTGCGATTTGAACCGGTGCATTCGCCGGAGTTCATCGACGGATTGAGATGCTTTTCCCGGCAAGTTGCTTGGCATGGCGAAAACCTAACTGCAATAACGAACGCCGACGACACCGATGTAAAACAGCACCGCGACAAGGGGAATATACAGCCACGGACTCGCCGGCAGAAATCTTCGCCATGCGTACGCCAGCGCCGGCAGCGCGGGAATCATGAATCGGGGAAAATGATTGAATCCCCACGCGCCGGGACCGAGGCCGATGCAGAGGATGAAGAGCGTGTTCAGCGCGAGCCAGGTGAACGCGAGCAGGTCGGTCGGGGAATTTCTGCGGGAAAGAATGATGCATCCGCCGATGCAGGCCGCGACGTGCGCAACAATGTAAATCCATCGCCACCACCCGACGTGCCCGTGCAGCGTCATCCACCAGATGGAGTGCAGCGGCCAGGTGAATATCTGCCCGCCATACGCTCGCGGTGAATTGACGTAGACGCTGACGCCGTGAAACATCCCGCCGGTAATCGGGCGAACGACGAACATTCCCACGACGAAGACGAGCACGGCACAGATCGCGGTAAGCAATCCGCGATGAAGACGTCCGCGAGCGAATTGCTCAAGCAATAGGCCGATCAGTGCGAAAGCCGCGACGGGTCGGGTCAGTATGGATAAACCGAATACAATGCCTCCCGCAGCAGGCTGGTTTCGGCGAGCCAGGAGCAATCCGAGCATCATCAGCGCCAGCACCGGCGCTTCGCTCATCGCCAGCGACATATTGATCCAAGCGTGTGGCAGCGCCAATCCCACGGCCCATCCAATGCGACGATCCTCAAACACAACGGCGGACAGCGCCGCAGCCGCGCCGGCGCCAATGAATGCCACAGCCAGCGCGGACGCCGAAAAGGATAGCCGCGTGATCAGGTGCGTGATGGCGATGAGCATCGGATAGCCGGGAAAGACGCGCGTGTCGTATTCATCCATCGCGCCTCGTTCACCGAGCAACGCCGCGGCCATGTGTTTGTAGCTCGCGCCATCGCCTTTGTTTGAATAGGTTTCCAGCGAGATGTGGAAAAACGAAATGACCGTGAGGAATATCGCCAGATGAATCAGCGACGCGCTCGCCCCGATTGCCAGCACATCACCAGCGGCCACACGCCCGCGGGCTCCGCCGCCTCGGCTCACTGCAGATTCACGGGCATGATGACGTACAGGAAATTCGGGCCGGCCTTCAGCAGGCCCGGGCGATTGGGGGCCGTCAATTCCAGGCTGATCTCATCCGTATCCACGACGCGCAGGGCATCGACCAGAAAAATCGGATTGAACCCGATCTCGACATCCGCTCCCTCAAATTTGCAGGGAAAATTAATGGTCGCCTCGCCGCTCTCCGGCGACCGGCTGGTGAGGACCAGCCCCTTCTTCGTAAACGCCAGTCGAACGCCACGGCTTTCTTCGGTCGTCAGCAGGGCCGCCCGGCGGATGGCGCTGTTAAAATCCGCCGTGGATGCCGACATCTTCTTATCCGCATCCTTGGGAATCACATCGTCGTATGGCGGGAATTGTCCTTCAACCAGATTGCTCGTCAGCGTCGCCCGGCTCGTATGGAAGATCACTTGGTTTTCACGGATCTGAATATCAACCATCTCCGCCGGATCATCCACGAACTTCTCGATCAACTGCAGCGCCTTGGCCGGGATGATCGCCTTCTTGCCATCCTTATCGAGCTTGTCGCCGGCTGCCAGATCGCCCTTGGCCATCGCCAATCGCCGGCCATCCGTTGAAACCAGCGAAATCTTTTTCGCCTTCAGCACCACCAGCACGCCATTGAATGCGTATCGCGTGCTCTCCTTGGCGGCGGCAAAAAGCGTCTGGCTGATGAGCTGCTTCAGCGCACCGCCCGGCAGTTGCACATCCGCTTCGCCTTCAAAATCAGGAATGGGTGGAAAATCTGTCGCCTTCTGCGTGAAGATTTTGAAATGCGAATCCTGCCCCCGAATATTGGCTGTGTCGCCCGTCGTCTCGATGGAGAGCGTATCGTCGATGCTTTCACGAACGATGTCGCGGAGCTTGTCCGCAGGAACCAGTGTCTCGCCGGCCTGTTCAATCTGCACCTGTTCATCGCGGTATCGGATGGCCACTTCCAGATCCGTCGCCGCGACGATCAGGGCATTATCTTCAGCCGTCAGTTTCAGACACTGCAAAACGGGCTTGGGCGTTCGAGCGGCCACAACGGTGCCTGCGAGGTTCAGCGCATCAAGGAGCGCTCCGCGATTACAATTTACTTTCATGAGCCGGGCCTTTCGCTATTCTCCAGATCAACGTGATCCGCATCCCCTCCAAGGGGGAAAAGAGGACTGCGGAGTGTAACTACACTACTTTGATATTGAAACTTTATAAGATAGTAGTCTTAGTGGTAGTGGCTGTTGATTTGTGGATAAGTTCCGGCGATTTCAGCTAAGTCTTTTTTGTGCCTGAACATGGGTCGGCTATTATAGGACTCTAGAGGTGGATAAAGTGTTGGCTCTGTTTTGGTTGAACCGGCTGCGAAACCGAGTTTTGGCGACAGACAGTCCAGGGGCAACGCTTGTACTGTTCGTAAGCCTGATCTTTAGCGATCTCTTCGCGGCAGGTTAGATCAAGTTTTCCACGGGTTATCGGCACTACCTGATGAATGAGCCGACCGGCCCGAAAAAGATAAGGCATATTTGGGATATGAGCGCTCGCTGGCTCGTCTATCTTTGGGCATTTCCGATCAGGGCCCTGGGCCTGTGCGCGGCGGCCATCGTCGCGCTCACCGGCGGTGAAACACGCGTCGTCGATGGCGTTCTCGAAGTCTCCGGCGGTGCGGCCGACTTTTGCCTCCGGCGAATCGTCGGATTGGTATTACGCGGCGGGGCATCCGCGATGACCTTGGGTCACGTCGTACTTGCTAGGAGTCCAGATCTGCTCCTCATCACCCGCGCGCACGAACGCGTTCACGTTCGTCAATGCGAGCGGTGGGGGCCTCTCTTTATTCCCGCGTATGTCTTCGCCTCGCTCTGGGCGTGGGTGACGGGGCGGCGGCCATACCGGGATAATTTCTTCGAGCGGCAGGCTTTTCAGCTTGCGGGGTGATACCCTCAATATCTCATGTCCACTGCGCCGACGTTAGACGCGATTCTCGGCAAGGACGGCGCCATCGCCCGCCGGCTCGGGGATTTGTACGAATTCCGCCCAGAGCAACTGGAGATGGCGGCGGCCGTCCGCAGCGCCATCGGCGAAGAGCATCACCTCATGGTCGAGGCCGGCACGGGCGTCGGAAAATCATTCGCCTATCTTCTTCCGGCAATCGAATACGCCGTCCGCACGAAAAAGCGCGTCGTCATTTCAACGCATACGATTTCCCTCCAGGAGCAGTTGATCGAGAAAGATATTCCGCTCCTCCGCGCCGTCTATCCCGATGAATTCACCGCGGTCCTCGTAAAAGGACGCGGAAATTTCCTCTGTCAGCGCCGGCTGGAACAGGCGCGCGGGCGACAGGGAATGCTGATGGATCTGCCGCGGCAGCTCGAATCACTTCATACCATCGAGCAGTGGGCCCAATCAACCAAAGATGGAACGCTGGCGACGGTGCCGGCCCTTTCGGATCCATCGGTCTGGGAGCGCGTCTGCGCCGAACACGGCAATTGCCTGGGGAAGAAGTGCAAGTTTTACAACGACTGTTTCTGGCAGGCCGCCAAGCGGCGGATGAACAGCGGAAATATCCTGGTGGTCAATCACGCCCTCTTTTTCGCGGACCTGGCACTGCGAATCTCCGGCGTCAATTACCTTCCCAAATATGATGTCGCCATCCTCGATGAAGCACACACCGTGGAAGACGTGGCGGCCAGCCATTTCGGGCTGAACGTTTCGGAGCATCGCCTGAAATATCAATTGCGAACCCTGTATGACCCGATCCGCGGCAAGGGATTGCTCAGCACCCACGGCGCGGTTGTGAACGATGCCATCGACGACATCGTGGAAATCCATCAGCGGCTGGACGGATTTTTCGAGAATTGCGTGGAATGGCAGAAAGAACATGGCCGATCCAACGGCCGGGTACATGAAGCGGGAATCGTCGAAAACAATTTATCACCGCTGCTGCATAAATTGTCGCTGCACCTCAAAGCCGCGCTGGCCACGATTCAGAATCAGGAGGAAATCTCCGAACTAACCGCGATGGCGGACAAGGTGAGCCTGCTGGCCGAGGAGTTGGAAGCCATCGTCTCGCAACGGATGCCGGACGCGGTTTACTGGATGGAAGTGGGCGGGCGGTTGCACCGGAATGTCAGCCTGCATGCCGCTCCGGTGAATGTGGCCCAGGGCCTGAAGGCGCATCTGTTTGGAAAAGTCCCCAGCGTCATTATGTGTTCCGCGACGTTGTGCACGGCGGAAAAACGACCGGCGAAAAAGCGGGAGGCGCAAGCCCCGGTTGACGTGGCAAGTGATTCATCTTTTAATTATATGATCTCTCGGCTCGGCGCGGAGGGGGCGCAAACACTAGCGCTCGGCTCGCCGTTTGACTACAAAAAACAAGTAACGCTCTACATCGAATCCGATCTTCCCGAGCCAAACGACACTCAGCGATTCGCCCCCGCAGCCTGCGAAAAAATCATCGAGTATCTCAAACAAACCAACGGCGGCGCGTTCGTCCTCTTCACCAGCTACAGCGCCCTTCTCGACGCAGCCAAGCGCCTCAAAGCTCCGCTCGCCGGACTGGGCTATCCAATGCTCGTCCACGGTGAAGGCACGCCGCGGAAAACGCTCCTCGATCGGTTTCGTACCACACAAAATGCCGTCCTCCTCGGCACCTCCAGCTTCTGGCAGGGGATCGACGTGCGCGGCGACGCGTTGCGAAACGTCATCATCGTCAAGCTGCCGTTCTCCGTTCCCGATGAACCCGTCGTCGAAGCCCGCCTCGAAGCGATCACCCGCGCCGGCGGAAATCCGTTCATCGATTATTCGGTCCCTGAAGCCATCATCCGGCTTAAACAGGGATTCGGCCGTCTGATCCGCAGCAAGACCGATCGCGGAATCGTGGTCATTCTCGACAGCCGGATCAAAACCAAGCGTTACGGGAAACGTTTTCTCGACGCGCTTCCGCCGAGCAATGTGGTCATACGCGAGCGAAAGCGTGATTCATGAAATTCGTGCAGGACACGGTCGAAAAAAAGCTCTCGCAACTGCTGGGAAAGCAGGTGACGTTCGAGCGGCTGAATGTCTCGCCGCTATCGGGGCAAGTTGACGCCGAAGGGCTGACCGTCGCGGGCGATGGGGCGAATCCGCCGCTGCTGTCAGTGAAGCGCATCAGCGCTAAAGTCGCCGTCGCCAAGGCCCTGGCTGGACAGATCGTCATAAAGGCGATGTCGATCGAAAGCTTCACATTCAATATTCCGCGCCTGGACAATGGGTTGATCAAATGGCCGCCTCGCGGCAAATCCTTGGCCGACCGGGATCAGGCCAAAACGGGCGGCTGGCAACTGGAAGCGCAATCGATCCAGGTGGCCAATGGCACGGTTTTCCTTGGTCCGCCCGGTTGCAGCGCCGCCGCGGAGCGGATCAAAGGCGAGCTGAAACTATCGACGGAGCGCCGCGCGGAGGTGGAATTGCGTGGATCACTGGATATCGCGAGATGGCTGGCCTCGCTGCCGCCGTCGATCGTTTTGCCTCCCGCGCTCTCAGCCTGGAAGTTCAACGGCCTGACGGAGGTTGAAGTGCGTTTGGATGCCAGCATCGCGGATGGGATTCACATTCGTGAAGTGAAGCTGCGGGCGGTTGATGTCAACATTCCGTTGAATTTCATATCCAAGCCGATGGACCATCCCACAGCGGCCGCAGCCGAAGCACGAATGTAGGGAGACAGGCGACCATCCATCCGGCGGCCGCGTTCATATGTATTTCATCAACCGTAATTACCCTTATTAGGATCGGCACCAAGTAATCGGTATAATCTGGAGACAGAGGTGGTGTCGCAGCGGCACGGGCACCGGCCTCTTACAAAAGGCAGGCGTCTTACACATCTGGCGATCAGCAGGACGTGCGGCGATCATTATGCAAGTTCCTACGCATCTCTCCGAACCTCAAGGCGGCTTTCAATGCACGTTGGTGCTGCCTACGTATAACGCCGTGGGATTCATTGAATCGACCGTGGATCGTCTCAACGCGTTTTTGGAACGCCACGGCAATTGGTGCGCCATTTTCGTCTGCGACGGATGCACCGATGGCACGTCTGAAAAGCTGGCGGAATTGGTCAGCGGCCTGGGCCCGCGAATCCGGGTCGTCTCCTGCGACGTCAACCGCGGCAAGGGAAGCGTTTTGCGCGATGGGCTAAATCTTTGTGACACGCAATACCTCGTCTACACCGATGTGGACTTTGCATACGATCCGGAGGAGGCGATTCAGATTGTCGAAGCGCTGAAAGCGGGCGCGGACATCGCCGTGGCGAACCGCGCCAGCGCGCAGTCCGAGTTCCTGATCAGCCCCCGCCATTTTTCCAGCATATACCGCCGCCACATATTAAGCCGGTGCTTTAACTGGTGGCTTCGCCGTGTGCTTCCGATTTCCATCTGCGATACGCAGGCGGGTCTGAAGGGAATGACGTTCCGAGCGTGGAAGATGCTGCTGCCGCGCATGACCAGCGATGGATTTTTCTTCGACGTCGAGCTGCTGGCGCGCGGCGCGGCGGCCGGCCTGCGCATCGAGGAGATGCCGGTCTGCTTCAAACATGTCAATCACTCGACGGTGCGCATGATGTCCCACGGCTGGCAAATGGTTAGGGAGACCGTGAAGCTCCGTCACAACCTGCATGCCGCAAGCCGTTCGCCGGTGACCGTCACCGTATCGCGCGAAGTTCATGACGCTGTGCGAGCGGTCAGCCCTCCCTGACCGCGGCGGCGCGGAACTTCTTGTCGATTCTGAATCCACTTCGGTGTGTCATGAATAAGCAGCGTGGTTTGGCCATCATCGTTACCGCCGACGATTTCGGATTCGGGCTGCGCACCAGCGAGGGAATCATACAGGCGCACCGCGATGGCCCCGTCACCGCGACGAGCATGATGACCGTCACGGGCGACCATGCCGCGGCATCGGCGGATCTGCTGGCGGATGCGCCCGCTCTTGAAGTCGGCCTCCATCTGGTGCTGACCCGCTGCGGGCATCGGCCGCTGGTCGCCACGGCTTCTTCGGGATTTGCCGACGACGATGGCTATGTCGGCAACGGGCAACTCTGGATCAGGGCCATGACGGGCGGGCTGGATCGCCGCGCGGTCTCGGATGAAATCGCCGCCCAGGCGGAGTTGTTCCGCAAGCTCGCCGGCCGCGCGCCGGCGTTCGTCGATGCCCATCATCACGCCCACCAGTTGCCGGTGATCCGCGAAGCACTCCTTGACGTGATCGGCCAGGGCTTGTTGCCGCGCATCACGCGGACGACGCTTGAACCACCCGGATGGATGCGAGCGATTCCCGGTAAACGGCCCAGGCGATGCGCAGCGCATTTCCTTGGAAAGCGAGCCCGGACGTTGTTTTCGCGGCGCGGAGTCTGGACCAACGATTTTTATTTTGGAATGATCGAGCCGCGTTGCCTGCGTTCGCCCGGGCCCTGGGATCCGTACATCCAGCGCTTACCGGAAACCGGCGTGGTCGAATGGGTCGTACATCCCGGCTTGCCGGATGAGACGCTCCGCGGTCGCGACCTGTATATCGCCGAGCGACCGCTCGAGCTCCAGCGGCTGACCGATTCCGTCAACGCGCTGGCCTGGCATCATCTGCGGCCTTTTCTAACCAGGAAATCCGCTGTGGCGGCGCACTCTGCCGAACGGGAAATCGCCGCCCCCGTCCCGATTTCCTACGACCCTCTACTCAGGCGCCAATGCCGATCAAGCTGATCAGAAAACTTCTTCCGCCAACTGCGTGGGGTTTGTGGGGCCTGGCGATGTTTCTGGTCGCCGTCCTGGTGTACATCCATCCGTTCAACACCAATCTTTGCTCCACGTTCGCGCCGAGTTCCCAAAACTGGTGGGCGGGGCGAGACCTTTATTTCATGCAGTCGATTGATGGGTTTCTCTATTTCCCGCAATTCGCGATCATCTATTCGCCATTCGCCTGGGCCGCCAACCCGATCGGCGACATTGCCTGGCGCTTCGCGGGACTGGCGCTGTTTTGCATTGGCCTGTGGCGGCTGGCTCGATTGCTTTCGCCGCAAAACGGCGCACTGGTTTTTGCCCTGACCACGCTCGCGGTCTTTGCGCCGAGTCTTTCAAGCATCCGCTGCGGACAGGCGAATCTGCACATCGCCGGGTTTCTGTTGAACACGACCGTCGAACTCGCCCGAAAGCGTTGGTGGCGGGCGACGATCTATCTGGTCGTCGCGCTGGCGGTCAAGCCGATCATCTTCGTCCTGCTGCTCCTGGCGGCGGCGATTTATTGGCCGATGATCTGGCGGCTGGCGGTGGGGCTGGTCGTGTTCATGTTGTTTCCTTTCGCGACCGCCAATCCCCACTATGTGATGGCTCAATACCATGCTTGCGCGGCCAAGCTTTTGGTGGCGGCGCTGCCCGACCGCGCGTTCTGCGACATTCGCGGAGTATTCTGGGCCATCGGCTGGATTATCCCCCAATCGCGTCTGGCCCTGATGCAGGTATCGGCGGCGGCGGGGACGCTGGGATTGTGCGTTCTCGCCAAGCGCTGGTGGAACGAGCCCCACCGCGCGGTCTTCATCGCCGCCTTCAGCGCCTGCTATTTGATGCTGTTTAACCCGCGCACCGAGGAGAATTCCTACGTGATCCTCGCGGGAATACTGGCCGTTCCCACGGCCATGCACTATGTGGATCGGCGGCGATTCTCGGCCGGCGCCGCGCTCGTCTGCATCGGCTTTTGGTTCAGCGGCGACGGCTGGGCGTATCGCCTGACCGATCCCTGGCTCAAGCCGCTGGCGTGCATGATTTTTACCATCGTATTGATTCGCAAATTGTTCCGTCGCGACATCGGCCGATTTTCTTCGTCGGCAGAGGGCCAACTGGAACATTTTTCGGCTCAGCCAACAGGTCTCACACCGGCGGCAGCCTCTACGGTTGAGTAATTGCCGCCGGCCCTCAAAAAGTGCGAGACCAATCACCTCTTCCTCGCACTTGTTCGTCTATTTCCTGCAACGAAAAGTCAGATATCCTTCGCTAAGTGGAATTGCGTCCATTTCCACGGGATAGTATTCTCGCCGGTCTAAGAAAATCCTTTACCGGAGCGCCACCATGGGATTCGAATCCGCGGTCAATCGGAAAGCCATCGATATCGGCAAACTCAGCGTCGAGATGACCACCTCCGCCGGTAGCGGGCATCCCTCGACGGCCCTGTCGCTGGCGCATCTGGTCACCGTCCTCATGTATCACCAGATGCGCTGGGATCCGAAAGACCCATGGAGCCTCGCCTGCGACCGGCTCGTATTGTCCGAAGGACACGCGGTGCCGATCGTTTATGCGGCGCTGGCGGATTTGGGTTCGATGATTATCCCGCTGGGAAAGACGCGCGAAGCGGCGCGGCCGATGACCAAAGCCGATGCGATGACCCTCCGCGCGATCGACAGCCCCATCGACGGCCATCCCCATCCGCAGGTCGGCGTTCCCTTCTTCGACGCGGCCACGGGAAGCCTCGGTCAGGGTTTGTCCGTCGCGGCTGGTCTCGCCGCCGCCGCTCGCATGGACAAGGTTGATCGAAATATCTAT
>PMAK01000283.1 GCA_003153655.1 Phycisphaerales bacterium
GCCGCGCAGCAGCAGCGCCAGCCCCAGATCCCAATGCGCAAGGGCAAAATCAGGCTGGATCGCGATCGCCTTTTCATATGCGGCGATGGCCGCATCCAGCGTCGGCAATGTTTTCTGCAGCAGCGCGCCAAGATTGCAGTGCGCATCCGCAAAATCGGGCCGGAGTTTCAAGGCTTTCTGATAACAATCCATCGCCTCGTCGTACTGGCAATCGTTGCCAAGCTCATTGCCAAGATTTGCCCAGGCCTCGGGAATATTGGGATCGATCGCCACGGCCGATCTCAGCGCGACGGCGGCATCCGCCGTCCGGCCAAGCCCCATGCCGCCCAGCGAAAGTCCGAGGTTGACGAAGTATTTGGCCGATTTCGGATTGGCTTCGACGGCACGTTGGAAAAGCTCCACGGATTCAGCGAATCGCCGCGTCGATTGCGTGATCAGCCCGAGAAGATACAAAGCGTCCGTGTTTTTGGACTGCGCCAACAGCACCTGCCGATAGAGCAACTCCGCCTCGCGCAGTCGCCCAGCGCGCTGATGCGCAACGGCGGTTTCCAGAAGATGCCTGATTTGAAATGGCGTCGCCGCTGGCAAAGGAAATCTCCCCAATATCGGTTTTCGGCAGGATTATACGGGAAAAAACCGGGCGAGCCTGAAAATATCTTATTGCCCGCTCGGCGGGTCCGAAGCCATCGGCAACACCAGCGAATCAATCTGTTCCGCGATCCGCGGCGGCTCATGATGATGGCCGGACGAACCCAACTGATGCGCGCGATGGGCCGCGCTNNGCGAAATAAACGTCAAACCAGCCAGCAGAACCACGCCCGCACCCAGTACGAACAGCGAATACATCATGCGAGGGTCCGCCGGAGCGGCGGCGATAACGTCGGCATCCGTGATCGGCTTGATCTCGAACGCATGCTCGGCAGCAGCTTGTTTTTCATCGCGGTCACGCTGCGCCGCCTCAAACTCGGTCGAAGCCGCTTGCTGAGCATCAAGCAGAGTGATTTTCTTCTGCTGTGCGGCCTCCGCCGTCCGATGCTCGGCCTGCTTCTCGTCAAAAACCAAAACGATCTGGCCATAGGCATTTCTGGCCGCATCCAGGTTTTTCTGATCGGCGTTCAAGGCATCCGTTAATTTTGAGATGTTCTGCACATGAGCGACATCGCGCGATTTTACAGTTTGCTCGGCCAGATCCTTCTCGCGCCGATCGACCTTGTCCTTCAGATCGCCGATCTGTTTTTGCAGATCGGTGACCTTCACCGACGGGGCAACCTGCCCCTCGCCAACTGCTTCGGCATACTTCTGACGCGCATCGTTCAGAGCGGCCAGACGCAACCGAAGCTGCTTGGCCAGGTCCTGCTCCGCCTGCGGCATTCCCGCCACAACCGGATTCAGATCGTTCAATTGTTTTTCCAGCGGATCGAGTATCTGGCCGACCAGTTGTTTTTCCCTTTGAAGTTTGCTTCGGAGGGATTCGACGAGATTGTTCAATCCCTCTTCAACCTTGATCTCGCTGGAATCGACGCCAAGTTGCTGCTCGCGCGCCTTGACCGCAACCGTCCATTTATCGATTTCCTTTTGCAGGGGATCAAGCACGCGCGGGTCCTTGTTGCCATCGCCGACGTTTGCGTTGTAGCGATGTTCCGCGCTGTCGAGATTTTCACGGAACTGCTGGAGTTGCGGGTCGTCGGCCCATTTCAATTCCTGCCGCGCCTGAATGAGATCCTCAACATCCCGGCGCGTGTCCTCAAGCTGCTTTTCAAGATCTTCGCCGTCCACGATCAGGATATTGATCAGCTCGCGCGCCTTGGCCTGCGAATCCCGGGCCGAGGTGACGAATTGCCGAAGCTGCGAGCTCGAACCGAGCACTTCGTCAGCAGTGGCCAACTGATCGTTGAACTGCTTGGCGGTGGTTTCCAGATGCTGGCGCGCCAGTGTGGCGGCGGCAACCTGATCGGAATGTGCGCTGTCCAGTTCGGCCGAAAGGTCCGCCAATTGCTGCCGCATCTGCTTCAACTGCGAATCTGCTCGATCGGCCGGCGCGGTGGCCGCGGCCGTGATCGCTTCGGGCGACGCCACTTTAAGGCGCGACAATTCGTTGTTATCCCGGTTGACCGCTTCCTCCGCGTCATCGCGGTCCTTTTCAAGCTGCGCCTTTTGCGACGCAAGCTTGGCCATCTGGTCGGGTGCCGGCTGAGCATCGATTGTCGTCTGAAGATCGGCCAATTGTGCTTTGATCTGATCCCGCTTTTTCTGGGCAGCGTCAACGGTTTGCTGGGCCTCCTGCTCGGCATCGTGCAGCCGGCGGTTGCTGTCCAGAATGGGCGCGTTGGAATCGACCAGCGATTGCAGAAGGGCCATCATCCGCAGCCGGTCCTCATCCTTGCTCCTCCCGCTGTATGAAAGCTGAAGCACCGTTTGCGCCGGGGCGGCATCGCGATTCGATGTGAGAGAAAAAGACGAAACCACCCGCCCCATCAAATCAGGAACCTGCAAAAACCCCGCAGAAATAGCGGGATGATCCCGGCGAAGAAACTCAATCGCGTTGCGGTGCGTCTGATCGCTGTCCAGCAACCGCCGCTGCGAGGCTTCAAACTCGGTGCCGTCATGCGTTCCGGCCGTCCAGTTGTAATTATCAAAAGTAACCTTCCCGACGACCTGCGACTGCACCGGCGTATATCGCCAGATCGCGCCCAAGCCCAGCCCCATCGCGAGCAACAGGATCGGCATCAGGAATGGAATGCGGAATCGCCGCCGTTTGCGCGGCGGCGGGGCGGCCGGTGGTTCCGCCGCGTCATGTGAATGCGATGAAGCTGTCCCGACCGATTCCATTGTCAGATTATCGGCTGAGTCGGATGCTTCACCGGAGTCGGACGACAATTCCTCCGGCCGCGCCACATCAGATAACGGTGTATCAGACATCTGCGCGTCGGAAAGCTGTACATCGGACGGTGTCGCATCGGATAGCGGTACATCGGACAGCAATGCATCCGGTGGAAACGTATCGGGCGGAAACGTGTCAGCCGGAAACGCATCGGGCAGCGGAGCATCTGGCTCAAGTGCTTCAGCTGCGATGGCTTCCGCGGAGATGTCGGCGAGCGGTTCGATTGGTTCAATGGGTTCAATGGGTTCAGCCGGAATTTCCGGCTCGGGCGAGGGAGCCTGCTCTTCACGATCCTCAACGGGTGACACGGGGAGCGGGGGTGGCGGAGCGGCCTGAGGTGGCGGCGCAACGGTGGGCGACGCTACGAGAGGAGGTGACGCAACGCGACGGGGTGGTGGAGGTGGTGGCGTTACCGGAGAGGGCGGCGCAATCGTGCGAGCGGGTTCTGCTTTCCGGGCAACAGGAATGGTCGCCGGCGCCACGCCCTCGTCTTCGTCCGTGCGATTCCAGAAATCATCCTCGGCAAAATCATATGCCGGGCCATTGGCGATCCGGGCGGCTGCCTCGGGGCTTTCGGGAACGTTGTGATCATCAGATCGGCTGAGCCGCGCGCCACCGAAGGCCGCGTCGTTCAACGGCACGGCATCGATATTCGAAAAGGCATCCGCTTCGCGGACGGCCGGCGCCAACCCATCGAATGCATTTGTCGGCTGGCCGAAAGTCGATGCGGCGGGGCGCTGCGTTCGCGCGATTTTCGTCGGCCCTTCCCGGCGCTCGGCCGCGAATAGCCGAGGTCCGCGGGGGATCGGAGACGCGGCTTTCGGCGCTGGCTGTGCTGGAGGTGGAGGGGGCGGCGTCGTGGTTATTTGCGGTGGCGGGTCATGCGGCGCGGGTGTGGGCGTCACGACCATTTCAAGCTGAACTTCCACCGGCGCCGGCGCAAGAGCCACGGGTTCCGCGACAATCGATTCCGATTGAGCGAACTCCGGAGGCTGCGAGGGCGGCGGCGTGATATCTTCCGGTTCATCAAATACAAGCGGTTCTGATTTTGCGAAGGACGAAAACGGTGATGATGCCTTGCCTGAAAGATTGACTCTGACCTGTCCGAAGCCGGTGGGCGCGGGCGGCAAATCCGGAAGCGTGACCGGCAGGCCGCCTAGTGAATGATCGAGATTGACCGTTCCGCCGGTGAGATATGCAAAGTCACCAACGGACATAAATGGCTTGGCCAGTGCTGGCGGAGGCGTGGGCTCAACCAGCGGTTCTTCCACTGCGGCCGCTGCGTCAATTTCTTCGGCGGCCATCGTATCCGCGGGAGCGGTCAGCGTGACTTCGGCGGAAATTGGTTCGGAAACGCTCAGTGAGGAATCCGGCGGCAATTCAGCGGCAACATCAACCGCCAACTCGGGTAAGTCAGCCACTGACGCCTCAACCTCGGTTAGCTCGATTTTCGTTGATTCAACAGATGATTCAACCACGACTGGCTCGGGCGCGGCCATTTCGACATCAGGCGCTTCAATCGCTGTCGGTTCAATAGCAGTCGATTCAGCGGCTGGAGCTTCGACTTCAGCAGGAACCGATTCTTCCGCACGAACCGATTCTTCGGCAATCGCAGTGATTTCTTCGTCCGCGGTTTTTGGTGCGATACGCTTCGCGCGTGATCGGCGAACTTTGGGCGGCTTCGGCTCCGCTGGCGCCTGGCGCTTCCGGCCGCGAGAAGTTTTCCGAGGCTCCGGCTCGGTCGGCGCTTCGACGGCAGCATCCGCGGGGCTGCTAGCCGATTCTTCGGTGATTTGCGGCAATTCCTGAGAAACGTCGGACACATCGACAATTTCAGCAGCTTCAGGCAAAGCAATCGGTGTAACTTCTTCCGCCGTCGGCGTCGGATCGAAATTAATTGGCGCCTGCTCCGGCTCCGGTTCCGACGGAGTGGGTTCGACGTCGAGATCGACCGTCTTTGAAGAATCCGTAACCGGAAGTTCCTGACTGACTGACGGAGATGGCTCTGGCTCAATCTCCGGAATCACCGGCGCATCGGACAGGTCAATCGTTTCCGCCGGAATAGTGGCCGCTGCTTCAGCCGGCTCCGGTTCGGGCGTCGGCTCCGGCTCGAGTTCCAGCAGCGATGGGGCATCGGAAAGATCAGTGGTTGCGGCGGAATCACTCGCTGGTTGTTCCGATGTTTCTGGTTCCGGTTCCGCGAGCGATGGCGCATCGGAGAGGTCGAACGTCGCGGAAGAAGTGACGGGTTCCTCGAGCGGCGGCGCTTCGAGAACCTGCTCCGGTTCGGGTTCCGCAATCTCGGGCAGATCATCCAGGTTGACGGTGGCGGAAGAGGGAACGGGGGTTGGCTCAGCCAATTCCGATACGGATTCAGGTTCCGGCTCAACTTCCACCAATGCCGGCGCATCCGAGAGATTAATGGTTTCGGTAGGGACAGACGGCACTTCCTCCGGCTCAGGCGAAGGAATCGGCTCCAGCTCAAAATCCACAGGCTTGAATTCTTCCCGCGGTTCAGCGGCCAACTCTGCCAGCAGATCGAGCTCAGACGTGGCCCGGACAACTGGTTGCGGAGGTTCTGTCTCAGGTTCCGGCAATCGCTCCGGTTCTGGGAGCGGCTCTAGTTCTGCGAGCGGCTCCGGCTCCGGGGCATCGGAAAGATCGAGTGCCTCAGTCGCTTCAACCTCGGCGATTGGCTCGATATCCGCCGGAATAGTTGCCTGGACAACAGTCGCGGGCGGCTCAACAGGCTCTGGTTCGACCTCGGGCAGCGGCGGTTCCAAATCAATGTGCGTATCTTCACTGGCGTCGACTGCCGCGAGCGCGGGCGGTGCGGGTTCTTCCGCTGGCAACGCTATTTCAGGCTCGAACTTCAGCGGGACTTCATCTTCGGAATGGTCGACTTCCGGAGCGAGCGGGGCGGCCGCGACTTCGGCTTCCTGGGCCGGAAACTCAGGTTCAAGTTCCAGCGGTTCTTCAGATCGTATAGCCGCCACGGGCTCTACGGGTAATTCGGCTTCTTCGTGAGATGGCGGCTCGGGTTCCAATTCCAAAGGCTCGGCGAAAGGCAACGGGTCTTCGAGCGGAAGCTGTGCGACTGGCGCAGCGAATTCAGGTATTTCTTCAGCCGGCTCAGCCGGTTCCACAGCCAGCGGAATCGCCTCTTCCTCCGCAGCGGCGGGCGGCAACTCTGGCTTGGCTGCAACCGGCAACGGCTCAGGCTCGATCAGCAACGGTTCTTCATCCGCGACAGGCGGCACATCCGCAGCCTCGGCGGCTGATTCATCCGCTTCGGCGAGTTTCAGCTTCGTTTCGCCGACGCGAAGGTCATCCCCCAGTTTGAGTTCCTGCTGGTGGATTTTCTTGCCGTTGAGGAATGTTCCGGTGCGTGAATCAAGGTCGCGTAGATATCGTTTGCCCCCGATTTCGAAGATCACCGCGTGGCGAGCCGAGACCGATTCCTCAACCAGCGTCACATCGCTGCCGGAGGTTCGTCCGATGAGGATCAACCGCGCTTCCGGCGGCGTTGGCACCGCCTGTCCATCGACGATCAGCCGAGCCGGGCCGGCGCGCTTGGCCGTCTTGGCGGGCGGCCGCGTAGCCGAGAATTTGAATGAAAACTTGCCGATCCGGACTTTGTCTCCGTCCGTTAGTTCGGCATCCCGCTTTTCCTTGCCATTGACTAGGATCTTGGTTCTGCTTCCCAGGTCGCAAATATAAATGCGGTCGTCCTCACGGATAATCAGGGCGTGATGCCTGCTGACACTGGATGAAACCAGGTGCAGGTGACAATGTTCGTCGGAGCCGACGAGCACCACGGGTTTGACGAGTCGTATGGGGGGCTTGGCGGCGAATTCGCCCTGAGGGATGAGCGAGAACTCGGCCGCGCCGGGCGCTTGGGAACTGGGATGAGTAGCCATCGGCACGAATCCTGTACAACCGCCGAAGCGAGGGCCAAATTCTACCACAGCTTCAACGCGGCGGCGCGTCAAAAACCACGGAAATCATCCCGATGATGAGCATATCGGCCAGTCATTATTCCATGTTGATTGTAAAGAATTTGTTCAAACCTGCGAGGGCCAGGGCAAGTGTCTGCTAAGGAGTGACCTTTGGCGGTGTTTTTTCCGATGGAGTCAGCAATACCTGTCCCACCTGCCGCTGCTGCAGGGTCAGCACTTTAGCCAGAAATCCGCCGATATGGACTTCATCGCCCACCCGCGGCCAGCGATTGAGTTTCTGCACGATATATCCACCAACGGTGTCGACGCCATTGGCCTCGATCGGCCCGATCGGGAGGCGATCACGCAGATCATGAAGGGGATAAAGGCCGTTTACGCGGGCGGCATCCCCGTCGCGGACGAGGTCGGTCGCCGCGACCGGGTCGAATTCGTCCTCGATCTGGCCGACGATTTCCTCCAGCACGTCTTCCATGGTGACCACGCCCTGCGTCAGGCCGTATTCATCCACGACGATTGCCAGATGAAGATGCCGCATTTGGAATAGACGGAGCAGCCGCGGCACGGGCATCAATTCCGGGGCAAAGACCACGTCTCGCTTTATTTGCCGTAAGTCGATCTGTCCCGCGCCGATGACGTGCATTGAGGATCCTGGCAATCCCGCCGCGATGGCTACCGCTTCACCGCCCGGGAGCTTTTCATCGACGAATTTCAGCTTTCCCGGCACAAGCTGAAGGTGATTGAACAGGTCCTTCATGTGTATCTGGCCTACAACGTGATCCAGATCGCCGTCGCAGAGCGGCAGCCGCGTGAACGCGCTTCGCTGCACTGTTCGGAGAATGTCATTCAGCGGCTGGCCAAGCAGCAGATAGTCCACTTCCGGCCGCGGCGTCATGATCTGGCGGACTTTGAGCTGACCAAAATCGAATGCGTTGGCGAGTAGACTCGCCTTGCCCTGGGAGATCGCCCCTTGAGCTGCCGCCTGGAGGAGCAAGCCATGTAATTCCTCCTCGGTATGTGGCACATAGCCGGCTCCGAGCGGGCCTTTGGACGTTTTGAATCGCGCAAGCCGCAGAACAAAATGCGTGGCGACATTCAGCAGCCAGGTTGCGGGATAAAAGACGTACGTGAAGATCACCAGCGGTATGCCCAGTACGGCCAAAAGCCGGTCGGCATGTTGGATGGCGATATTTTTGGGTGTTTGTTCGCCGACGACGATTTGCAGGGCAACGGCCAGCGCGAAGCTGACGCCGAACGCCGCGATATGTTGTGCTCGAGCGGACAGATGCGCCAGCGACGCGATTGGCGCCAGGAGGCTGGCGACGGCGGGCGCGGCAACTGCGCCCAGGCCAAGGGCAGACAGGCTCGTGCCTAGCTGGCAACTGGAAAGGAACAGGTCGAGCCGTGTCTTGATCAGCCGGGCGGCGCGGCCGGACATGGTGTCGGCCAGCGGCAAATGCAACCGCGTGGCGCGGGCGCTGATGGCGGCATACTCCGCCGCGACGAAAAATGCGTTCAGCGCCACAAGCCCGAGCGTGGCGATGATTTTTAGAAAGATGTTGGCCACGTGACTGTTTTACCTTCGCAGCGCCAGAATCAGTTCGATCTCGCCGCTGGGACGGTTCAGTTGTTGGGCGATTTCCATGCTGTTTCGGCCCTGGTCGGCCAGTGCGTAAACTTGCGCGTGGCGCGGATCGCTTGGAGGCCGGGATTCCGGCACATCGATCAATGGCGCGAACGCCGGTGAAGCCGGCGCGGACTTCATCGCGGCGATCTTCTCGTCGGCCTCGCGAATCAGGGCTTCGAGCTTGGCCGCCCGCGTATCGAGTTGGGCGGTGATTTGCCGGGCCATCTTGGATAGCTCCACCAGCACGTTCTGCATTTCCCGCTCGACAGATCGCTGCTGGGCGAGGCTGGCAAATGCGGGCGGCTTGCTCAATGGGTCTTTCTTGCGAAACCAGGGCCGTATCACCACATACATGATGGTGAAGATCGCCAAACCAACAGCAGCCCATTTGGTGAAGGGATCGAGATCGAGAAGGATTGGCGGCGGCATGGCGGCGGTGCATCGTGCCGTTATGCAGCGGGGGAATCAAGTTGAAATCCGAAATCTGGTTTCCACATTTTCGCATTTCCGGTTTTCCATTTATGTCTTTGGCAGCGGCGGCGGGGCGGCGGCGAACAAATTGGATAGCTCCGCGACCGAGTCGGCGGCGACCCAGGCGGCCATTCCCTGTTTCCAAACCAACGTTTGCCGGGTGAGTTGGCCGGAGGCGGCCTTGGCCGACAGGTCCGACACCGCGTGCGGGCCGGATTGCGCGCCGTTGACCGCGATAAAATACGCAGCCGGCTGCGTCACCGGCGGCGGGGCGGACGGGGCAGAAAACGCCTGGCCCATCTGGTTGGCCATCTGATATCCGGCGGCAAGACCCGCGCCGGCGCCGGCAAGTCCGCCGGGATTTTTCGCGGCGTCGCGGATGGCGCTGGCGGATTCGTACTGTGTGTACGCCTGCATGTTGCCGATCACGCCCATGCTGCTCCGTTTGTCGATGGCGGCTTCCACCTCCGGCGGCAGGGAGATGTTCTCCACGACGAAGTTGCAGATTTGTAAACCGAATGTGTCGAAATCAGGTTGAATCGAAGCGGCGGCCCAGCGGCCGACCTTGTCGTAATTTCCGGCCAAGTCCAGCACCGGCATTTTGTTGTTGCCGAGGGCATCGGCGAAGCGTGAGACAACCATCTCTTTCAGTTGCTGCTCGATCTCATCGGTGGTGAATCGGGCCTCGGTGCCGGCGATATTTTTGAGGAAAGTGCCGGCGTCCTTGACCTTGATGCCGAACGAGCCGAAGGCCCGCACTCGCACCGGGCCGAATTCCGGGTCGCGCATCATGATCGGGTTTTGGGTCCCCCATTTCCGATCGGTGAATGTGCGCGTGGAGAGGAAATAAACTTCCGCCTTGAACGGACTGTTGAATCCGTATTTCCAGCCGGCCAGGGTCGAGAGAATCGGAAGGTTCTGGGTTTGCAGCGTGAACGTGCCGGGTTGGAAGACGTCGGCAAGCTGACCCTGAAGGACGAAGGCGGCCACCTGCGATTCGCGGACGATCAGCTTGGCGCCGTTTTTAATTTCGTTTTCGTAGCGAGGAAACCGCCAGACGATGGTATCGCGCGTGTCGTCGGTCCACTCGATGATGTCGATCAATTCATGACGTAGTTTGTCAAACATGCCCATTTGCGGCTCCTTTGGCTCTTTGTTGGATCATTAAAAATATACCAAAGGAACAGGGGCCAGACAAAAGCTCCGGGCGTTATAAATGCCGGCGTTTTCTCGACTCTTCGGAGGCTGGACCCTGTTTTCGCTTGAAAAACGGGGGGAGCCGACCGCGAAGACGCGGAGAGCGCGAAGTTGAGCCAAGCGAAACCACCGGCGCGCCGGGACGAGTCCCGAATTCAATCGGGAATCGCGAAGNNCAGCCGCCATGACGCCAAGACGCGGAGGAAGCCGCAGACGCTCGATCCGGCGGCATTTCCATGACAAGGGTGGCGACTCGGATTAGACTATTGGCGGCGGGCGGCGGCATTATCTCGCTGTGCGCTATGGAGTTTTTCTTATGCGATTTTCCGTACGCTTGATGGCGGCGATTTGCGCTGGTTGGCTGGCTGTCGCGATGGCTTCGCCTGCCCGCGCGGATCAGGTGGACAATCCGCATTACCAGGTGTGGGCGAAATTCAAGGCTGGATCGAGCCGGGTCTGGACGGGGACTATTCAGGTGGGGCCGGTGCATATTCAAGTGGTGATGACGTCGACGCTTCGGGAGGTTACGCCGGAGCACGTGGTTATTGAGACGCGAACGACGACGGATTTCGGGCAGGGCGCGCATGCCGGCAAGCCTCTCAAGGAGACGGAAGACGCCAAGATTGAGGCTGAGGAAGTGAAGAACCTTGGCGAGGAGACCATTCAGGTCATGGGCCGTTCTTTCGATTGCACGGTTTATCAGATGAAAGATGACACCGTGGACGGTAAGGAACGGCCGTGGGGCGGCAAGGGCAAGTTCTGGGTGTCGCCCGAAGTGCCCGGCGGCGTTGTGAAGATCGACGTGAATCCGCAAAATAAAACGACGGTCGATCAGAACGCGATAATTGTGTACGAACTCAGCGGCTACGAAGCGAAGTGATCGCCGCGGATTTTTGGAGTAATCCAGCATGCCCGATTTGTTTCGTTCTGAAATCAGAATCGGCCCTTTCGCGAAATCAGTGTTCTATCCAGCGTTTTTTCCAGCACGTCGCAGACACGATCAACCTCAGATGACTTCATCGTGGTGAAAAACGGAAGCGCCAGCGTGCGGGCCGCCACGTATTCGCAGAAGGGCATGTCGCCCGGCTTGGTTTTCAATAATTCCTGCATATACGGCTGAAGATGGATCGGCGGAAAATAGTTGCTGCAGCCGATGCCTTCGAGGCGCAGATCGCGAATGATCTGATCGCGATCCGACGGCTCGAACAGATCGTTCAAGCGGACGACGAAGACAAACCAGCTCATGTGCGTGTCATCCTGCAGCGTGGGGAGAATCAGATAGCGGTTGGTCATGAGCCGCTGCATGTAGTGGTGGGCGACGCGGCGGCGATTTTCGAGAATTTCATCGAGACGGGACATCTGGGCGATGCCGAGGGCGGCATTGATTTCGCTGAGGCGATAGTTGTATCCCAGCCGNNTGATCTGCTTGTTGGGATAGAAGCCGAAAACAGCGGCGCGGCCGAAGGAGCCGATGGGGCGGCTGGCGAACTGGCCGCCGAAACCCTCGCAGGCGTCTTCGATGAGGATCAATTCGTTTTTCTGGGCGACCTGCTCGATCTCGATCATCCCGACGGGATTTCCAAATGCTTCGACGGCGATGATCGCCTTGGTCCTGGGCGTAATCGCGGCGGCGGCTTTGTCGGGATCCAGATTGAGCGTTTGCGGATCAATATCAGCAAAGACCGGCGTCGCGCCGACGTACAGAATGCAATTGGCGGATGCGACGAAACTGAACGGCGTGGTGATGACTTCATCCCCGGCCTTGATGCCGGCGGCGACCATGGCGGCGTGAAGCCCGGCGGTGCCGGAGGAGACGCCGACCGCGTAACGGCGACCGGCGACCTTGGCGCAGAGTCGCTCGAACTCGACGATTTTGGGTCCGATGGAAAGGGTGGTGGTTTGAAGTACATCCACAACCGCATCGATGTCGGTTTGGGTGATATCCGGTTGGGAAAGGGGTATTGGTGCCATGGGGTGGGGGAATGATAAGCTGGGCGATCCGAAACGGGAACTATTTTGGGATTTTTGGGAGGGTGATGCCACATTTTGCCCCGGAATGTCCCATTTCC
>PMAK01000151.1 GCA_003153655.1 Phycisphaerales bacterium
GGCTGAACATCAGCTCTATCTCCGCCACCAGCGGCGAAGATTCCTCACCCCCGCATCTCACTACGCCGCTGATAGAGGCGCCGGTTTCGCTCAGTTGCTCGATTTTCGCAAAATGAAAAATGGTATCGCCCGGCCGCACGAGTCGATGAAACTTCGCTTTCCCGATCTTCGCCAGGATCACTTTCTCGGCAAAGCCCCGCGCCTCACCCACCAGAATCCCCGAAGTCTGCGCCATCCCCTCAATAATCAGGCAATGCGGCATGATCGGAAACGCCGGGTGAAGATCATGCATATGCTCCTCCGCCAGCGACACATTCTTCATCGCTACGGCGGAAGTCTTCGACGTGAACTCAACGAACTTGTCGATCCAGATCCAACGCATTCTGCGCGATCTCCGCGGTGCAAATCCCGTTCATCCGAACTTCGACTGAATGTAATTCACGATCGTATCCACATTCAGCAACGACTGTGCGCTCTCAAACGAAGGATTCTTATCGAACTCCGTGAAATCCGAGAAGGGCAACCGCTGCTTCATCTGCGCGATTCCCTCCGCCGTGATCTTCCCATCCTTCACATAGCGATCATCATTCATCAGCGCCCCCAGATCATCGGGAAACAATTCTCCGCGTGGGATCTTGAATGGATGGGCTGGGTCGGTCGTAAACGCCTTTTCCAGCCGAAAAATAATATCCAGAAAATCGATGCTCTCCGCCCCGAGGTCTTCGCGCAGCGTCGCTTTCGGCGTCACTTCCTCCGCGTCCACGCCCAGCGCGTCCACCAGCACCTGCTGCACCTTTGTATAAATCTCGTCCCGAGACATTCCCATAGCAATTCATCCTTCCATTGAAGCGTTCAGATAGCCATCGCGCCGCTGACCGATTGTGCGATAATCGCCCATCGCGCGCGATTATGTTCGATCAGCCGCCGATCGATCTGTTCGCCCGATTCTCCCTGACTTGTTGAGATGTTGAAGTAGGCCATTTCCAGCCGCGCCGAAACCGCGGAATTTCCATTCACCGATCCTGCCGCCTTGAATAATCCGCCTGATTCCGAAATCTTCACTACCTCCACCTCCACGCGAAGTGCATTTCCCGGGGCAACGAATGTCCCGTATTTCACGTTCTTGGCTTCCTTCAGCACGGCCATCGATTTTGCGAATCCGCTGTTGCGATGCAACAACCAACCGGCCGCCTGCGTCATTGCCTCAAGCATCAGCACGCCAGGAAGCACGGGAAACGTCGGGAAATGATCAGCCAGATATTCCTCGGCAAGGCTGACGTATTTAACCGCCACCAATCGGCTTTCCGAAACTTCTTCGATCTTGTCGATCAAATTGAATTTCACGCGTCTTGCCGTTAGGGCAGGGTTTTAGCGGTGGGGTGCGTCCTTTGCAAGCATACAAGACATAAGTACCCCACGAAATAGCTTACTTACATTGACATGCGCTCATATCCCGCTCGACAATCCCAATTCCAATGGATGACCCCAAAGGATCTCCTCCCTATGTCGTAATCGCCGGTTACGGATTACCCGGCCGAACCCTCGTCGAACTTCTCACTCGCCGCCGCACAGATTATCTCGTCATCGAGCTTAATCCCCAAACCTGCGAGCGAGCTGCGGCAGGGGGGGTGCATATGATCGCCGGCAGCGCGGCCGATCCCGAGGTTCTGCACCGAGCCGGCGTCCATCGCGCCACACTCGTCGCCCTGATGGTTCCGAGCGACGATGTGGTGCTCGCCGCCATCCCCCACATCCGCCGAGTCAATGCAAATGCCCACATCATCGCGCGCTGCTCTTTCACCTCGACAGGTCTCGAAGCCGTCCGCCGCGGCGCCGATCAAAGCATCGTCGCTGAGCAGGTGATCGCCCGGGAACTCGAGGCCATCACGTCTTCCTGGCTCCCGCCGCAATAGTGACCGCGCTGCAATAATTGCGACCGATAACACTCCGTTCTTTGTTACCCTCGCGCTTTTATTCCTCCTGTAATATCTGTACCGGCCAACCGCTTCGTCCCAAATCCCCATTCGTTTCCCATGTTTGAATGCGCACCATCCTTGTGGCACAATACTTTTAGCCGAAGAAGGCTACAGCCGAAATCCACTCTAAGGGACTAAGCGAATGCTTCTGCAAACCAACAGTTACGTCGTCCCGCGAGACAAGCGTGCCGAGCACGCCAGGGTCCTGCGCCGATTTCGCCAGGCTCTCATCCGTCTCGGCTGCGACCACTTCGAAGTCTTCGAGCAGGTAGGAACCAACTGGAGCACCGCGGACACATCCGGCCGCTTTGTCCAGATCATGCGTTTCCGCGACCATAAACATCAAAATTTCGTCCAGGCCGCCGAACGCAACGATCCCACCTGCCAGGCGCTCCTCCGCGAATTTTGCGAATTGATCAATGTTCCATACCAGCAGCAGCAGGGCCTCTTCGCCGTCGGATTCTACACCAGCTTTCTGCGCATGCCCCCGCAACCCCAAGGGAGCACGCAAAGCCAATCAGATCAGACCGGGGACGAAGACCATCACCGCGAGGATGCCGAAACCTCAGCGCCCACCGGCATTCTCTCGATGTCTCCCCCTTCAGAAGACGTCGCCCCTGAAACAATTCTCGCTGCTGACGCATCTACGGCTGCTGACGCATCTACGGAAGACGAACCGCAGCCGCATCAAGCTCCGGAGGATCACTACTCCGAAGATGATTCCGGCGCCATCGACCTCAATGCCGAATCGCCCGAATCGATTCTTCCTGATGATTCCCCCGATTCGATCGCTCACGACCCTTTCGCGATGTTCCCGGAGTCCGATGCACCGCAATCCAGCGATTCCGCTAAGGACGTCTCAGAACACTCTCATGAGCCACGCAGCGACGCCGAATTGGAGAGCGATGCCGACGCTGAAAATCGTTCCACGCCGTTCAATTCGTAAGCCGATAATATCCCGGCCCCTTACCGCCGTTACGTCCGTTCACTTCCGCACTGCCCGCACAACAGGCACCCATCCGGGTCATTTCTGCCCGGAATTAGTCCCTGTGCGCCCAATGAGAATATAATTACTGACCGATTCCAGACACATCGCGCCGTCGCCTGGCGTGCGTCCATTGGTGGGAATCTGGTAAGGAGCCAATCGTGAAATCGATCGTCCGCTTTCTAAGCGTACTGCTGATCTTCGGCGGCTGGGGCTTGGCTGCGTTGGCCCTGCACGTCGTTCGCACCCCCGATCCCTCCAACCCGCAGCAATCCAAATTGGTTGTCATCCCCAAAAATGAGCTGGATTGGAAAGAAACCTATGTGGATGCCCGCGACTGGACAATGGCCGATGTGAGCGATCATCGTATGCTCATGCTCCGCGTTCTTTACACGGACAAAGCAAACGAGTTCAAATTCCTGGCTGACCCCAAAAGTAAAGACGATATCGCTACGCAGCTGACGGATGTGTTGTCCAACCCCAAGGCCGCGACCGAACGTTCAGCTACGACCGCCCGCGCCACCTTCGGCCCGAGCCATCGTTAAGCCGCCTGCGGCGGTTCAAACACCTTGATGCAATTCCGCGTGCTATTCTTCGCCGCATACAGCGCCTGATCCGCGGCCGCCAGCAGCGTCGTCAATGTCAATATATTTGCCGGCTTGTTCCGTTCCGCCACCCCGATGCTCAGCGTCGGAGGCTTATCAAGATGCGCAATCGCATCCGAAAAGTCCACGCTCAAAAACGCCTGCCGAAGCTTCTGCACCANNTGCGGCAGGGCGATTACAAACTCATCCCCGCCATACCGAAATGCCCAGTCCGTCTTCCGCAACGTTATCCGTACGCAATCCGAAAACGCCTTGAGCATGTAATCCCCCGCGGCATGCCCGTACGTGTCGTTGATCTCTTTGAAGAAATCCAGGTCGATCATGACCAGCGAAAGCGAATGATTATGCCGGTCGCATAGCGCCAATTCGCGCTGCAACAGTTGCTCCATCGACCGCCGGTTATAGAGCCCGGTCAATCCATCCGTCATCGACTGCTTTTCCGCCTCCGCCAGCAGATGCAGGCTTTGCAAAACCGAATGAGCGCTGTTGACGAATGTCTGCGCGAGTTGTCGCCGCGACTCTGTCCACTCCCGCCCGGGCGGTTGAAGCATATGAACCACCGCTTGCAGCTTCCGCCCAATATTAAATGGTACGCAAAAAGCTGGATGGTCCGTCGGAAATTTCAGACAGGCGTCAATTGGGCATCGCACAGGCGTGGCGTCGGGACGAAATGTTCGCGGCATGTTCTGCCGAAGGCACGGGCACAGCGCCGCATCCATCTCTACCAGCGGGCCCGGATTTACCAAATCCGCCGGCCACGCCGTCCGAAGTTGGATCGCCGGCACAGCCTCCGCCTCGCTTGTCAAAATAGCTAATCCCGCGAGCCCAAGTTCTGTCCGAAGGAAATGACTCAGCGTTTCGAAGATTTGATCAGGTTTCCCCGCCCCCTGAATCGTCTGCGAGAAGTCCAGCAGCCGGTCAACCGTTGCCGTCCGCTCGGCAAGCGTTGCCTGTGCCACACGAGTCGCCCGCTGGGGCCGCGTCACATAGAATAGTGCCGCAATCCCAGCCAGACCTTCCAGCAACACAATCGTCAACCAAAATGGCGACATAGCCGGCACACCCAACGTCGCTGGAATCGGCGTATTCCGGACAGACGTCACTATCCGTATCGGCTGTTCCTGTCTTTCACTCAATTTCCCATCATTTTTCGCTTTCCCCTAAAGTCTGAGGGTGACTCATTTGGCATTTGGCAACCAGTATTCGGTAATCTTCCTCACCGTTACCTGCAAAATGCCTAAAATATTTGACTATCCTCTCCACGTGCGTACCTTATAGACATGGATGCCAACCCGACGCCTAATATCCAAGCAGTACGCACCGGAGCCGATCATGAGTTGACCATCCTGACTGAGATTGGGCACATTCTGTCATCCACGCTCGAGCTGCGGGAATCTTTCCCAAAAATGATGCAAATCATTTCAGCAAAACTGGATATGCGCAGGGGCGCTTTGGTGTTGCTAGACGAATCCACAGGCCGCCTGCGCACCGAGGCGGCAGTGGGCCTCACCGCCGAAGAAATCGAGCGTGGCAAGTATGCCTTAGGCGAAGGGATCACCGGGAACGTCGTTGCCACCGGTCGGGCCAGAATCATTCCTGACTTGCGTGCCGAACCCGACTTCCTCAACCGTACCGGTCGCCTCACCGTGGAAGCCAACAATAAACCGACCAGCTTCCTCTGTATCCCCATCAAAATCGAAGGTCGCACCGCCGGCGCCCTCTCCGTTGATAAACCCTATATCTCCGACGAGTCTCTCCGGGCGGACCAGGCCTTTCTGGAAATCATCTCCGCGTTCCTTGCCCAGGCGATTCAGATCAACCGCATGGTCCTACGTCAAAAAGAAGAACTTCTGGAGGAAAACGCCCAACTCCGCGCCCAGGTTCGCGATCGCTACCGCTTTGAAAACATCATCGGCGACTCCCCGGCCATGCACGAAGTCTTCGCCGTCGTCGGACAGGTCGCCAACAGCCGCGCAACCGTCCTTCTCCTCGGTGAAACCGGCACCGGCAAGGAGATGATCGCCAAGGCTATTCATTACAACTCCCCGCGCCGCGACAAAAGCATTGTACGCGTCAACTGCGGAGCCCTCACCGGCACACTCCTCGAAAGCGAACTGTTCGGCCANNCCATCTTCCTCGACGAGATCGGAACCCTCGAGCCGGAATTGCAGGTAAAGCTCCTCCGTGTCCTTCAGGAACGGGAATTTGAGCGCGTCGGCGATACCCACACACTCAAAGTAGACGTCCGCGTTATCGCAGCCACCAACGTCGATCTTCAGGAAGAAGTTGCCAAAGGCACATTCCGCGAAGACCTCTTCTATCNNGGGCTGATCGATTTCTTCTTAGATAAATACAACGCCCAGAACGAGCGCAAGCTCCGCAGAATCAGCCGCGAGATGCTTAACGTTCTTCTGCGTTACCCATGGCCCGGAAACGTCCGCGAGCNNCGCGAGCTGGAAAACGCCATCGAGCGTGCCGTCGTTTTGAGCAACGACGAGGATTTCCACGAAGAGCTTCTCCCCCTCAGCGTCCGCATGTTCGCCGCTCAGCGCCGCACCACGCAATCCAGTGAATCCATCGAAACCCTCACGCGCCGTCTGGCCGATCAATCCATCGCCGACTACGAACTCCGCGAAGGCGAAATCTATCAGCTAGTCATAGACCAGATCGAGCGCGCCCTTATCGATCGTGCCCTCGCCAAATGCGGCGGCGTAAAAACCAAGGCCGCCGATTTTCTCGGCATCAACCGCAACACCCTCAATAAAAAGGTCAAAGACCTCGGCATCCAGACCGCGGACTAAATTTATAATTCCCATTTCAGCCCGATAAAGATTTTGCCGAAAGCGCCTTTATCTCGGCGTACCAGATCAGTATCCTTCGCCCAAAATAGAATATGCGCTTCAAATCCATCCTACTCTTCGGCGCGCCCGGTAGCGGCAAAGGAACCCAGGGCAAAATCCTCGGCTCTATTCCCGGCTTTTATCACAGCGCCACCGGCGACATCTTCCGCTCACTCGATCTGCAAAGTGAAATGGGCCGCATATTCTGGGAATACGCCGGCAAGGGAAAGCTCGTCCCCGACGAAATTACGATCAAACTTTGGAAGCAGTACATCAAGGGCATGGAGATGATCAACCAGTTCCATCCCGACAGCGAAATCCTCGTCCTCGACGGCATCCCCCGAAACATCAAGCAGGCCGAACTCCTCGACGACACCATCGACGTCGTAAAGGTGATTCACCTCATCTGCTCTGATCTGAATAAAATGGTAGAGCGCCTTCGCCGCCGTGCCCTGCGTGAAAATCGCTTCGATGACGCCAGCGACGAAGTCATCCGCCGCCGTCTCGAGACCTACGATCGAGTTACCAAGCCGGTCCTGGATCATTATCCCCCGGATCGCATCGTCCACGTGGAAGCGACCATGTCCCAGATCCGCGTCCTTCGAAATCTCGTTGAATTTCTGGTTCCCCTCAAGGAAGAGCACGATCACCAAAGAGAACAGGCGGTCGCGGCTCGTGAATCCGTTAAGAATCACTAAGCCGCAACCGCCAGCTTGCACAGACCGCGATCCCTCGCGGTCGGCGAACTAAAAAACCGTTACTACGTCGAGCTGTTCAGCGAACTCCAGTTCGCGAGGACTTTTCCACCAACGGAGCCGATGACGGCAATCGCCGCCACCACAATCAAACCAGCGATCAGCGCGTATTCCAGAACTTCGCCGCCGCTATCATCCATGAGGAAACGATACATGGGAATTCCCCTATTTTGAAAAAAAGCAGAACAATAATCTACGCGTGATCTACATCGGATTCATTAAGCAATGCTTTATTAAAACGGATGACTTTGGTCTTCCATTAAGTCGTGGAAATTCCACGGTGCATTAATCGGACTTTTAATACAGAAAGAGACGCCTGCCAAGGCCAAATATCCGGAAAAATCATTCCTATTTACCAACATCCCGATGCATCGCCTCTTTGAAGAACTCCCCACTGCCCGTCAGTTCAAAATTCCAATTTTTCAATAGCTGCGGCCCCCAGTCCGGGTCATAAATCCATGCGACCCAGCTAATCCCTTTCTTCTCCAGATACCGCGTGATCAAATTCCCATAATCATCATCTCCCACCGTCTTCCCCGCCGGCAAACCAAACCCAATCTCCGTCGCGATAATCGGATACTGAGCCGCCGCGAAACCAAAATCTTCTTCCCACTTCTGCTCCCACGGCTTCTGTCGCTTGTTCGGATATGCATGCGTCACATACCCAACCCCGGTCGCCGCGATCGGCTCCTCCCGCAACGGCGTAAGGTCATACGCCCAGTCAAATCCCGCCACCAGTTCGATCTTCTCCTTGTCATATCCTCTAATCAGCCCGATCATCTCCTCGTTCATCCTCTTCCATTCCCCCCACGAAGCCACGCCAAACTGTCCCCGCCCCGTGCTCGGCTCATTGAATAGTTCGTAAAACGCAACCGTGTTATTCCCCCGGAAATGCCGCGACATCGCCTGCCAGAATTGATACGTCTCATGCTGCGTCGTGTCGTACATCGGCGCCTGAAATACTTCCATCTCCAGGTTCCCGATCGAGTGCCAGTCGATGATTACGTAAAGATGCAAATCCGTGCACCACTGCACCGCCTGGTCCAGCAGCGGAAAATATTCCTTCGCCGTCCGCTGACGCCAGCCGATTGGATGGATCGGAATGCGAACGATCGTCGCCCCCATCTCCTGGACGTGCTCAAAGAGTTCCTTGTTCCAATGCCCCTCATGATCAAGCATGTCCGGATCGCCAACGGCAACCCCGCGAAACAAAACCGCCTTCCCATCCGGATCGACAAAACGATTCGCCTGCACCCGGATCAGCGGCATCTTCTTCCCACCCACCGGCGGCCGCATCCTCGCGCCCGATGGCTCCTTCCACCATTCATGATACGGCTGCGTGGACGGCATGGTCTGCCCGCAAACAACAGCGCCGGAGCAGCACATCACGAGCATCGCGACCAACCCCTGAGCATTCCGTCTCATGCCTTCTCCTGTATTGTTTGTTTCCTTCGCGGCGAGCAGTTCCATTCTCCCCAAAAATCGGGGAATCGCCATCGTGCAAGTCTTCCCCGTACAAAATCACCCGCGGAAGTTGCCGTCAATTCCAAAACCCAACGCGCGGTATTGACTTGAACCGCGCGCTGGCGTGAGATGTGCGAATGGCAGATTTTCAGCATTACGCCAACACTCTTTCACCCAACGTCTGCTCGGTCGTCAGGCCGGCCGATTGGCGTTTAGACGCCGGCCTGGTGCGCCGAATCAAAAATGCCTATCGGCTCGGTTTGGAGAATTCAGGTAATCCCGGCTCTTCCGTGTGGACCACCACGTTTCGCAAGCGCCAACAGCCCGTCCACGACGCCCTGATGAGCAAAGAGGACGCCGTCACTGCTGCCGCCCTCAGCAATCCCGCCCAAAATGAACTCTATTACGGCATGGACAGCATTTACGCGGCCGGCACGCAAGACCTGAAGACTATGGATCCCCCGCGCAGCATCCTCGTCTTTTTCATACTCGACACACTCGCCAAGCTCGCAGAAGCAGTCGGGGCACGATCTGCCTGGAACCCCGAAGCCTCCCAAAAACGGCCCACCGAAACCAATATCGAATCCGTCATTTCCACCCTCGACGAAATCCTCGGATTCAAAATCACATTTCCCAATCCGTTCGACAGTGAATTCGGCATAAAAACTTCTCGCGGCATCATGGGACAAAGAGGCCCGCTCTCTCTCTATCAGGCATGGAGATCCGCAGGCATCTGCCGGCTCATTCGGGGCAATCGAATTCTCGAAATCGGCGCCGGCGTCGGCCGCACCGCCTACTATGCCCGCGTCATGGGCTTCAAAGACTACACCATCATCGATTTGCCCCTCGGCAATGTCGGCCAGGCCGTATTCCTCGGCGCAGTACTTGGCCCCGATGCCGTCTGGTTGCCCGGCGATCCAGTCTCAGATCAACCCGGCAGAATTCGCATCCTTCCCCCGGGATGGATCAAAGATGCCTCCGAAAACTTCGATCTCATCGTCAACGTCGACAGCATGACGGAGATGTCGAGCAAACAGGCGATTGAGTATTTTACGTTCGCATATGAGCACGCCCAGGTGCTTCTTTCGATCAATCACGAAGCCAACCCATTCCGGGTATACGATTTGCCTCGCATGGCCGGACTCTCCGTCACAAGCACACGCCATGGCTGTCACGTAAGGCCAGGATACCTGGAGGAATGTTTCCTTAACAAATTGGCGAGATCGAAGAATCAACCGTCGCGCTTGCCCTGATAAAGACGCTGACAAGAAAAACAGTTCCCCAACCCCCCCGATTTACGACCGGCTAAGATACTGCCCCGTATCCGTGCTGATCTTGATCTTCTCCCCAATCACAATAAACCCCGGCACGCGCGTCGTCAGCCCCGTCTCCAGCTTCGCGTCCTTCAATTGATTCGTCGCCGTCGCTCCCTTGATCACCGGCGGCGTATCCACCACTTCCAAATCCACCGCCGCGGGCAACGTGTACGAAACAACTTTCCCATCATGGAACATCGTCACCAGCTGCGTATTCGGCTTCATATACAAAATGTCATCCCCAACAACTTCCTTCGGAATCGTCGTCTGATCGTAAGTCTCCAGATCCATCACGACATGCCCATCATTATCGCTATAAAGATATTCCACCTGCCGGCTGTCCAGCGTCGTCGTCTCAATATCGTCCGTCGCCCCGACGCGCTTGTCCTGAATCGTCCCCTTGGAAACATCGCGCATCTTGAACTGCACCTTCGCGCGAAGATTGCCCGGCGTATTGTGGTCCGCATTCGTCACCACAAACAACTTCCCATCAATAATCACTGCCTGGCCTCGACGAATTTCACTTGCGCGCATGAACGATCCTTTTCAAAACCAACGACTAATCTCTCCCAGCGAGGGGCCGCGAAATGTAACCCCAGCCGATTCCCCCGTCAAACCACGCCTCAGATCGTTTCGGTCCGTTCCCACATCCACCGATACGCCGCCTCGACATTCCGGGCAAATCGTTTCCCATCCATCATAACCGAGCCCACCATCCTTCCCCGCAGCGTTTTCCGCAGTTCACTCCTCCCCTCAAAATCCCCGGCCAACTCCGCCGCAATCCGCACAAACCCTCCATCATCTTTAGCCACCCACCCCGGCAACCCCAGATTCGACAAAATACTCAAGCCCCCGCGCCCAGCTGCCGTCTCCCCAATCTGGCTCACCACCGGCACCCCCATCCAAAGCGCATCACACGTCGTGGTAATCCCGTTATAAGGCCCGGGATCAAGACAAACATCGATCCGGTCATATAACCGCAAATACTCCCCACGCCTCCGGCGCCCCGTAAACTCAATCCGCCCCGGCACGACCCCATCTCGCGCCATCAGTTCCAAAATATATTCCTGCTGCCGCCCCGATTCCACCAGAAGGAGCAGTCGCGAATCCTTCACCCCTCTTAAAACTCTCGCCCAAGTCCCAAGGGTGGAGTCATTCAGCTTGCAAGGATTATTCAGGGATCCAAAGGTTACCGCGCCGAGCTCCCGCGCCGCCGCCGTCGGAACATCCCCCAGCGGATGATAACAGCACCAGCAATCCGGCAATCGCACCGACTGCTCCGCATAAAACCCATCCACGCCATCCGGATCCATCCATTGATCCGTCAAACGATAATCAATCGCGGATAGCCCCGTTCCCCCAGGATACGCCAGCCAGGTCACCTGCACCGGCGCTGGCTTGCGCGCAAACATCGGCAGCCGATTAAACGCCATGTGCATTGTTAAATCGACCAGGATATCAATCCGATCCCCCCGGATCTTTTCCGCAAGCTCATCATCGCTTAGCCCAACCACATCATGCCACACATGCGCACAACTCTTCAAAATCTCGGTAGCCTTATCCGGCCGGCGCACGCTCGCATAGCAATGCGTCTCAACAGCGCGCCGATCATGTCCCTCCAAGAGAGGCAAAACAAAAAAGCATTCCGCATGCCCATAAAAATCGGGAGAAACGTATCCCACCCGAAGCCGCCGCCCGCTTGACCGGTCATTCCCAAATTCAGCGGGCCTGGATTTCCCACCATGCCTCCGATCCCATTCTCGCACTTCGCGGAATAATGCACCCCGATCAAACCCAGGACAAAAATGGGCCTTGTAACAAAGGCTGCTATGAATGGCCGCATTCCCCGGCTCCATCGCGACCGCCGCCCGAGCGCATTCCACCGCTTCCTCAATCCGCCCCGAATCTTTCAGCACATTCGCCAGATTATTCAAAACCCCAGCCTGCCGAGGCTCCCGCAATAAAATCCCGCGGTACACCGCCTCCGCGGCATCAATCCGCCCAGCCTCCTGGTGCGTGAGTCCATCCTCCAACAATTGTTGCATCTCAACTTGATCCATAAGAAATCAATCACGAAAAATCTTCTCTGCGTCCATCTCTGCATCTCCGCGTCTCAGCGGCTATTCAATTTATCGCAATCCCAAACACCATCGCCGCCAAACATCCCGATAAACCGCCTCCATCTTCCGCGCAAACCCTTTCGCATCCATCAATACAGAACCCTTCATCCTCTCCCGAAGCGACGACCGCAATTCCCCCATCCGCGCTCGATCCCGCGCAAGTTCCCCCGCAATCCTCACAAACTCATCCTCACTCCCGGCAACCAATTCCCCAAGCTCGATCGAAGACAAAATCCCCAGCCCCGCACGCCCCGAAGCTGTTTTTCCGATCAGCGTCACCACCGGCACACCCATCCAAAGCGCATCGCACGTTGTAGTAATTCCATTGTAAGGCAGCGTATCCAGACAAACGTCGATCTGATCATGCAGCCGCAAATAATCCACCCGCGACAACCGATCCACAAACTCCACACGCGCCGGCGAAATCCCCGCCCGCTCGAACATCCCCCGAATTCGATTCCGATGCCCCTCCCCCGAAGCCAGCATCACCATCGTAGACCCCGGCACGTTCTCCATTACCCGCGCCCACAACTTCACCAGCGGCTCATTATTCTTGCAAGGATTATTGATCGATCCAAACCGCACCGTCCCCGATTCCCGCCGCGCCGCCGCCGGCAAATCACTCAGCGGATCAAAACAGCACCAGCAATCCGCCAGCCGGATCGATTCCTCGCGATAGTAGGGGGTCTCCTTCTCCGGCGGGTCCATGTGTGCATCGGTGATGCGATAATCCATCGCATCCAATCCCGTCCCGCCGGGATACGCCAGCCAGGTTATCTGCACCGGCGCCGGCTTGCGCGCAAAAACCAGCAGCCGGTTCCGCGCCATGTGCATCCCCAGGTCCACCAGCACATCGATCTGGTCTCGCCGAATCTGCTCCGCAACCTCCGCATCCCCCAGGCTCACCACATCATGCCAGATTACCTTCGCAGACTTATGCCGCTCCGTTTCCCGGTCCGTCTTCATCACGCTCGAGTAGCAATGAATCTCAAATTGCTCCGCATCGTGATTTGCCAGCAGCGGCACAACAAAAAACGCCTCCGCCTGTAAATAAAAACAGGCCGACACGTATCCCACCCGCAGCCGCCGCTTCGGCGACCGATCGTTTTCATGCACCTTGATCGACGCCGCCAGCGGCAGGGCGTGTATCTCGTTCCATCGCCGCTGTTCCCGATAGAGCGACTCATCGTCATATCCCGGATGAAACTGCAACGTGTAAACCAGGTTGCTGTGAATCCGCGGATCAGCCGGCCCGACCACCAATGCCCGCCCGTAATAAGAAACCGCCTCCGGAATATTCCCGCAATCCTTGTGCGCGTTCCCCAGGTTGTTCAGCCCATCCCGCGAAGTCGGCCGCAGCGCCACGCAACGCTCAAACACCTTGATCGACTCATCCAGCCGCCCCGTATCCTTTAGCGCAATCCCCAGATTGTTCAGTGCCTCCGGACTATCCGGCAGCAACGTCAGCGATTTCCGGAGCGCCGCAATCGCTTCTTCGTTTCGCCCCATCAATTGCAGCGCTGCCCCAAGATTCGACAGCGCCGGTGCAAAATCAGGATTGCTCGCCAGCGCCACCCGATACTCGGCGATCGCCGCCTCAATCCGATTCCGGTTCGACAGCAAAACCCCAAGCGTGTTTCGCGCCTCCGCTGATTTAGGATTCAACTCCAGCGCCTTCTTCACGCTCGCTTCCGCCTCATCCAATCTCCCCAGACGCTGTAGCGTCGTCGCGAGGTTCTGATGCGCCTCCACCATCCCCGGCGTAATCGCTGCTGCCAGTTGGTATTCAGCCGCCGCCTCCGTCCAACGCTCCTTCATGTACAGCATATTCGCCAGATTGAAGTGCGCCCGCTGATGCCGCGGGTTCAACTCCGCCGCGCGCCGATAGCTTCCCATCGCTTCATCAATTCGCTTCAGCTCAAAATAAACCTGCCCCAGATTGTCGTGATAATCCGCGGCCATCGGATTCAGCCCAATCGCCTTGCGGATCATCTCAATCGACAGGTCATGCCGCCGATGCTGAACTTGCAAGAGCCCAAGCAGATGCATCGCATCCGCATGATTTGGCTGCGCCGCGAGAATCTGCCGGTACGTTTCCTCCGCTTCGCGCAGCCGCCCGGCGCGATGATGCGTCAGTCCGATTTGCAATTGCGGTTCAAGCGTCATCAACTTCTTTTTATTCTTGAATCAGATACACTATTTTCATCCCTCGCCGGCGGAAGGAGCGATTCAAATCATGATGCATCATATCCAGAGGTTTCCTCTGCGCCGAACAGCGGCGCTATTGGCCCTGTTATTCGCAAGCGCGACGGCCGCCGCCGATCAGATTGTCCTGAACAACGGCGACCGCATCACCGGCGCCATCAACTCCGCCGACGCCGGAAAGCTCATCATCACCTCACCCATCGCCGGCAAAATTACGGTGGACCTAAAGAACGTGAAAACCTTCTCCACCGACGGCCCCATCAAAATCCAATTTGATGACGGCTCCCAACTCGACCAGCGTATCGCCGAAGGGCCGGCCGGAGAATTCACCACCGCCCCCGGCGCTACCGTTCCCCCGCAAACCTTTGCCATCTCCAAAGTCGCAAAGGTCAATCCACCCCCGGTCGTCTGGACCGGCTCGGTCGTGATCAACGGCCTGTATCTTCAGGGCGATACCACCTCTGAACAATTAGGCGCCAGCATCAGCCTCCAGCGCCGCAGCGATTTCGACCGCATCGATCTCGGCGCAGCCTATCTCTTCGGTGAGCAAAAGGTGAACGGCATCGAATCCACCACCGCCGACAACTGGTATGTTCGCGGCGAATATGATTACTTCTTCACCAAAAAGTTCTTCGCCTACGCAAACACCCGTGTGGAAAAAGATCGCATCCAGAACCTCGATCTCCGCCTGACCCCCGGCGTCGGCGTCGGCTACCAGATCATCGAGCAACCCGATTTCAACCTCAATTTCTCCGGCGGTCTTTCCTGGATCTACGAGGATTTCAGCAATGAGTCCTCTCCGAATGAAAACATCTCCGCCCGAATTGCATACCACATCGACAAATCATTCTGCGACGACAAGGTCAAACTCTTCAATGAAGTAACGTATTTCCCCTCCGTCCAAAACGTCAACGACTACCTGGTCCTGACAACCACGGGCATCCACCTCGCCATCACCAAAACCATGTTCTCTGAGCTGAAGGCAGAGGTAGATTACGATTCTCACCCAGCCCCCATGAGCCACCGTACCGACGCCAAATACATCCTGGGCGTAGGCTGGACATTCTAAAACAAAATTTGCCACAGATATAAACAGATGCACACAGATGGGAATGCGAATTGCATTTCATCTGTGTGCATCTGTTTATATCTGTGGCGAAAATTCTTCCCTGCGGCCTCAGCGGCTGAATTTAATTTCAAACCACCTGCACCCGCCGCCCAGCCCGGCGCTTCCGATTAATCATCTTCCGCCCCAGTTTCGTGCTCATGCGTTTGCGGAACCCAAGCTTACGGGCTCGCTTAACCTTGCTGATCTTATGCGGGTAATGCATCGTAATTTCCTGTAATGTTCGATCCGAGCTTCCTTATTGCGCGCGGGCCGACGCTGATTCAATCTTGAACACAACGGTCTGCAGCGCCTGATTTCCGCGGCTGTCCGTAGCCCGGATGGTCGCCTGATGCCCGCCTATCGTCAACCCTTTGAGCGAAAATTTCACCGTTTCCGTCGGACTGTCAAAAATCTTCTCCACCGGCAGCACCGACTGCCATTCATCCCCCGAATCCACCGTATATTCCACATTCGCCACGGTGCTCGTCTTGTCCGCCGCCACAAGCGAAATGTTCACCATCTCACCCACAACCTTGCATTCCAGCTCGCTAATGGTGGGGGGGGTGTTATCCACAATGAAATAATCGCTCACCCGGCTGGCCGTCTTCGCATCCCCCGGCGGATTCGACGTCGCATCCGACGCCACCACCTTCACCTGATATTGCCCATCCGCCACCGTCCGCGTATCCCACTCATAGCTTGTCTCCTTCACCTTGTCCTTCAGCAAAATCCATGGCCCATCCTGATCCAGCCTGAAGTAAAGCGTATATATCAATGTATCGCTGTTCGGGTCTGAGCTATCCCATGTAATCGTCTGCACGCCGGTCCCGCCCGCCACCTTGGCGGCGTCTCCCGCGTGTCCAGCCGCCGCNNAGCCGCGTTTCCCGCTGATTCCGTCGCACCACCCGCCTCGCTCGGCCCGCTTTCATTCCCAATCTTGATCGACTTCACCACAGGCGCTAAATTCGGAATCTGGTAAGCCACATCCACATGATCCACCAGCGATGTCTTCGACGGATCATGCGTGATGAACGTCAATTGATACTGCAAAAACCGCGCCGACGGCGACGCGATTTTCATATATTCAATCGCGTCCGTATCGTCCGTCCATTTCGACCACCCAGGCGAATCAGCATCCTTCACATTCCCGCTCCGCGTCGAGACCTTCAGCTCCGTCCCCGCCGGCAAATGCCCATGCAACTGCATATTCCCAAACCGGCTCGTCTGCGTCGCATCCAGCACCGGGCTCAAATATTTTCCCGATGACGCATATCCGCCCGTCATCGCCGAGATTCCCCCGGTATTCGCCAGCCCCATGATGATCCGTCCATCTTTCACCGGCAACAGGCACATCACCTGCTTCGCATCGACTTTCGCCAAAACCACGGTCTCCTCTGCTGCTGGATTCACCTGATAAATATTCCCTTCGTCGCCGGTCCCTACCAGCAGAGAATCTCCCTGATGAATCATGCAGTAAATCACCGAGTTTTCCCGGAAGATTTCCGTGACAAAACCCTCGGAATCAATCTTGTAAATCGCATTCCCCTGCGGGCCCTGCTGGTCAGTTGCATTGGGCGCGCCGCCCGCTTGATTCGGATGATTCAGCGGCGTCGCCGGCACCAGCGGATTCGCCCCCGGTGTCGGCTGATCCCCGCCACCCGGATTGTCTCCGCCTCCGCCCGGATTATCCCCGCCCGCTCCCGGATCGTCCGCCTTCGGCGCAATCACGTCCATCGACATCGGAATGGCCGCCGCCCGCTCACCTATCGAAACCTTCCCCGTCGGTTTCAGCGGCCCAGGCGCGGGGTTTTTCGGAATCGGCGGGGGGGGATTCTGTTCCTCCGGACGGCCCGATTTCTTCGGCTCCGTCTCCGGCGCCTGCTGCGTCGTTCGATCGCTCACTTCACCCGTTGCCGCGTACAAATTTCCTGCATCGTCCACTGCCAGTGCCGTGATCTCCGACTCATTCGCGTTGTAAACGATGAACGATTCCTTCGTCTTCCGATTCAGCCGAATCACCAACCCATTCGGGTCCGTCCCCAGATACAGTAAATCCTTCCCGTCACTGATCATGCTCGTGATGTTATCCTCACCACTCTTATACAGTTGCCCATGCGTCCCATCCGGCTTGATCTCAAAAACTTCTCCGTTCGGACCCGTTGCCGCATAAATATTGCCGTCCGCGGTCTCCTGCAGCGCCCACACATATTGCACATCATCATCCGCAAATAATTCCTTCGGCTTATCCCCAACCTTATCAATGCGCAGCACCCGTCCCTTGTCTCCGCCGGTCCCGATCAGAATCGAACCCTTCGCATCCACCAGCAGCGACAAAATATTCACCGTGTTGTCGATCGTCGCGACCGTGCTGACCTTCTCACCCTTCACCGCCAGCAAAATCCCCTTCGGGCCGGTCCCGGCATAGATCGTTCCATCCGGGCCTTCCGCCAGCGCATTAACAGTCGTGACATTCGGATCCTGGTCCGCGATCGTCTTCACTGCGCGCGAAAGCTTCACATCTCCAAGATTCGTCACAACAACATCATGAAGCGTCCCACCCTGAAAATCCGCCTCATTTCCCTGCACCCAGTGGGAGGTCGTCACCGCGTGCGCGGAAATCGCCCAAAACAAAATCGCGACAACCGTCCCCACGCCCCAAATACGCGAAAATCCATTCATACCTGTTCCAATCTATTTACCAGGAGCCACCGGCTTCACATTCACTTCGTTCTTCGGCCCGGCAGGTTCAATCTCCACCTTGGGCGGCACTTCCACCTTGCCATGCCGAGCAACGCTAATCGTAAACTCCGCCGACCCGCTCATCACAAATCCCGCCGGCACGACCTTCACCGTAGAAGTCACCAACGGCGTGATATCGTTTCGCCCGGAATCCAGCATCACCTGCNNCACACCATCCGCCTGCCGCACCAGCCGCATATAGATCGAATCATGGCGAATCCCCATCACATCCCGGATCACGCCGAACAATTCTCCAATCTTTGTTGCGGTGAACTTACCCGGATTCGCCGCCCGCTCATCATCAAAATACCGCGTCCAATCCGAAACGATAAACTGATAGTCCCCATCCGGCAGATCACGCGGAAGCGACAAGTCCACCGGCAAAATCCCCTCCGCCGCATGGAACGGCAGATATGAAATATAAGCCTTCACCGTCTCCCCAGGCTGATACTCCGTCCGCGGCACCATCACCGACAGAATATCCGCCGACCGCGCCGCATCCGAAACCCGAATCGTTCCCGACAGCTTTGACAACATCACCCGCTCAAAGGGATTGTCCGCCGCAGCCATCAGCGGCAAAGAAATATCCCCCACGATCTCGCTTCCATCCCCATTCACACTGCTGTTCACGAGGTGCACGCTCTGACCGTTCGAAAATTCCGCCGTCACGTCGTAGTCCACCGTGTGATACTGCGGCAAATTCCGCTCTCCGGCCAAAACCATCGACACCGCCGCCCCAGTAATCACCGGCGTCAGCTTCGGATGAAGCGCCGCCAAAAAATGATACGTCTCATCCACAGATCCATCCGCATACACAATCCGCAATTCCACGGGCGCCATCGGCGCGGTTCTCCCAACCACTCCCGCAACGCCCACCGTCTGATCTGTCAGGAGTGCGCCGCTGGTCTCCGAAATAAACCCAAGCTTAAAGCTAGTTTCAAGGTTCGATACCACCGCCGCAATCGACCCGCTCCCCATCGGTAAATTGATTGGCCCCTCATCGTTGAACGGATGCCCGAATCCAAAAATCCGATCCCCAATCTTCTCCGTGCAAGTCCCAACTGCCGTCAAATCCATATCCCCCGTCAGCAGCGGCACCGCCAGCACCGATCCCGGCTCCAATTTCGGCGCGTCCGGCCCATTCACCAGCCCAATCCCACTTCCCACCTGCATCGGCACGAGCCCAGTCCCCTCAAACATCGGCGAAATTCTCGCCAGCGTCCGCGCATCCACGCCACCCGCCATCAGCGGCGTGGCAAGCGGCCGCATGCTCGTTGCCCGCCCGCCAAGCATCGCCCGTCCGGCCTCCTCTGGTCTTGCACTCTTCAGAATCCGTCCCCAAGGCTGCAGCGGAACCTGATCCAAACTCCATCGCGGAACCAGCGCGCTCTGCGGCGAAGCTCCATCCGCCTCTACGTGCTTCACCGCGTTCGCAACCGACGGCTGAATCGATTCATTCCCCGGCAGCGCCAGCATATATTCAATAGGCTGTACGCCCGCCAGACATTCCTTCGCAAACGGCCATCCATACGCGAACGCCCCGGCCATCCGCGCCCGCCCCGTATCGTCATACAAATAAATCGGCGACCCGCTCATCCCCGCGATCGGCCCGGTCTCCTTCAAAAAATCCTGCGGGCACCGCACCAGGATTGCGTCATATTTCGGATTGAAATTCTTCACCACATCGACGACTTCAACGTCGAACTGCTCGATCTTGGTCCCGCTGAAAACACTAAGCCCGTATCCTTTCATCCCCGGCCGCACTTCCGACACGCGCATGTACTTCGCCGGATCAAACAGCGATGANNGGGAGAATCCCCCAGCGCTCCATGCACCCCGACAAACAACAAAACAACCAGACCAAGCCCAGCGAATTTTCGCATAAACATCGCCCGTCAAACTCGGGATTACGAAACCAACCGATTTCGACCAATCCTAGACCTCATCCAACCCCATCGCAAGCGTTGCCCCGCTCCAAAGACAATGAAGAATTCCCCTCATTAGACATTTCGCAATCGGCATTCGTTTGTCCAACTCCAATTGACACTCTCAACTCCGTCATTTATCGTCTTTCCGGTGCATTTGTGAATACAGAAGCTCGGGAACGTGCAGAGAAAATGCTCTTCTACACGTTCCAGAACCCTCTCCTGTTGAAAGAGGCTCTCACCCACGCCTCCGTCGCGGATCATCGCCTTCAAAGCAATGAGCGCATGGAGTTCCTCGGCGACGCAATTATCGATCTCATCATCTGCGAAGCCCTCTATAAACGCTTCCCCGAATACCTTGAGGGCGATCTCACCAAAATCAAATCCGCCGTTGTCTCCCGCCGCACCTGTGCCGAGGTCTCCAACGAAACCGGACTGACTGAATTGCTCATCATCGGCAAAGGCATCAGTAGCNNCGAAGAAATGCCCAGCTCGCTTGCCGCCGCCGTTTACGAATCCATTGTCGCCGCCATCTATCTCGATGGCGGTTTCGACCACGTGAAAGAATACGTCCTTCGCACGATGACTCCAAAGATCGAGTCCATCGCCTCCAACACCCATCAGCAGAATTTCAAAGCGGTGTTGCAGCAACATGCCCAGAAAATTCTGGGCGCTCCCCCTGTCTACGAGCTGCTAGATGAAAAAGGCCCGGATCACAGCAAATGCTTTGAGGTCTGCGTGGTAATAGAAAGCCGCCGATTCAGCAGCGCGTGGGGGCCAAATAAGAAGATGGCCGAACAAAAGGCCGCGCTATTGGCTCTCGAAGAATTAGGCGTTTTCACAGCCGGCGAGTTGACCATCCCCGAAGTTCCGCAAGAAACGCAGTCCGACGATAACACTCCGCAAGTTTAGCCGCCCCGATTTCAAGGGCGCGTTGTCGCCGCACCCAATTTCCCATTCAACCAATCGCAATATTTTTGCTCAAAGCCCGAATCTGCCGCGCTCCACTTCCCGATATTATGCACGCCGCCTTTTAGCGTAATCAGTTCACACTCCACCCCATTCTCCTTCAACTTCGCAACAAAATTCGCGGACCCCTGATACGGCACGCTCCGATCCGCATCCCCCTGCATAATCAAAAACGGCGGCAATCCCGCCTTCACAAAATGAATCGCCGACATTGCCCGCAACTCTTTCCGCGACTCGTCGTCCACAATATGCGGCCGATCCAACAACCCCTGCAACGAAGCACTCAAACCCCCGCGCTGCGGCAAATCCAACTCCAGATCGGTAGGGGGCGCCAATCCCACCACAGCCTGCACGCGCGTACTCTCATCCGCCAAACAGGCTGCCAGGCAAACCAGTTGCCCACCGGCTGAATATCCCATCAGCCCGATCCGCCCCGGATCCCCCTTGTATTCTGCTGCATGCCCTTTCACCCATCGAATCGCAGTCTGCACATCCTCAAAACAAGCCGGCCACCGATACTTCGGCGCCAGACGATAGTTAATGCTGAACCACGTAAATTTTCCCCGTGTCAGCGCATCAGTAGGAATATGAAATAGCCCCGCCTTATCCCCGGTTGACCACCCACCTCCATGCACCAAGATCGCCACCGGAAACGGCCCATCCCCCTCCGGCACATTCACATCCAGCTTCAGACTGACATCCCCAGCCTTCCCATACTCAACATCCGTCTTCACATCCCCCAGCGCGCAAGTCGCGCTAAGCCCAATCACAAAAAAAATGAACCCCATCCGCAACATTATTTGCTGATCCCCAAATCCGCGGTGGTAAACAGCGCCTCAAACGCATATCCCGCCGCCTCGATATTTTCTCGCGCACCCTCCATCCGATCGATCACCGCCACGATCCGATCGATCTTCGCCCCCGCATCCTTAAGCGTCTTCGCCGCCTCAATCACCTGCCCGCCCGTCGTCAATACATCCTCCACAATCAGCACCGTATCTCCGGCATTCAGCACACCCTCTAATTGCTTGCTCGTGCCATACTCCTTCTTCTGATTCCGAATAAACAAACAAGGCTTTCCCGACGCCATCGCCGCCGCCGCCGCCAATGGCACAGCCCCCAATTCCGCCCCCGCGATCCGATCCACCTTCGCCGTCACCTTGGCGGCAAACATCTTCCCAAGTTCAATCAAAACATCCGGCTGAGTCTCAAACCGATACTTATCCAAATAATAATTGCTCTTTCGCCCGCTCCGAAGCGTAAACTCCCCGCGCAAAAGAGAAACCTCCGCAATCCGCTTAGCAAGCTGTTCACGTGTCATACCCGCATGATCCAATCACACCCCTTGCGAGTCAATGAGGATCAACGTGCATCCGATTTGAATTTACAAAAAGATGAATTTCTTCGCGTCTGTCTTCGCGATTCCCGATTGAATTNNGCTTCGCTCAACTTTGCGTCTTCGCGGTTGCGTTTAACTTTTACCACCCGCTGGTAGGCGTAGCAATCGGACTAAGCACCCCATTCCCCGAATACCCGCGCCCTCCATACGTCGCCCCGCAAGAGCCACAATATCCCTGATAGCCACATGAATAATTGCACCCCGACGTCGAATACGAATGGTAGTAATACCGATCGGCATCATCCACAAATCGATCCGGCTTCCCAATCACCGCCCCCAAATCTCCATCAAAATACGCTGGCGCCGCCGAAGCCACCGTCGGTCCAACAATCTCAAACGTCGCGGCCGCCGCACCCGAAGTCTCCACCCGCTTCGCCGGCGTCAAAATCCGCGACGCCCGCTCGCTCAGCAAATCCTCAATATCAAACAGCCCGCGCACATCCCCATCACTCTGCAAAACACCAATCGTCGCCCCGGTCTTCANNTCTTCACCGAAACCATCCGCCCCCGAGCGCGAAGCGTTTGTTCAACCATCTGCACACCGCCAAAAATCACCACATCGGCATCCACTGACTTCCCTGTCGCAATCGCCGCACTATCATCTCCCGGCACAATTCCCGGCACGATCACAGCAGAGATACCCGATCCATTCTGCAATCCTGTCGCCAGCCCCTCTTGCAGCGCGTGCCCAATCCATTCATGTCCCGCATCACCTACCACATCAAACGGCAACACAGCCACCTTCACAGGTCGCGTGGTGCTCCCATCCGCAAACACCACTGTGGGAACAAACGCCGCTAGAAGAAATGCCAAGATTCCGCGCAACATGGCCACCATCATAACACCACCCCCAATTCCACAAATCCCCAATCCCCAAACCCACCACCTTTCGCCTCCAACCCATGGCCGTTCAGGAGATTTATTCCATCCCTGACGCTATTTTACCCCAAACGAGAAAGGCCCCCAAAATGCTCCTAGCTGAATTCAGCATCTGGCCAATGGACAAAGGCGAAAGCGTCAGCCCCTATGTCGCCCGCTGCCTCGACATCATCGATCGCAGCAACCTCCCCTATAAACTCGGTCCCCTGGGCACCTGCGTAGAAGGTGAATGGCCCGAAGTCATGGCCGTCATTCAAAAGTGCTACGAGGATTTATCAAAGGACTGCACAAGAATTGCCTGCACCGTAAAAATGGATTGGCGAAAAAATCATAAAGGCCGACTCCAATCCAAGATGGATTCCGTGGAAAAGAAACTGGGCCGCTCCCTGCGCAAATAAAAAAGTCATGAATGCCCCTACGAAAACATTCTTCTTAATCGTCGGCGTCCAACGCAGTGGAACCTCCACCCTCGCCCAATTCCTAGACCACCTCGGCGTCTATTTCGGCGACCCAGCCCGCTTCATCGACCCGGCCAAGTACACCCACAATCCGATCTTCTATGAACTCCAGTGGATTCTCGACTTCAACGAAAGCGTCCTCGCAACATGGAACCTGAAGCACCCCGACGAAGTCCTCCCCTTCGAATCCGAATTCCAACGCCCCGAAGTCGCCTCTCTCCGCGAAAAGCTCAAGCCGCAAATTTTGCAGGAATTCGGCGATCGTCCGACTGTCGGCGCCAAAGACCCACGACTCTGCTTCACTTTCCCACTCTGGCGCGAAGTCCTGACAGAAATGGGATACGCTCTCAAAATAATCGTTACCCTTCGCAATCCCGCGGCCATCATCAAATCCAATCGCGCACTACTCCCGGGCCGTCTCAGCCGCTGGCAGCGTTTTTTCGCTCGCCATCAACTTGCCGTGCGTTATTTTTTCCGAGACCTTCCGGTCTGCTATTTCGATTACGACCTCTTCATGCAAGACCCGATTATTTATGGCCGGCAAAAAGCCACAGAACTCGGCCTTCCGATTCCCGACCCGGCCGCCGCAACCCGCCACGTCTCCCCCAGCCAATATCACCATCAACCCGATAACACCGGCACCGGAGACCCCTGGGTAGACAAAATCGACGCCGACCTCCGCGCCGGGCGCCTCGATCCAAACGAATATCTCACCTTCCGCAGCATCTCACTGCTGCTCACCGAAGAACTCCAGGCCCTCTGGCAAAATTCCCCTGACCAATGGTATCGCCAGTACCAGCAGATCATGGCTCTTCTCAAACCAGGCGGCCATTTCATTGCCGAACGCCAGCCCAACGGCCGCATGGATGTCCGTCGAATCACCTCCTGACCGAAAAAACCACATGTCCAAACCAACCACCGCCCACACTGCNNCCGTCAACTGCGCGCAAAGTTAAAAAACTCCCCACCCCTTCATGTAGTAGAAATCAAAAACAATTTCTCCCAGCACCCCGACTTTCTACAATTGCTCATGCGAGGAATCGCTGGCTTAGACCAATCCTACGTTCGCCTGGGCAGCGGCCCGGAAGTTGGCGACATCATCGCCTTCGCCGCAACCCCCGAAGCCCTGAGTAAAAGCATCACCACCCTCGTCGAGATAACCCCCACAATCTTCGCCCTGATAGACAAATTGCGCACCCCCGCAAAAAAAATCCCGGGATCCCGTCGCGGGAATCCCCCCCCAACCCAACCAAACCCGGACCACCAGCTAGCGATGGTCGCCCCCCTCGTTTGCACGCTGGCTGAAATCGCAAAATCAAATCACCCGCGTGCCCGTTCCCTTCCAAAAGTCATTACAGGCCCAATCACCTATCACCCTGAAGGCCACCTGAAATTCCCAGGCGGGAAAAATATATCTAGCGACTCCACCAAGCCAGATCTTTGGGAGCAAATCAAAACAAACCTAAACCAAAATCAACCAACCATGCGCATGTTAGAAATTCCAGTGCTACAAGCCGCCGCCAGCACCATCAAGCAAATGCTCACAACCTTAAAACCCCCACCAAAACCGCGAAGAAAAAAAACTACACGGACTCAAAAAATTTAGCCGCATCCGCCTCGACGCTTTTATTCCAGAAACATGTAATGGCAACAGGAGGAAGAAATGACCACCCCGGCTCCTTCCCACCCATCCGCTAACTCGCAACACTGAAAGAAATCATCTCGCTAAACACTGAAGGCAAAACGCAATCCCTCCACCAAAATTCTCCTATTCCCCAGGGCTCATAAACTGATCCCATCACCAGCGTTTCCCCGATACCCCAATTCTTCCACCGGCATCTATCATCCCGCCAGTGATGCAACTCATCCTATGAGTTCATCCAATAAGTTTTGACCGGCGCGATCCTTGATCGGGACGTTCTCGGCAATGCGGTTCGCCCTTCAGAACACTAGAAAAAGGAGTTCTCCATGAATCGCGACCAAAACACGGGAAATGAAAAGAACAAGGGAAAACAGTCAGGCCAACCGTCCAGCCCCGGCCAAGGTTCAGGTTCGGGCAGGCAAACCGACGACAGCCGTCAGCTAGACCAGGGTAGCCAAGGCGAGAAAGGCCAATCCAATCAAGGCCAGAAAGATGAATCGCGCCAGCAGGGCGGCCATCAGCAAGGCGGACAACCGCAAAAAAAACCCGGCGACCAGAGCCGTCAGGGACATTAGCCGTTCCGTCGTCCCAGGCGATTAACGTCGCCTGGGGCGTTTCAAACTCACCGCCCCAACAGCCCGAGGGGCGAATCCTCCGGAGCCTCCGGTAGGCTGGCAATCTACGCAACGCCAGCCTACCTGGAGGCCCATCTCTTGCGCAAATCCCCCTTGTTCGGCCCACGATCTGGCCTGGTCCTCCACGTCGCGGACTCCCACCCATCAAATTCCGTCACCTTTACCATCCCACGGGCAGATATATAAGGAGAGCCAAATAATGCCCGAAACAACCCCGATTACCGATGCACTCCAAGACTATATCAACACCGGCTCTCCCGAAGCATTCCGTCAAGTCGTCGAAACCTACATCAACACCGTCTATTCCCAATGCCGCCGGCAACTGCGCGATGCCGACCGCGCCGAGGAAGCCACCCAGGTTGTCTTCGTCACCCTCGCCCGCAGGGCCCGCGAGCTGCGCCCCGGCGTCATCCTCGACGGTTGGCTCTTCAACACCGCCCGCTACGTATGCGCGCGCGAGCGAAGAACCGAACGCCGGCGACTCCACCGCGAACGGAAGGCCGCTGAAATGAGACACGAAACCATCGGACAAACTCGCGACGCGTCCCACCACCTCCGCACCGAAGCCGAATCATTGCTTGACGACGCACTCGCCAGGCTCAACGAGCGCGATCGTGCCGTCATCCTCTGCCGCTTTTTCAACGGTCGAAGTCTTCGCGATGTCGGAGAGCAATTCGGGGTTTCAGAAGACGCCGCCAAGCAGCGCGTTTCGCGCGCAATTGAAAAGCTCCGCGCCTATTTCGCCCGCAACGGCGTGGCCATTCCATCCGCCGCCGTCACCGCAAGCCTCTCGACCGCCACCCAGCCCGCAACCCCGGGCCTTTTAGATTCCGTTATCTCCGCGGCGATCCACGGCAATCCTCCGATCCAGCCCGTCTATCTCAAGCCGTCCATCCTCAACTCCGGCGCCAAAGCCGCGGTGGCGGTCGTCGCCATCGCAGGCTTGGTTGTCGCCGGCGCCGTCGTCGCCAATCACTCACCCGCCGCAAACCCCGTAGCCGCATCACTCCTGATCAGTCCCGCAATCCCATCCACGTCGCCCTCTTCCGAACCGCTCGATCAGTCCACGCCCCAGAACACACTCCGCAAACTCTCCGCGGCAATTCGCCAGGACAACCCGGACGACATCGACGCATGCGTCTCCTTCACCAACCCCGCCAATCAGGAGGTCGGCGACGCGATCCGCACCACTTTTCTCCACAGCGCCGCCATGTGCCGGATCGATCGCGCCTGGCTCAACGCCTTCGGGCACCCCATGAAAATCGAAGGTTTCGAATTAAACATTTTCCCCGGCCTCCAGGGAGGCTTTGAAGAAATATTCGACAGAACGCTAATCGCCCTCATGCCCGGCGATGTAATCATCGACGATCAGACCGCGACCATCCGCGTCCACGTTCCCCGCAAGGAAATGGCTGAATACGGCCAGGCATCCTGGGCCGATGCAACGCTGGTGATGCGCCGCCAAGGCAACCAATGGCGGCTCGACGCGCCCGCGTCAATCAGATTGGAAATTCTCCTGGAGCCGCTGCCGTCCGATTCCCGGCGTATGCTCATCCAGGTGAATACCGAAGGAAGAGCAACCCTCGAAAAGGCGGCCAAGGAAATCGAAGCCGGCGACCTCAAGACACCCCACCAGGCCAGCGATCAGATCAACGCGGAATTATGGAAAACCCTCCACATATTGAAGCTGACCAACATCGCCATCCACAACCTGCCAAAGATCGCCAGCCGATGATTGAAGTCCGACAAAAAGGGCATGCGTTTGCAAAAAGTTGTTGACCCGTCAAATCGCTTCGGTAAAATGCCGCTCACAGCACGCAACCGTTTTCAATAAGAATCGCAAATCTAACTCTGGGGGCGGGCTTTGGGCGGGTCACAGCAATTCGCCTGTTTCGAAGTCAAAGGAAGGGAAAAATCATGTCAAGCACTAAGCGGTTTGCGCGGGCTCGGGTATCCATTGCTCTGGCGGCGGCGATGACGGTCTGGATGTCTTCCGGCTATGCCAAGACTGATATCGAGCCCGGGACGCCCGGCCTCAACGGCACGGGCAGCAATCCTGGTGGGACCGGTGGCATAGCCACGGCTAATGCAACCAGCACCGACGCTTCCAACACGGCGACTGCAAATGGCGGGATGGGTGGAATGGGTGGCACCGCTGCCGCTGGTGGAGCGGGCGGCTCTGCCAGTGCCACGGCCGATGGCACCGCCGCCGCAGCCGGCCCCGCATCCGATACAGCCAACGCCACCGGCGGCGGCGGAGGCAACTCCGGAACCGGCGGCGGGGCCAGCGGCGGAGCGGGCGCCCTCAGCAATGCCGCTGCCACCGGATCGAATTCCACAACCGATTCCGTCACCATCGTCGCGGCTTCCACAGGCGGATCCGGCGGGCAAGGCGACGGGGCCGGATTTGAAGGTGGGGCAGGAGGTAATTCTGCACTCGGCACCGCATTACTCAGCACGGTGTCGGGTTCTTCGACAGGCGGCGGCTCAGTATCGGTGCGCGGAGAAGTTTTTGGAGGCAACGGAGGTTTTGGTCAAACTGGCGCAACGGGAGGCAATGGAGCGCCCGGTGTCCTTACATCGAATCAAGTCAGCGGCACAACCAGTGGAAGTTTGCAACTGGAACAAGATGCGTACGGCGGGGATGCCGGTGGCAGCAATGGCGCGGCGGGAGGCGTCGCGGGGACCGGAACGTCCCACTTCACACTGAGCCAGAACGGGATCTCCTCACTGACTGGCCTGAGCGTTGCCCAGGGAGGCAACGGGGGAGACAGTGAAGGTGCAGTCGCCAGCGGCGGGGCGGCGGCGAACGCGACGATCAGTCTGACCAGCGCAACAACAGGCGCCATCGCAGCCACTGCGGCGGCCAACTATTTCGGCGGAGGAAATGGCCTCAGCGATGGCGGAACCATCACCGGCGGGACGACCGGCACGGCCGGAGCCGGCGGAACCGGCTCGGCTACCGCGTCGGCCACGGGAACCGTCTCGTCGTCCGTCGCCGCCACGGCCAACAGCGTGGCGGGAGCGGGAGGTGAGGTCATCAATGGTGTCACGGGCAACGGCGGAGCCGGCGGAAACAGCAGCGTCAACTCGACGGCCACCGACGGCGGCACCGGCAGCGTCACTGTGCTGGGACAGGTAATCGGTGGCGCTGGCGGCCAGGGCGAGGGGAGCGGATCTTTCGGCGGCACCGGCGGCGCCCCTTCATTAGGATCCATAACCGGCAGTTCCACGGGTGGCGGCGCTGTCTCCATCCGCGCAGCGGTCTTCGGCGGCAACGGAGGGTTTGGACAAACCGGAGCCACCGGAGGCAACGGAGCGAGTGTTTCGCTATCAACTGTTCAAGTGAGTGGCACAACCACTGGAGGCTTGACGCTGGAGCAGGATGTATACGCCGGCGACGCCGGCGGCAGCAATGGCGCCGGCGGAGGAACGGCAGGGGTCGGGATATCGAACATCACGTTGAGCCAGAATGGAATCTCGTCTCTGACAGGCATTAGCATCGCTCAGGGAGGCGCGGGTGGAAATAGCGAAAATACTGGCGCCAGCGGCGGAGGCACCGCCAACGCGACGATCAGTCTGACCAGCACGACGGTTGGAGCAATCACCGCCACCGCGGCCTCGAACTATTTCGGTGGAGGCAACGGCCTCAGCGCCGGTGGCAATGTCACGTCAGGGTCAGGAGCGGGAGGCGCCGGCGCCATCGGCAACGCTACGTCCACCGCCGACAACACAAGCACCGGCAGCGCGTTCGCGAACGCTGACGCCGCTGGCGGAAGCGGCGGTTTTGGATCGGGCGTCGGATTTTCCGGCGGTCACGGCGGAAGTGCGACTTCGACCGCCACTGCGATCTCCGTCACGGGCGAAGCTCAGGCAACAGCTGTCGCAGGCGGCGGAAACGGCGGCGCAATAAACAATTCAGCCATCGCGGGGACTTCCGGATTTGCAATGACCACGGCCGTCTCGCACGGCGTCACCGTCACCGATTTCATCCCAGCCGGGCAAGGTGGAATCGCTGGCGGCCAGGTCACCTGGATCTCCACCAGCGGAAACACCGTCGAGGTCGGACCCGGTGGCGTCAACAGCGGACAAGGCACCGTCACCGGACCGCTCGCGCATATTCAAACCATCAGCGGCACCGGCTCTCTCACGGTCGGTAATGGGACCAACGCCACTGATCTGCAATTCAACTCTTTTGTCGGCGGCAGCTCTCAGGGGACCTTAACGATTGCCGCCGGTTCGACCCTGGACATCAACAACGACCATTTCTTCGTCAACTACGGAACCAATCCCGATCCGGTCGCGACAATCCGCGGATATCTCACCAGCGGCTACAACAATGGATCGTGGAATGGCCTCGGCATCGACACCTCCGCTCCAACCGGTAGTCTCTACGGCGTTGGCTACGCCGACGGAGCCGACGGCGTAGTCGCCGGCCTCACCAGCGGACAGATCGAAATCAAATACACTCTCTACGGTGACGCGAATCTCGACGGCGTGGTCAATGGCGATGACTTCACCATCCTCGCAGGAAATCTCGGCAAATCCAACGCCGTCTGGGACCAGGGCGATTTCAACTACGACGGCGTAGTCAACGGCGACGACTTCACCGCCCTCGTCGGCAACCTGGGCAAATCCGCAAGCGGCGCCTCCATCGAAATCCCCGCCAGCGACATCGCCGCGATAAACGCCTTCGCGGCCGCCAACGGCCTGATGACAGATGTCCCCGAGCCGACCACGGTCGCGCTGGTGGCATTCGCCGCCGGAGGTCTATTATTCCGCCGCCGACGCCGAACCTATTGAGAGCCAACTAAATCCTCATTTAGCCCGGCGTGACCACACGCCGGGCTCTTCGCACAACAATAATTAGAAGACCCCCACACCCCGCAATTAACTTGCCAAACCCCATTCTCCCGATAACCTAATAGTCAGCGAACGGATTTGCACCATAAGAGAGGTTTCACGGATGGGACGACGCGCTCTCCTTACACTCGCTTTTGTTACTTGTTTGCTCACGTCCTTCGCGGCAGCCAGCGCCGATTTAGCCGACGACATCGATACGGTTCTGCATGACAAGCTCCTAACCCATGCATCCGTCGGCATCGACATCGTACGTCTCGGCAATTCCGCGGCCGACGTCTCCACAATCTACCGCACCGATCCAACACTCCCCCTCGTCCCCGCCAGCAATCTAAAAGTAATCACCACCTCCGCCGCCCTCGAACAGCTCGGCCCCGATTTCAAATTCCGCACCCTCCTTCTCTATCACGACGGCGACCTCGTCCTCGTCGGCGACGGCGATCCAACCTTCGGCGATGCCGAACTCCTCAAAAAAGTAGGCTGGGATGTAGACACCGTCTTCAAAACCTGGGCCACTGGACTCGCTAAAAATCTCCACGCCGCCCGCGACCTCCTCGTCGATGACAGCATCTTCGACGACGAATTCCTACATCCCAACTGGCCCGCCGACCAAACCCAAAAACGCTACGTCGCCGAAATCGCCGGCCTCAATCTCAACGCTAATTGCGCGGACATTTACGTTCGCCCGCGGGGTGTCGGCCAGTTGGTTGATTTCTGGACCGATCCCATGACCCACTACTTCTCGGTCAAAAATAGCTGCATAACCGGAAACGAAAACGCCATCTGGCTTTCGCGCCAGCCGGGTACGAATGATTTGACTCTTCGCGGCACCGCTCGCTGGACCAACGTGGTTCCCGTCTGGGTCACCATTCACGACCCGCCCATGTATGCCGGCACTCTGCTCGCCGAAAATCTAAAATCCGCCGGCATCTCCCTCACCGGCACGGTCAAACGAGACCGCACCGCCCGCGACGCATATCTCGCCGCGCTGCATACCAACAATTCAACATGGACTTTACTCGCCGTTCACGAAACCCCGCTCCTCAGCGTCATCGACCGCGCCAACAAAGACAGCATGAATCTCTACGCCGAATGCCTCTGCAAAAGATTAGGCTACGCCAAATCCGGCGCAGGCACCTGGCAAAACGGAACGGCAGCGGTAGGGGGGTTCCTCAGTTCACTCAACATCCCCGCCTCGCAATACACGTTGGATGACGGCTGCGGCCTCTCCAAAAGCAACGCCATCAGTTCCCATCTGATGGTCACAGTCCTGACCCACGACTATTTCGGCCCCAACGCCGCCGCGTGGCTAGCCTCCCTCTCCGTCGCCGGCGAAGACGGAACCCTCGCCGAAAGATTCCACGGCTCCGACCTCCGCGGCCGCGTCATCGCCAAAACCGGATTCGTCAACGGCGTCAGTTGCCTCAGCGGCTACCTCCACGCCAAGGACGACAACTGGTACTGCTTCAGCATCATGTTCAACGGCATCCCCGAAGGCACCAACAGCACCGCAAAAGTATTGCAGGAACGAATAGTCCACGCCATGGACCAACACGCATTAGCAGTAGCCCAAGCCCGCGCGAACTAAATCACCCCAAAGGTTTCAATAGGAAATAGGTAATGCCTCTGCCTCTCATTCGGTCCCGGCGCGCCGGGAGCACTCGGCATTCATCCCCTCACTTCCCCTCCACCAATTCATAAAACCCAATCGTATCGCGCTTAAGAAACCCCTTATCCGCGAGTTCCTCCCAAATCTCTTTCCCAAACCCCGACGGCGGCTGAATCGCAACAACCAATCCCTTAGCCCCTCCACTAAGCGGCCCATGCCCAACCCTGGAATCATCATCCAAACGAGTCAATTTCATCCGCTTCTTAAAAGCCCGCAGCGCCTTCTTCAATTCATCATCAGTACTCGGCATCACCATCTCCTTGGAATTTTCCGCAACAAGAATTGTACCCCCACCCGCCCATATTCGCACCTGCTCGAAAATTCTCCCAACGAAAGCCCACGGCGCCGCCGTGGGGAATCCCAATCGCGAACATATGCGGTAACGAGCGCTTCCTCCCACGAAATTGACGCCCGCATCCGCTGAGCGGGTTGAATTCAATCCCTCCGAGGGAATTACTCTGCATGTCAATAGCGAAAAGATTGGTATCAAGGGTCGCAATCTCAATGCTGAGATACGTGCAGAAGTTCGGTTGTTTCAAGGGATCGCCCGTCACCGCGTCGCGTGGGTCCAGGAAGCAGGCAGGAGTGCGGGCATGAATGGAGCCGAGCGGGCGACGATCGTCGAGGAAATTATCTGGTAAGAAAACTTTCTTCGATATGTCTCATCGGCCTGCACCCAGATGAATGCACTTACATCGTCGTTCGCTCGCTCGGTGGGCCGATCGATTTGCTGGCATTGCAACTTCTATGTGCAAGTTGCCCGTTATCCCGAGTGGTTTTGCCCCCACGACTGTATGCCTGAATATGGTCGACGGTGCTATCCTCAAAGACATGTATTTTACCGCTACAGATTTTGCAGATTGGATCCTTCTGGAAGAGTTCACGGCGGAACTCCAGCGGAAAGAATCGCGGCTCGACGTATGTGTCGTCGAGAATTTTCTGAACCTCAGCCTTAAAACCCGTCCACCGAAGCTTTGTCGCGGCACTCCCGGCAGGCTGGCGCGAGATTGCTAGCCTGATTTGTGGCTGGGTGAGCAGGTCAAGGACATACATCTCGCTGATCTGCTCGGCGGCAATTTGGACCTTGCCGGGGTTCTGCCGCATCAGGGCGGCCGCCTGGATGTCCAAGGCAGAGATCGAAAACTTCGGCTCCCAGTTACCGTCGACGCTGCGGTCATCTTCGGTGCCCGTGGAGTAGAGACGACCCGAGTTCTCACCGAACACGGCCCACACGTTCCGCATGGTTTGTCGGAACATCTCTGCCTGGGTCTGGATGTCCTCACCCTTGGGCGCGTACTTTCCCATATAGTCATTAAGGAACGACTTGAGCTTCCCCTTATAGTCCGCAAGACGATTGGCGAAGGCAAAGAATCGCAGGATCATTTCCCTCTCGATGAACCGCGGCTGGGGCTTGTCTCCGCGCTTGATCCGCCGCCAGACCTTTTCCATCTCTAACTTCGCCAACAGATCGCAGAACGGCCCCCGGTACACGCAGTTACGCAACTCCTGCTCGTTCAGGCCCATCGACCCGCGATTCAGTCGCTCAAAAATCTCATATCGCAGGTTCTGGTTATTTCCGGCGTCGATGACGATGCTGCGAATTGGGGCATCCAAGAGCTTAAGTTGGTGCTCCTCGCTCATGTCTCTAAAATATTGGCCGTTCAGGCTGCCCATGCTCTGAAGCCTCTGGAGGTGGAACTCATTCCCCACGAACTTAATCAGGGTGGTGAGGCGTTGCTGGCCGTCGATCACTTCGAGCTTACCCCCCTGCATTTTGCCGAAGTAGAGCGGGGGAACGGGTATTTCGAGAAGGAGCGACTCGATCAAGCGAGACGGAAGTTCTGGCTTGAGTACCCACACGTATTCGCGTTGGAAATGCGGCTGGAGGTCTACCTGGCCCTTGTCGTATTTGTCGCGCAGCACAGCGATGCTCCAATCCATCGGCTGGCTGCTAACGGGGCGGGCATCGGCACCTCCAGACTCTTCAACATCCACTTCGGGTTCTAGCTCGGGGTAGCCTTCAATGTCGGTTTCGTCACCGCTGTTTATCATGGTTTCCCGTTGGACACGGACCGACGAACGCCATCGGCCATCTTGCATATCGTAACTGCCCCGACACGGCCTTTCCATAGTTTTCTGCCACGAGACTCTTCCGGGCCTCGGCAATCCCCGGCTTCACGCGATCCCGCAGGATATCCCGCTCATATTGGGCGAACACGGCCAACATGCCCGCCATTGCCTGGCCGCTCGGAGTCGTGAAATCCATCGAATCGTTCAGCCACACGAAATTGGCACCGACAGCATGCAATTCCTTCAACGTCATCACAAGGTCAGTATTGATCGGCCCAACGGTCGAGTTCCCAGACCAGTCGGCATTGGGGGCAAGGAATTACTCTTTCGTTAGCATCGCTTGCAATTGGGCAAGCCAATCCTGGGCCGTGTGAAAATAATAGAAAATGAAAATCTCAGTTTCGCGGATTTGATAGACCACAACATAGCCGTGGCCTTTGACCCGCTTCTTGATGGTGATGTAGCGATATGAGGGGCGGTCGGGAACTGCGCGCCCCCTTAAATATTCCGATTTGAGAGTGCGAGTGTGCTGTTCCAGAAACTTGACGTATTTGGTCGCGTGGTCTTCGTCGTATCGCTGCGCATTCCATCGCCAAATTTCGGCGAGACGCGGCTTAACGAGAAGAGAATACTGGAGTGTTAACTCGCGTGGTCTTTGAGCCATGCTTCCCGAACGTCGGTCAAGTGCTTATCGACTTCCTCCATCGAGACTTTCTTCCCCGCCTTCATATCCTCGGAAATCCGGTCAAGATGAGCCAGCACCTCCGGCGTGAAGCGCTCGTCAAAGTTTTCCTGCTCGTCAAAGAAATCACTTTCCAGTCGATCGGCTATGAATTCGTCAACGCTGGCGAAGCCGGCCTCCCGTGCTCGGCGTTCAGCCTCCTTGTAAAGCTGGTCGGTGAGTTGAACCTGGTGCATGGACATTCTTCCTTATCGGCTATCGATTATAACAACATCAATCATCATTTTCCTGGGTCACTAGACCTGCTGCCGCCACAACTTCATCTGCGATGCAGCCAACTTCCGCGCCAGTCTTGCTCGATGCGCCTGGCCCAGATATTCTCTCAAAAACAAGTTCCCGTAGCTCAATTGGATAGAGCGTCGGCCTCCGAAGCCGAAGGTTGTAGGTTCGAGCCCCACCGGGAACATTTTCACAACAAAACTTCAGCCTCTCCCCTCAACAGCCCCCTCCAATTCTTTCCCACCCACCGTGATCCGAACCGGATGCCCAAACCACCCGTGATGGCTCCCACCATGCGCCTGTTCCAAAACACCAATCACCTGCGACATATTCCCTTCAGCCGGCACCCATCCGCTGGCCACATCCGGAAAATCCACCGAGCAATTCGCACATTTCTTGCTGCTGTCAAACCGGATCGGGCACCAGAACGATTCAACATTCCGCAGCATCTCCGATCCCAATGACCAAACCCCCGTCATCCAGTCGCAGTAAAGACACCAGATCAAATCATGCCCGATCAATCCATTGAATTTATGCCGCGACACATTCACCCAATCCGCGTCGTTATACTTCGGAAAATTCACCAGCCATCGCAGCGGCGGATAAATCACCACCTCCGCCAGCCGAACCAACGAAAACACCGGCGTAACAATCGCCGTCAGCCACAGTGACGCATAATTCCGCCACGGCCCCACGATCCCATTGATCAATTCCACAATTCGCGGCCGCGGCCCAAGTTTCCGATGCGCAAACTCATTCGCCCATGTCCAAATCAACACCGAAGCCACCTGCCCAACAATCGCCCCAACCAATCCCGCCCATCCCGCAACAATCGGCCCCGCAACAAGCGGCGCAACCGTAAAATATCCAACAATCCAATCGAGCGCCGGCGCATGGCACAACCATCCCGAAAACCGCCGCCCCGCGCCACCCAGCCGCGGAATCAAATGCAACAAGCCGGCAACCCAAAGAAGCGCAACGATCACGCCTCCCGCCACAGCCAGGAAGTGAAGCACAATATGCATAGCATCCGCCTATTTCAGAAATGCAATTTCAAAGTTTCGCTACATCGACCACGGCTCGGCATGCACGTCCGTCTCATCCGACCACCGCCGCTGCAGCTTAACGATTTCCGCCTGAATATCGTCCGGCAGCGGCTTAATCACCTTCACCGCATCCAAAAACGCCCGCAAATTCTCCGCCCGGCTCGTCGCCCCAACAGTCGCCCGCACCTGCCCAAATCCATAAGCAAATCGCACGCAGAATTCCGTCCAGGATTTGCACCCCGATCGCTCATACAGCGGCGCCACTTCAACCGCCCGCGCCCGCAGATAATCCTTCCACGCCGCCCCCGGCACATCGCGCAGCCGATGCACATCCCCACCCGAAACCGTCCGCATCGCGACAATCGGCTCGTCCCGTTCCTGCAATAAATCCCACAACTCATTCGACGCGAACCGCTGCAACGGATTGAGATAAAAAATATAACCGTCGATCACACCCTTCGGATATCCGCCGCGCAGCGCCTTCAGTGGCACATCGCTCGTCCACGGAAAAACCTCGCATACAAACCGCCTCACCAGCCCCTCATCCCGCAGCTTCCGAAAGTCGTCATAGCATTTCCCACCCGAAACAAACTCTTCCGCCAACTTCCCGCCAAGGCACAGTTGCCCGATATCCATATGATCGATCCCCAACGGCTCAATATTCGTCCGAATCGTCTGCCTCAACTCTTCAATCGTGCTCCACCCGATCTTAAAGATCATCCGCGGCACGCGCTTTCGATCCTCATCAAACGCCGCCCCCAAAACCTTTAGCGCATCCCCATATTGATGGCTCGTATGAAACCAAACCCCGGCTTCCATCGCCACCCGCGCCATCTTCACTCGATCGCCAAATGCAATCTTGTCATCACCAAGCCGCGTCGTGCCATAGATGTATTTGGACAAATCGCTCAGTCCCGCGCCCGCGTATTCAGAACTTGATGTTGGCATAGCGCGATAGGATAGGCCGTCTCCCAATTGGCGACAAGACGGTAACGCCCCGCGACACGACCGAATCTCGCGCGTGTGCCATCGCCAATTCGATCGGTGATTCTCACCCGATAGCGCAACAACAAGCGCGGCAATTCGTTCGATTTTCCCGCAAAAACCGCACGTTTCCGCTTGCGGCCCTCATCGCCGTTTTGCTATTCATTCATTACCGAATTCGACACCAATACCGGAAGGGCAGAAACATGCGTTTGAAGAATTGGCTGGCAGTCAGTGGGTATATCGTCGCCGCCTCCCTGACGACCGGAATCGCCTCCGCCTCACAGACAACCTTTTTATATCAAGGCTCAGGCGCCAGCACGCCCGCCTCCCAAGGCTGGCTATTCCCCGTGACCATCGGCGCTTCCGCAANNTGCCGGCGCAACCACTCTCGACACAACCAGCAACTTCAGTCTCGAAGACGGCTACTCCAACACCAATCCACTCTCGCTCGATCTGGTCAACTCATCCTTCCCAACACTGAATCCGTCCGACGGCTTCACCGTCAGCTTCGACGTCCAGCTCAATTCCGAATCGCACACCGTCGGCCAAACGGTCAATTCCAACCGCGCCGGCTTCGACGTAATCGTCCTCGGCGATGATGCCAAAGGCGTAGAGCTCGGCTTCTGGGGCGACGACGTCTGGACCCAAAACGCTAACTTCACCCACGGTGAGGACGATGTATTCAACACAGAATCGTCATCACATCACTACGATTTGACGATCCAGGGCACCAGCTACACCCTCTCCGCCGACGGCTCCCCAATCCTCACCGGCTCCACGCGCGACTACAGCGCCGAAGGCGTCCCCTACACACTCTCAAACTATATCTTCATCGGCGACGACACCACCGAAGCCGAAGCCAGCGAAACATTCTCCACGCTGTCAGTATNNGACCACCGCGATGGGCATACTCATCTTTGGCGCAGCAATTATCACACGCCGCCGCGCTCACTGATCCAGTCCCGCATGATGCCCATTTATTAGCCGGGTCCCCGGCGCGCCGGGACGCGCATGTATGCTATTTCCCAGCCGGATCCGCATACAAAATCCCGCGCCCATTGGTCCCCAGATAAACGCGCCCATAAATCCGCGAATCCCCACTGATCGAATGCGGCCATCCATATTGATGCGCATCGTCGTTGATTTTTATCCAGCTTGACCCGCCATCATCCGACCGAAAAACGCCCGAAACGCCGCTGACTATTCCCGCGAGAAATATAGCCGGATCGGTCTTCCCCGGCGGGGGGGCGCCGAAACCAATCGCGTTTCCTTGTTCAACATCCGGCATCTTCGCAAAGCTCGCACCATGATCCTTGGAAATGAGCATGCCCCCGTACTCTCCGGGGAAAAATATCTCCCCATTTATCTGCGAAACGCGCACCCGGCTAACTGGTCTCGGCAGTCCCGTTGCTTCCGCCATAAAATCCACGCCTCGATTCGTGCTGATGTAAAACGTGCCGCCTTGCTGATCCATCGCATAAAATCGATTTGACGCACCGGGATCGGAGATCACGGAAACATGTTCACCCAGCCCGCGGCAGGCCGACCAGTGCGCCCCCGTGTCGTTGCTATAGGATGCCACCGCATGATCCGCCGCCCACACCAGCGTGGCGCCGTCCGCCGACATGGCAATCGACCCAGCCTCAGCGGATTTCGGCTCAGCCGCAAACGGCTTCCACGTCGCTCCGATATCGGTCGAATACGCGCCATGAGCCGTCGCGCTGTAACCCGTCCGAACAATCAAATATGGATCAGCAACCGACTCATCAATCCCAGTCGTCGTATAGAAGATCGGATTGCTCATCATCCCATCCGGCGGGGAAGTTGTGAAATCATCGTGCCGAAAACCGCATACATCGCCGAGCGCGCTGATCAGATGCGGCCCAACCGGCGGATTCAGCAGATCAATCGCCGCGGTCTCTTCAATGCCATGAGCGGCCACCGACCAGTGCACTGTCCGATTCGCATCCATCTCGGAGATATCGTCGCACCCATAAACCGTCGCGCCAGTGACGTATAGCACGTGATTGGAATCAAACGGATCGATCTCCACGCTTCCCAGCCACCACCCCAATTTCGGCGCAGCATTCCCCCATTTCAAATATGGCGACAATGAAATATCGAACGCCGAATGATCGCGAACCGATTTCCATGTCTTGCCGCCATCAAGACTGCGAAAAATATCATCCGATGGCACCCAATGATCCATGGTCGCGACCATGACCGTTTGCGGATGCCGCGCATCCACGGCCAGCCCGGAATATCCAAATTTTGAATCGTCCTTGCCGGTCTGCTTCAGCGGCGTGATGTTCGTCCAGGAATTATCAGCAGTATTGAATCGATAAACAGCCCCGTCCGTAACCCCATTGGGTCCGGGGGCATTGGTGTAGCTGACATACATCATCCCATCGCTGCTGATCACCGCATGTTGCGGCATCAAACCCGTCGGCTCACCCGATAAGGCCGACCACGTCTTTCCGCCATCCCTGCTTCGATAAACCGGCACCTGTCCCTCGGCCACGCCAGCATAGATCGTCGGCGTCGGCGATCCCGCAGCACCCGATCGCGCATCAAACACCACGAAGCCAATCCCAACGTGATCTTGACTCCCATGCAGAGGAAAGCTCTTTACCTCGCTCCAACTCTCGCCGCGATCCGCGCTGGTCCACAGTCCATTATGCCGCGATCCAAAAAACAGCACGCGCCCATCATGCGGATCAACCGTGAGCCTCTCCCCCATCGACCGCCCATCCTCATTCCCACCCATCTTGAAAGGCATAGCCGTCGCACGCCAACTCCGGCCCTGATCGCTCGATCGCAGCATCGAACTATTTCCGGAAGAAGCATTCGTATAAGTCCCCGCGGCCACATAAACCCGATTCGCATCCGACGGATCAACCGCCAGACTCTCAATCCCAAAATCATTCCACTGCCCGATCCCCGCCCAATCAATCAATGGCTCCCAAATCTTCCGCTGCGCATCCCATCGATAAGCCCCCCCAATATCCGCCCGAATATAAGCCAGCCCGCGCGCAGCCGGACTAAACTCAATCCCCGGCATAAATCCGCCGGCAACAATAGCCACATTCCGCCAAACATAAGGCTCCGACCGCAGCGGGGCGGTTTGATCGGCCTTGGAGATATTGAGCAGACAGAACTCAGCGCAAAGCAAAAAGAGGAGATGCAGAAAAATACGATAATTGGCGAATGGCAAGAAATCTGCCGCGCGTTCGATGCGAGCCGAAGAAATTGAATCACGGAATAACAAAATCCACCGCGCTTCCATCCGGCGATTTTATCGAATTGAGAACCTTCGATGCCTGATCTCCGTCACTACGCGAAACCCAATCATGGCCGGGACCCGATGCCTTAACCTCTATTCCGCCCAATGCTGCCGGCGAACTGAAAAGGGAGACGGATGATAATGGCTTACCATCGCGCAGAGCTTCGGCAGTAGCTTCTTCCAGCGATTCTTTCATATCCGAGTTATATCGCTGGAGGAGTGGGCAAAACTCGTGTCGGCCGTTGTCGTACGAATAAACCATCGCCCTGACCGCAAGCTTTCCGTCATGCTCAAAGGGCGGAGTTCTGTAAATGCTCNNCTTGTCGCTCATTGGGTGGGGTTGAGATCGATGCACATAGGCGAAATATGCGCTGGCGCCTGCCACCATGACGATCGCAACTCCTAGGGATATGGACTTCTTTTCGTTGATGATCTCGCGCAGGCCCGTCGATGCTCGGTAACGGCCCATGCTTTACCTCGCAACCCATTCCAGCCGCGACGAAGCCCGGCCATATAGGCATGTTCGAATCGGGCGGCTAGGGGAAGACAGAATCCACATCACTTCCGTCAGGGGCCTGCACCGCGCTCAAAACCTTTGTCGCTTCCGCCGTGCCGGGGGAAACCCATTTGTGGTTCGGACCCGGGAGCTTGATCTCTACGCCCCTTGCTGTCGCTGGTGAACCGAAAAGCTCGATTGAGGATAGTGGCTTTCCGTCACGAGTGGCGTTTGCGACTGCATCATCTAACTGCTTTTTTGTATCCGAATTGTATTGTTGCAAGAATGGGCAAAAAGTTTTGCTTCCTTTGTCGTATGAGTAAACCATCGCTCGAACGGCGGTCTTCCCGTTATAGTCGTATGGTGGAACCTTATACATACTGTCAACAAACCAAGTCTGACCGTCGTCAACGGTGAAGTATGCCTTGTCTCCCTTCGGCCGGTACGCTGGCCATTGGGTATATGCAAGAAAACTTCCGGCAATCAAAACCAAGACAGCTGCACCCCCAATAGACACTGATTTTTTTTTATTGATCGTTTCGCGCAGACCCATCTTCACTCCGATTTGGCGAAGCCACTCGACGCCGGATATAAGACTTACCTCGCCGTTCTCACTCTTTCAAATTGCGGGTAAAGCAACGATTACTGCGACGGCTGATTGGCGTTCATACAAATATCCCTGCCGACAACTTGTCCCGGACCGAGCATGCGGGTCTCGACATGCCCATCCAGAAATAAAAGGTTTGCAGCCGTATTGCTCAGGTGCCGAAACCGCATATTGCAACAGGACTCGGAATATTTATCCCCTTCATAACCAGTTGGGTTTGTCCAATCGACATTGTCATAGACCATGTCGCTCTTAGTGACGGGAGCGCCCCAGCTGGAAGCATAAAGGTCCACGATATTGCCGGCTCCGATCCCTATTTGTCTGCCATATCCATTATAATTATATCCCAGCGGTGCATTCGGGTAGATAAGACAACTTCCTTTACCAACATAGTTCCGAGCCCAATTATCAATGGAATAGCAAAGAGAATCCGTAGGACCCTGTCCAATCGTCGAACCCGTCAGATTTAGCTCATTATCCCAAACAATCGCCACCTGGGCTGCCTGTTGGACGCTGCCAATCTGGCGAAGATAGTAACTTTTATCGATTACAGGAATCGTAGTCTGCGTCTGGCCGGTGCGCGGATTGATGGCAGAATTGAGCCCTTGCTCTCCATCCATTTCCCACTGCGACCCAAAAGCGCGTAGATTACCGCAATAATCAGAAGATCTGATCTCTCTGCCCATATCGGGAACATCCGAGTCGTGAAATATGGCTGAAAAATCCGTGGCTTGATTAAACTCTGTTGCAGGAACAGTGCCGGTTCCCGCCTCGGGATCTGGACGCGACTCCGGTTTCGCTCCAGCCATGATGCTCAGCGTGTCGCACCAAATCCAGCCATCGCTCAAATAAGGATAATCAGAAACCGTACCGCTGATACCATGTGCACCCGTAGCTGCAGACGTCACGTCATACATGCCTTCGCCGTAACATATAAATCCATCATTTTCCGCAGCGTATTCATGTACCAGATTGCCGATATTCCGCAGATTCGAGGAGCAATAGATAAGATTAGCCTGCTCCCGCGCCTTCTGTAGCGCAGGTAGCAAAACCGAGATCAACAACGCAATAATCCCAATCACCACAAGTAGCTCTACCAATGTAAAGCCACTTCTCGGAAAGCGCTTGCTGCTCATAGGACACTCCTCGATGTGTTCGTTCTGCCAACAGGGTCTACGTGTCATACTCCAACCCGGATTCAGTTAAAACTATTCCTCTTGTCCACTATTTAAATGTTTGCTGACGCAAGTATCAAATTCGATCGCTTCGGCGTTGTCGTCGATTCTCGAACGATCAGCCGCTCTTCCAGCTTCCTGCACGTCGGATTCGACGGCTCTTCTCCGCTCATCTCGCGTAGCAGGATCTGAGCCGCCATCTCGCCCATGGCGGCCGACGGCACGTCCACCGCGGTCAGCGATGGAATCGACAAACTAATCACCGGCTCATTATTAAAGCAAACCAAACTGAATTCTTTTGGCACCGAGAGGCCCAGATCGTGCGCCGTTCTGAGCAGCGATAGGGCTCCATAGTGCGAATAAGCCAGCACAGCCGTCGCTTTTCCTTCGATCACCGTCCGGCGAAGAAATGGTTCATAATACGAGTCCCACGGGAGCAACCCCGAAAGGGGGGGCACTTCCACCTTGGGAACCTGAAACTGTAATTCCTTTGCAGCCTGCAAAAACGCATCACGGCGTGCGAACACGCTCAATTGCGTCGCATCAACCGATGGATGATCGAGATAAGCAATTCGCCGATGACCCAGCTCAACCAGGTGCCGCAGCGCCATCCGCGTCCCGCCCGCGTCATCCGGCACAACCTGCGAGCCGCGAGGGCCCACGACGCCGTCGAGACTGACGTACGGAATGCCGCTGCCATCGAGCGCTTCAAGATCAGCCACGCTCGTCGGACCGACGGCCACCACGCCATCCACCCGAAGCGGCGGAAGCTGGAACGGCCCGTGTCGAAGGCTCATAAACTGAACGCAGATTTCGTAGCCGGATTGGTCGAGTGACTTGGCCAGCGCGCCAACTGCTTCTTCCAGCGGACCAACGCGGTCAGACCAGATACCGGCCACGCCGAGGACGCCAACCAGATTCGTTTTGCTGACGGTAAGATTTCGAGCGGCAATGCTGGGCCGGTAATTCAATTCCTGTGCAACTTTTAAAATTTTATCGCGTACGGCGGTCGAAACGGAAAACCGCCCATGCTTGGAATTGTTCAAAACCCGGCTGACGGTCGATTGACTGACCGAACACCGTCGGGCCACTGCCATGAGATTGCTGCCAGCCCTTGCCATATTGATGGGCCGCTTACCTAATTTCGGCAAGCGGTTGCTGAATGATTATACGCAGGAGAAGCCATTTGATGCAAGATCATTATATCAGAAAAATCGAATTTCGCTAATACTAACTCGATGCCCGGCCGGCACGCCCGTAATCTGGATGCGGACCGCCCGCATGCCCTTCGCATTAAATTCCAATCGCTGCCGGGCATCGGAAAACGAGCTTTTGCTCTGATCGCTGAGGGTTTGCCAGTGCGATCCATCCACCGATCCTGAAACAAGATAGCGATATCCGGCCTGATCGTCCCCCCAGAGAATCTCGGCTCCCCCCAGGTCTTTCGGCTCATTAAAGGTGATTTTCCACCATTGATTCGGCGACCGGCTGGCGGCGTTCCAGTGCGTATATTCGTTGCCATCGATCGCCCGATACGGCTGAAAATTCTGCCAACTTTGCTCTGTAGAAGACGCCGATGCAATGCCATCCATCGTTTGCGTCGTCCGCAGCAACTCCTTCAGTCGGTCAATGCTCATCGGCGTCTGGGGATTGAATCGGTCAGACCCGGCATATTTCAGCAAACTGCTCAGTAACTGCCGCGATGCAGGTTTGTCTGACATCTCAATCAAATCGCTCGCGCAAATCAGCAGCCGTCCGGTTCCCACCTTCAATTCAAAAACCAATCCAAGCCGGTGCACCCGCTGCACGTTGTCGATCACCTGAACATTCGGCCGGTACCGTGCCGGCAATTCATCAAGAATCAGCGGCTGGCCATGCAGCGCGATATCGAACCACTGCCAATCCGAATGAAACTCTGTCGGAAAATCCGCCAGCGCGGGATTAGCCGGATCACACAGCAGCCCCATCGTCCCCGGCTTATTGTGAAACATCGGCCAGCACCAAAAATCGGTGGCAAACCCGCCGCCAACAGTATGCAAGAGCGGCCGTCTGGCGTCAGCGATCAGCACCACTCTTCCGCCGGCCGCCAGCGCCGCCGTGGCCGCGTCATCCAGCGTCCGCGCGATCACCACATTCGCCGGCGCCGAAACATCCACCCGATCCGGATAGACCCAGATCGGATAACTCGTTTTGATCGCCGTTCCCTCCAGGGATAATTCAAGTGAAAGTTTCCCCGGCGACGGCGATTCGGACAGCGGAATCGAAATCGTCCCCAACGATCGCAAGCCTCCCTCTTCGATATTCGTCGCCGGCAACTTGCCCGACGCAACAACTTGCCCCGGCGCATTGCTCAGGGACCAATCCAAAACCTCTTCCGGCAGATCCCCATCGCCATAGTGCGCGACCTGAATCTGCGCGCTGAATGTTTCGCCCCGAGTCCAACTGTATTTTTCAAATCTCGCCAAAATCACGATCGGCGAGCAGAATTCCCGCCATTTCTCGGGCGAAATGATCCCCTTCGAATCCATGAAGGCATCAAGCATCCCGACGAGTGCCGTTCCCTGTCCGGGGAAATCCTGAAGATCGAGTAGTTGAAACCCGCCGAAGTGCGCCGTTCGTAGTGCCGCTTCGATGTCCTCGCGATAACAGATCGCCGCCAAAGCGCCGGAGGCTCGGAAAAAATCATCCGCCTGATCCAGCATCCCCGCCGATTTCAGCCGGTCCCTGAAATGCTTNNAAATTGCGCGCCCGCGTGACGCCGGTGTACTTCTCGATCTCCTCGAAATGTGGATACACAGTCCACTGCCCGACCTCGTGACCAACAACAGGCCGCGGAATGCCTCTGATCGCATCCGAATAATCCGCGTTCGTTCCAGCCGGCCCATACTGAATATGCGCATCATCAGCGTCGATGTCGGCGTAACTCCCGCGCACCGGCAACGCCTTCGCGCTCGGCGACGATTTCGCCTTTTGCGTGATAAGAAAATCATCCCCGGCCGGCAAAACCGGATCCCACGCGAATGCGTTTGATCCCTGCGCATACAGATGCCGGCCATCCATTCCGCGCAAATCCTTCACGAGCGAAGCAATCGCCGCACGGCTGCCGCGGTTTTCGTTCCCCATCGTGAACATCACAAACGATGGATGATTCCCGTAAAACTTCAGTATCCGCTTCGCCTCCGGCTCCATTACCCGTTTTGTCTGTTCATCGAAATCACCCCAGAATGGGAGTTCCGGCTGGAAATACATCCCCAACTCGTCCGCCGCCGCAAACGCCGCCTCCGGCGGAACCCACGTGTGGCACCGATTCTGATTGATCCCGTAATCCTGGCAAATCCGCAGATAGCGCAGCCAACCCTCCACATCCATCGGCGGATACCCCGTTAGCGGAAACACGCACGCGTTGTGCTTCCCGCGGAGAAATGTCGTGCGCCCATTGATCGTGAACTGCGGCCCGGTCGCGGCGAAATCGCGCAGGCCAAATGAGACCTTCCGCTCATCCGCAACGCCGTCGCCAACAAGGCTCGCCGTCAGCGCCATCAGATTCGGATGAAATTCATCCCACAGCGCGGCGTCGGCGCCCAGCGGAATATTTATCTCAGCCGATCCTCCAGCCGCCGTCCACGTAACATCAGCATCGCCCGATCCGCCGGTCACGCCTGGACCCGCTACAGCAATATGAATCGCGCCCTTCCCCACATTGCCCGTCGCATTCCCGATCTCGATATGCACTCGCGCCGATCGCTCCGCCACATTCGGATACACCTGAACATCATCCAGCCAGACTGGGTCCGTCGCCTGAAGTTCAATTCGGCCAATGATGCCATTCCAGTTTGTCTGGGTATTGTCCGACCATTGATGGGCTTCGGTCTGAATCGGAAGCCGGGTGTTGTCCACCACGATCGTCAGTTGATGCCGCCCCGGCTCAAGGCCGCCCAGCACGAATTCCTGCGGCGTGCAGAAAAAATTCCCCGCTCCAATCGCTTTGCCATCCACCCAAAGCTGCGTGTATTTCGTGCGCTCCAGAAATAGCGTGATCCGCTTGCCGCGCCATTGGCTCGGAACATCAACATCACGCTGATACCAAGCCGCCCCGTCGAATCGAAACGCCCGCGTTAACTGTCCATCCCACCCCGGCCCGCTTGGCTGGCCTTTGTGGTTCGTCTCCGTTGTGCCCGGTAATTCGATCGTGTCATCGAGCTTAAGATTCGGTAATGCGCCAGGCGCATCGGCGGGGGAGGGGCCACGCAATTCAAATCGCCATGTTCCCGCGAGAGAAAGCGTCTCCGCCGCCGCGCGGTTCCAGCCCAGGAAAATCAAGCCGATCAGAACAACGCCCTGAATGAAGCGCCCCAAGCCGTTGATCATCGTGAATTCTGCTCCGATCTATTTGCTATCGGTTGTGCCCGTGCCGCGGCTTCGGTTTAACTGCCGGCTTCGTCACCGTCGCGACGCTCGTAGAGGTAATCGAAGCAGATATCTGCTTCGTGTTGGTCGTCGTCGGCGGGGTGGACGTCGTTACCGGTGGCGCCGCGATCGCCGCAGGCGCTGCCTCTNNTGATCACGCCATCCGCGTCGTAGTCCACATACCAGTCGCTTGAATTCGTTTGCGTTCCAAGCAAGGTTACGAGTTGCGTATAGTCATCGCCGTTGACAGCTCCCGTTCCCTCAAAATCACCGTACAATCGGTAGAACGTGAAGTTCTGATTGGCGGCCATATTCACGCCCCCGGCGCTTATGCCGCTGGCCAAGGCGCTCACCTCATAAGCTCCATCCGGCAGCGACGCGCCGATGTAACTCGGATCGGTGAACGTCAGCACCCAATTCGTTCCGCCATCCGGCGAATTCAGATTGAAATTGGTAATCGGCGTCGGTGATCCGCCGGTCTGTGAAAGCAAGTTAAGCGTGATNNAGCGTCACCGGCTCGTTAAACGTGAGGGTAAGTGAATCAACCATCGAGCGCTGAACACTGCCGTCATTCACCTGGAAGCCCGAAACAATCGGGGCCGTGGCGTCGGTGATGCTCGCGGTATTGCTGACGCCGCCAAGGGCGGCCGTGACGGTATACGTGCCGGGCGTCGAGCCGAGCGTAGCCAGACCCGTCCCGTCGATCGAGTTGCCGGCTCCGGTGATCGACCAGCCAAACGTCGGCGAGCTGATGGCATTGCCAAATTGATCCGTCGCAGTCGCGGAGAATTGCTCCGTTCCTCCGGGAGCAACCGTGACGGACGACGGCGTGACGTTCACGGCCGTCGGCGTCTGCTGCACCGTGACGCCTATGGAACTAGTTACGAATAACCCACTGGAATCCATGATCGTGACGGTGAAGCTATAGCTGCCGGCCTGCGTAAAATTCGCGGTGATATTCTTGGCCGCGTTGGTTCCATTGGTGGTGCTGGTATATGTGACTCCGGCCGGACCGGTTGCAGCCCAGGTGTAAGTCAGGCCAGCATCCGTCCCATTTTCCGATCCGAGCGCACTCAATGTCGTGGTCGTCCCAGTCACCGGATTCGCCGCCGCCGCCGCGGCCTGAGCCACCGTGGGGCCGGCGGGAATATTCACGTTGCTAAATGTCGCGGTCGTAAGCTGCGAATTGAAACCCGCGCTTGCGGCCAATCCCACATCCGCAGTCGCCGGCATCGCCGCGATGGCGACCGTCGAGCCNNTATAGAATCCGCTGAAGTTGTCCCCACTGCGGACAACCTCGAGATATTCTGTCCCCACCGGCACGCTCCCCAGCGAAGTGGAAGTCACCGCGCCGCCCGTCGTCGTGCGATATTCAAAGACAAGATTGCTTGCATCCGTCTGCACCATCGCGGCAAATGGATCATCGTTATCAGTGCCGCCCCGATACATGACGCCCGCCTGCGGCGTTCCAAGCGCGCCATCAGCATTGGTCAGCCCGACAAGTTGCGCGGAAACGCTGCTATCGCCGCTTACCGCCTCGGAAGCAAAGTTGAATTGATCGTTGGTCGCCGCCGTGCCCCCGGTTGACGCGGCGAGCCCAGAGGCTGTCACAAACGTAAATGTCGTCGAATTGACGATAGATGAAACAGCGAAAGTTCCGTCATAGCTAGAGACGCTCGCGCCAGAAATCGTCACGAGATCACCAACATTAAACCCGTCGGGCGATGACGTAACGACCGTCGCGACCCCAATTCCCCTCGTCTCCGAAATTGAACTCACGGAAAGAGAATTGCCGACCAGGCCTGCGCCACCGCCGTCAACGATCCATTGGTTGNNGTTGAGCTGTCGGACCAGCCCGCGTCGCCGGGGGTGTAAATGTCCGTATCGACCCAATTCGGCGGCAGGCTGGTTGAGGGTGTGCCGACGATCACCCCGCGTCCATTGACGCCAATATAGAACCGTCCAAACGTTTCCGGATCGGCGGCCATGGTATCAATGATTCCGCCCCATTGTTGGTTGGTATTGTTGAGCTGAACCCAGGTCAATCCGCCATCGGATGATCGGTAAAATCCTCTGAATCCTGCGATTGTGCCATAGGAATAAATCGCCGGCACGGTCTGACCCGGAGCGGGGGCTCCCAGAGCGAAAAGATTGGTTGCCGTGATTCCCGTGGAGACCTCGGTGAATGTCGCGCCGAAGTTAGTGGAGTGAAAAATGCCGCTGCTGGAGGAGATCCACAAATCGCCCGTGACATAAGGATTCGCCGCCATCGAACCGCCGGAAGCCGCGAAACTGGTTTCTATCGTAAACGTCGCTCCGCTGTTGCTGCTGAAATAGACCTTCCCGTTCGCGTAATAATAAAAGTCGCTGGGATTGAGATAATCAGCGATGACCGTCCCGCCTTTCGCCGGGCTTCCCGCGGATGCGGTCCAGGTCGCGCCGTCGTTGGTGGAAACAAATGGCGCCTTGCCGGATGGCGCCCAGACGATCGTCATGTTCGCTCCGCCGGTCGAGCTGACAGCAACAGTGCCGCTGCTAGCGCCGCTCGGCTTGGACGTAAATTCTGTCCACGACACGCCGTCATTAGTTGAGTAAGCCCCATCTTCAGTTCCGGTGCTTCCCACGATTGCATCGTCCAGCGGATTGGTCGGAGCCGAGCTGATGCTGTTCATGGTGCCAATCGATCCGCCCGGTATGATCGCCCCAGTNNCGCCCCATCCAGCCCCAGCACCGCGGTGAAATCGATTCCATCGTCCAGAAAATACCAGCTATTGGGTGCGGTCAGCGTCGAAGCCGAATTGCCCGTCAGCGTCGTCCACAGTCCCTGGCCCGTGCCGAAAACAATATGCGCGGGATTGAAAGGATCAATCGCGGCTGTCGCGGCCCAGTTGCCGATTCCATCGGTAAACGCGGCCATGTAAGGGGCATCTTCCGTGTTCCGTGTGGTCGTGCCGCCGTAGAGACTCACCCACGTCGGAGTCGCCGCGTTAGCATTGGTCGTGCGGAAAATCTCATCACCCGTGCTGTAGTGATCGAACGTGGTGACGACAATCGTGCCCGGGTTTTCAGCGTCCACCCCAAGCCCCACATAGCCGCTGGTCAGTGATGGCGTGATATTCGCCCACGCGGCAGTGCCGAGGTTGTATCGCCAGACGCCGCCGGCTGTTGAAATCGTTCCTTCGGGGGGCACCTGGTTGGAATAGGTTATGTAGAAGATGCCGTCATTCGACGAATCAAACGCCATCTTCATCGGATACTGAGACACGGGGCCGCTGGTATTGGCGACCTGCGTCCAGGTCCCGCTCGCGCCGGTCGTAGTCTCGAATAAATTGCTGCCGGTCGAATTGGAATCGATCCCGACGAAGATAGTTTGGTCCGGACTCCCAACCGTTCCGCCATATGGATCAAACGCGACAAATGTAATCTCGCTGCTCGTGGCAACAGTGGTCAGCTTCGTGAACGAAACGCCCGCGTTCGTGCTTTCCCAAACGCCGTTGGCTGTATTTGATCCGATCAAAACAATATTGCTGTCAAACGGATCAACCGCGATGCGCTCGCCGGTTCCGCGCGCGGGCCCGTTGCCGTTGGAAGAGAAGCCGGGAATGGTATTGTCAATCCCCCAGGTCTGACCGGCGTTTGTGGAATAGAGCACGGCTCCGCCGACCAGCGCATAAATATTGTTTGAGTTTTCCGTATCAAGCGCGAAGCCGAGCACCTGCAGGTTGGTCGATGTCGTGCCATTGCCGGAATTGCTCGTGCTGTTGCCGACGAAATCAAGAAGCTGCGTCCAATTTTGACCATCGTTTGTAGATTTATATAGTCCGCCGATGTCCGTGCGCGCGTACATGACGCCGTTGTTGTTCGGATCGAAAAATACACCGTCGGCAAATCCGCCGGCTCCAATGACGGCATTCTGAAAGGTATCCGCGGACAAAAGGAGCCGCTGCTCCAATTGCTCAACGCAACCCCAGGAGGCTTTGCGAATCTTCTTAACTCGAACGATGGAATTTCCGCGTGAATCCCGTTGCCGCTTCGCCCTCATGCAACCTCCGTTTACTCACCCCGGCACATCGGCCGACCGCCAAGCAAGGCACATGCTCCACGAGCGACTATACCTTAGTTTTTCCATTCATCAAGCGTTTTCTGAACCGGGAATATGCATTTATGCACAAATAAACCGGTATTCGGAATATCCCTCCCTGAAAGCACACAGATGTTCATCCAGGGATAACGGCTAGGTAACCGCTTCGCTACCGCCCATGACCATGCGAAGGCTTCTTCTTATTCATCTGCTGCGTCGTTGCCGCGACAGCCGGGGTGACGCTAGAAGCCGTTGTCAGTTTCGCCGCCAAAATAGTTGTTGTCGTTGTTGTGGAAGTCGAAGTCGCCACCGGCGGCGCTGCCGCAAGCAACACCACGCTCGGCAGCGCGGGAATCGAGATCGAATCCCCGAGTCGCGTCACAAACGCGGTGAAATCCGCCCCGCTGATGACGCCGTCTCCGTCGTAATCCACATACCAGTCGTTCGTGTTGGTTTGCGTTCCAAGCAAAGAGACCAGCGTTGTAAAGTCATCTCCGTTGACCGATCCCGTCCCCTCAAAATCTCCATACAAACGGGTGAACGTGAAATTCTGACCCGACGCCAAGCTCAGCCCCTGGCTGCTGGTGGCTCCCCCGGCCGCGACGCTCAATTCATAAGCCCCATCCGGCAGTGAGCCGCCGATATAGCTGGGATCCGTAAACGTCAGAACAAACGAAGTGCTCGATCCGCTCGTGGGTGTAAGAGTAAAGCTCATCGGCGTCGAAGCTCCGCCCGTCTGCGATAGCAGGCTAAGCGCGATCGCCCCGGCGCCCAGCGTCACCGGCTCATTGAAGGTTACGGTCAGCGAATTGACCATGGATCGCTGAACGTTTCCATCATTCACCTGAAAACTGCTGACAACCGGGGCAACGCCCACGTTTACTTTGTCAAACGTCGCGCTGGTGAGCTGTGAATTGTAATTGGCGCTAGCGGCCAGCCCCACGTTGGCCGTGCTGGGCATCGCCGCAATGGCGACTGTNNTCGAGCCGAGTTGGGTCCACGCGGTGCCGTTAGAACTGTAGTAGCCGCTGAAATTGCTGCCGTTGCGGACGATCTCAACGTATTCCGAACCGACCGGCACGCTGCCCAGAGGCGTGGAAGTCACCGCGCCGCCGGTCGTCGTGCGATACTCAAACACCAGGCCATTGCTCGCCGTTTGGACCATGGCAACGAATGGATCGTTGTCGTCGGTGCTGCTGCGCATCATGACGCCCGCCACCGGCGTGCCATTCCCTTCGTCCGCATTGGTCAAACTCAAAAGCTGCGCCGAAACGGCCACGTTGCCGCTCATCGGCTCATAGGCGAAGTTGAACTGATCGTTGGTTGACTCGGTAATCGTCCCAGTCGCCGCGCTCAATCCGGATGCGGTGATATAAGTGAATGTCGTCGCATTGACGATGGAAGCAACTGCAAAAGTTCCGTCGTATGCGGTGGAAGTCGCGCCGGAGATCGTCACAAGATCGCCGACATGTAAGCCGTTGGCCGACGTCGTCACGGCCTGGGCGAAGACTTCTCCCGTTGATTCCGTCACATCGGTCAACGAAGTCACTGTCGTCGACGTACCGGTAAGACCGTCGCCTCCGCCGTTGAGGATCCAATTGGTGTTCGTCGTTCCATTGGAAAGCGTGGTTGAACTGGTAGACCAGCCGGGATTTCCGGGAGTATTGATATCGGTATCAACCCAGTTGGTTGGCAGGCTGCTGGCTNNATGATGATGCCGCGACCGTTGATTCCGATGTAAACGCGTCCAAAAACATTCGGATCAGCGGCGAAAGTCTGAAGCAGGCCGCCCCATTGATGATTGACATCATTAAGCTGGACCCACGTCGCCCCCCCGTCATCCGAACGATACACGCCGAGGAACCCACTGATCGTCCCGAACACATAAATTGCCGGAACCGTCTGGCCCGGAGCCGGCGCTCCCAGCGCGAGGATGCCATTGGTCGATGCGAGGCTCGAACTCACCTTGCTGAATGTCGCGCCAAAATTAGTGGAATGATAAAGGCCGCCGGAAGCGGCAATCCAAAGATCGCCCGTGACGAATGGATTCACCGCCAACTCGCCGCCGCTCTGCGCGGAGGTCGTCTCCAGGGTGAAGGAGACCCCGCCGTTACTGCTAAAGTAAATGTCGCTTCCGACGTGATAGTAAAAATCGTTGGCGTTCAGCCGATCGGCGATGATCTGCCCATTGGTCGCCATACCGCCGCCCGATGCTGTCCATTTAGTGCCGTCGTTGGTCGAATAGTATGGCGCCTTGTTCGATTCGGACCAGACGATGGTTGAACCATTGGCTGAAACCGCAATCGTGTCCGTACCGTAATTGTCGGTGCCGCCGGGCGTGCTGGCAAAAGCCTGGAACGTCAGGCCATCGTTGATCGAATATAGGTTTGCGCTTCCGACGATTGCCACAACATTGTTGGCTTCATCGACATTGTTCGCGCTGCTAAGGCCTTCGTCCGCGCCCTGGGCGGGCGAGGAGGTGAGCGTCGTGTGGGCGAAACCATAAATGTCCCCCATGGCGCTGAACAGCGGAATGCCCGCCGATCCCGCGGTTACGCCGCCGACCGCCGTGAATTCGATCCCGTCGTCCGGGAAATACCAACTGTTCGCTTCAGTCAATTGAGTGTTGGTGCCGCTGTTGCTCGCATTATTAGTGGCCCATATTCCCTGCCCAGTGCCATACATCAGCTGATTGGAATTAAATGGATTGATCGCGACGGTAGCGGCCCAGTTGCTGATGCCGTCACCCGATGCCTCCGCATAAGGAGCATTCGAGGCGTTTCGCGTCGTATTGAACCCGCCATATCCGGAATTCTGCTGGGCGCTATAGTCGTATATCTCCGTCCAGACCGGCGTAGGATCGTTGGCGTCAACCGTGCGCCAGATTCGATCGGGACCGGAGTAATCATCAAAAGACGTGACCACCACCGTGTTCGGATTCTGCGGGTCCGCCGCCACCGAGTCGTATCCCAAGTTCCCCGCCGTTGCCAACGGTGAGATATTCGCCCACGCGCCTGTGCTCGGCTGAAATCGATAAACCCCGCCATTGGTGAGTGATCCATTAGGAGCTTCGGCGTTCGCGTAACCCAGATACAAATAACCGCCGGAAAGCACCGCATGACCCGGCAGAAATCCCGTCGGCCCCGTTCCACTGGTGATGGCAACCTGCGCCCAGGTCGAGCCTCCGTTGGTCGTCTTATATAGATTGGTCCCCGAACTGGTCGAATCGATGCCGACGTAGATCGTCTGGCTGGGATTGCCTGCCGTGGCACTGCTGGGATCAAAGAGAACGAGTGTGGTGCTGGTCGGGCTGAAGGCGCTGGTGCTGATGCGGGTAAACGAATGACCCGCGTTAGTGCTCTCCCACAATCCCGCGTTGTCCGTTCCCAGGAAGAGGATGTTGCTGTCATTGGGATCAACCTGGAGCTCTTCACCATCGCCCCGGCCATTGGAGTTGCCGCCGACGTAGAAACTCAAATTGGTCTGGCTCCAGGTCTGACCCGCGTTGGTGGAATAGAACACCGCTCCATTGGTTCCGGAATATTCCCCGACGTCCGCGTAAATGTTATTGGAATTCTCCGGATCAATGGCAAAGCTCCGCACGCCGATTTCCTGCTGCTGCGTTCCGTTGCCCGAGGTCCCCGTGTTATTGCCGACGAAATCAAGGAGTTGTGTCCAATTTTGGCCATCATTCGTGGATTTGTATAGCCCACCGATGTCCGTGCGCGCGTACATGACGTTCTGGTGGTTCGGATCGTAAAAGATCCCGTCAACGAATCCGCCCGCGCCGATCGCCACGTTTTGCCACGTGTAGCTTGCGCTCAGCAGGAGCCGTCGCTCCAGCAGTTCAACGCATCCCACATCCCGCCGTCCGCGCTTTGCCGGTTTGTGAATTTTAGAATTCCCGCCAGAACCCTGCCTCCGCTTCGCACTCATGAGGCCTCCGCAACTCACCCCGAACAAAGGGTGATCCCGGGCGGGACCAACTCCCCTCAACTCCGCTTGATCCCGAGTATAACGTTCCTTTTCTTTGCATCAAGCGTTTTCTGACCGTAGGATACGCTTTTTAATCGAAAAACGTACCATGCTCTCCCTCATTCAAGGAGTTTATGATTTCTAATCCAGACGCCTTCTTGCGCTTCCGAGGGTTTTCCAGTACGCTGCTCGTCGCTGGAGCTTTGTTGCTGGGTATGACTTCCTGCGCTCGTAGTGGCGAAGGCGATTCGAGAAACACAATGATGAACCGGTTTTCCGTGGATGATGATGGTGTCGTAGTTTCAGTTGGCGAAAAATGGCTAAGACTTCAGGTCGTCTCTGATGACATTATCCGCGTCACTTTCTCGAACGACCGGCGATTCTACACCCGGCCAAGCCTCGCCGTCCTCCCCTCAAAGAGCCTCCGCCCCAACGTTCAGTCCACGGATGATGAACTGGTCCTCTCCACCGCAAAGCTAAAAGCGAGGGTCAACTTCCTCACCGGCAACATCACGTTCACAGACGCCCAGGGCAAAGTTCTACTATCCGAAAAGGCGCGCAACCTCGAAGCCGCCAATGTTCAGGGCCAGGACACGTTCCACGTCCAGCAGCAATGGCAACCCAGCGACGATGAATCCCTCTACGGCCTGGGCGAAAACCAGCTCGGCCTCACCGACATCAAAGGCTACGATCTCGACCTCTGGCAACACAACGGCACCATCATCGTTCCCCTCCTCGTCTCCAGCCGCGGCTACGGCATTTTCTGGGACAACCCCTCCTTCACGCGATTCGGCGATCTTCGCCCAATCTCCCCCATGCCTCCGGAAAACCTGCTTGATACGAAGGGAAACCCCGGCGCGCTCACGGCCTCATATTTCAGCGACGCCGATTTTCAAGATCAATTACTGACGCGTCCGGAACCGCGCATTCATATTGAACGCCATCGCCCATCCGATCCGCCGACAACACAACCAGACATGCCCCTCCGCGGACTCCCGCCCGGCCAAGGCAGTATCCGCTGGGAAGGCAGCCTCCTCCCCACAACCACCGGCGACTACCAATTCCAGGCCTTCTCCGACGGCGACATCAAAGTATGGATCGACGGCAACCTCGTCATGAACCACTGGCGCCAAAGCTGGCTCCCCTGGAAAGACCTCGCGCGCGTTCACCTCGAAGCCAATCACCGATGCCCGATCAAGGTTGAATGGTCGCGCCAACATGGCTCAACCATCGATCTGCAATGGAAAACACCCGCTCCTGAATCCACTCCCGGAACATCACTCTGGTCGGAAGTAGGCGAGGGCGTCGATTACTATTTCGTCAACGGCCCACGCACTGATGACGTCATTTCCGGCTATCGCCAACTCACCGGCCGCGCACCCATGATGCCCGTCTGGATCTTCGGCCTCTGGCAATCCCGCCAGCGCTACGAAACCGCAGACGCCAGCCTCGATGTCGCNNAGTCCTTTCGACAACATCGTCCAGGATTGGCGCTATTGGCCCGAAGGTGAGTGGGGCTCCCACAAGTTCGACACAGATCGTTTCCCCGACCCCGAAGCCTGGATCAAATCCATCCACGAAAAACACGCCAACCTAATGATCTCCGTCTGGGGCAAATTCAATCCCGGCACCGACAATTTCAACGCCATGCAATCGCAGGGATTCCTCTACCCGCACCCGCTTAAGAACAACGTGACAGACTGGCTCGGCGCAACCTATTCCTTCTTCGACGCCTTCAATCCCAAAGCGCAGCAACTCTTCTGGCAACAGATGAAAACCTCGCTCTTCGATAAAGGCGTCGACGCATGGTGGCTCGACGCCACCGAACCCGATCTCCTCCCCCAGCCAACCCTCGACGGCCAGCGCGCCAACATGAATCCAACGTTCGACGGCCCCGGCTCGCGCGTCCTCAACGCCTATCCTCTCGAAGAAAGCCAGGCCGTCTACAACGGCCAGCGCGCCGCCAAGCCCAATCAGCGCGTCTTCATCCTCACACGCTCCGGATACTCAGGCCAGCAGCGCTACGCCGCCGCAAGCTGGTCCGGCGACACCAGTTCCAACTGGACCGCCATGCAAAAACAAATCCCCGCCGGCATCGGCTTCTGCATCTCCGGCGTCCCATACTGGACCATGGATTCCGGCGGCTTCTCCGTCGAGGAACGATTCAATAACCCCAATCCCACCCCCGAAGATTGGGAAGAGTGGTGCGNNCTCGTTCTGCCCCATGCTCCGTGTCCACGGCGAATTCCCCTATCGCGAAATGTGGGAATTCGGCGGCGACACCAGCCCGGCCTACGCCGCCCAGCTAAAATTCGATCGCCTCCGATATCACCTTCTCCCCTACATTTATTCACTGGCCGGCGCAGTCACATTGCACAACGACACCATGATGCGCGGCCTGGTCATGGATTTCCCCGACGATGCGATGGCGCGGAAAATCACCGATCAATTCATGTTCGGCCCCGCGCTCCTCGTCAACCCGGTCACCGAATACCACGCCCGCGCCCGCCAGGTCTATCTCCCCACGGGAACCACCTGGTACGATTTCTGGACCGGCNNGATGACGGCGTAACCTACGCCTGCGAAAAGGGCGACTATTCAGTAATCCCCATCCACTGGAACAATGCCGACAAAAAACTAACCATCGGCAAGCGCCAAGGCTCATTCAAGGGAATGCTAACGACGCGCACCTTCAACGTAGTATTTGTAACACCCCAAAAACCAGCAGGATTCAGCTTCACTCCAACAGCGCAGAAAACCACCCGCTACACCGGAGAAGCAATCGACATCCAATAAAATTGTTTAGCCGCGTTGCTTGCGACGCGCGTCTTCGATGAAGAAAAAAAACGCCCGCGATGGAATCCCTCAAGACAGCAGAGGATTAGAACCAGTCCCGCTAAATGGCGAATTCAATATGGAAAGCACACCACCCGCGGCGCCGCCTGGACTGAGCAATTGATTCACAATACTCGGACTGATCTTCAATAAATTTTCTGACTCCCCATTGTTCGATGGCGGGGGAGCAGCGGCAGAAATCTTCTCGCGCCGACTCATTGCCGTGACACCCACCTGCGCCGATCCGACCGATCCCGCCGCGAATATCGGCTCAACATCGAACGTATCCGAAGTCGCCGATAGCCGCACACCGTTAAACGCGGCCGACGCCCTTACCTCATAAGTAAAATGACCCTGATTGAGCGGTTCCGAAATCTCATCACTGAACTGCCCTGTGTCGATATTGACGGTAGGGTCGTTCCCCACCAGATACGTCGATTGGTCTTGTGCAGTTCTATCAACGGCCTGCCCTATAACCGTCACGAGTCCGTTCGAGTCCGCATTCCACGGGAGTCCCTGACTAACCATTAGCGATACATTGCTGACAGGCCCGGAGTTGGACATCGGGAGCCACGCAACAGGGCCGTCATGCACTGGAACGAATGCGTTGCCGTAGATGCTGCTGGCCACCGGATTGCCCGAAGCATCCACTGTTTCCAGGTCCGTGATTACGCTCAGCCCCGTATCGACGGTGATCGCGTCACCATGGGCGTCAACCAATTGAAGCGCATAACCAACCGTCCCAGTCGCCGCATCAAACACAGGTTGTTGAACGAATTGAAGCGTGACCCCAAGAGAAGGATCCGGCAGCGCTACCGTTATAATAGTGGACGGACTTGGCGGATCCCAGGTCACTACAGGTCCGGTCACAGCCGACAGTAAAATCCGCCCCTCCAACTTCTCAAACCAAACCTTGGAAACTGCACCCGCCAAAACCCGCCGCCCACCTTTGATATTCATATGTCCTCGCATGTAAGCCCGCAAACCGCCAACCTCACCAATAGACTACACTCACTGCTTTTCGGATTGCAACTCAATAATAGATGAGAAATACCGTCTCACTCCCCGCCCTCCAACCCCGGCGGCAAAACGCTATCAATATCCCCGCCATCCGCCGACCCCTCAAAATCCATCAGAAAATGAATGTTTTTCATCCGCTCATCCCCAAGCTTCCGCCGCAAAAGCCCGCGCGCCCGCCGCACCCCCGTTCGTCGCGACACATGGATCAGCACAATATCCCGGTTCTTCAATCGATCCACCGCATCAACAAAATGATCCACATGCAGATGCCGCCCGACTTTCGCCTTCTGCTTATGATCCTGTTCGTAAAACGTGCACTCCGTAATCAACACCTCCGCGTTCACCACGTCCGGCTGCTCAAACACTTCCCCCATCGTCGTATCACCCAGATAAGCAACCAGCGGCACCTCCACCCGATACTGAATCTCCACCCCGCGTTTTTTCATCGCGACAAGTTCAGGCCCCGTAACTCCCAAATACTCCTGTTTCAATTTCTCCCGAATGCTCACCAGCGAATACCCCAGACTCGGGCCCCCATGATGCGTCGCAAAACACCGAATCATAAAATCGCGCCGCACCTCATGCACATCCCCCGGCGCAAGCCCGACAAGGTTGTAAGGCGTCGCCTGCCGCTCCACATCACGCCAGCATCTCAGCAATAAATCCACCGGCCGATGAAGCTCGCGCGGCAGCAAAATCGTCCCCGGCTTCATTCCCTGAAAACTTCGCTGCGAAAGGTAGTAGGGGAGTCCCGCGATATGATCCATGTGCCCATGCGTGATGCACACGATATCGCTCGTCAGCGCAAAGAACGGCGACCGCCCGATATCAAAGCAAACATTCAGCTCCGGAACCTGCACCAGCGTCTCTTCACCCGCCACGCTGTATCCCACAACATGGAGTTGTCCCAGCGGGAGCTTCGCGAATTTCTGCACAAGAAATGATTTATCCGTCATACAACACGCGGCGGCCTTCAACTTCAAAACCGGATTTGACGGTCCTTGATTTTGTGCTCCTCAAGATATCCCGCAAGCATCGAAATATAACCCGTCTTAATCAGCGGTAAATTCTCCAAACCAAGCGACCGCCGCACCGATTCCACATCCTTCTCGCTCGGCCCTTCAATCTCCACATAGTTGCCAAGATAAGGCAACTCATCCAACTCCACTTCGCATCCTCCCAGCTTCCAAGATTCTCGCCGCTTCTCAAACGACAGCGTAAGGTGATATCCAAGATTCTCAAACAGCTTCCGAACGGCAGGGGGGTCATCCGCCGAAAACTCCGTCTCCTCCCGATTCTTAAATTCCCCCGGAAGCGCCGGCCCTTTCATGGTGATGATGCATCGAGAAGTCCCAGTCTCGTCAATCGCCACCCGAATCCGCAACCCCCGATCCGCCAACTGCAGCGACCGTTCAGGCGTATCAAAAAAACTATTCGTCTCCAAATCCTTCCGTTTCCGCTGCGCGCCAACAGCCACAAGCTTCCGCCGAACAACCGAAAGATCCTCCACCTTAATTTTCGCCTCAATCTCCGTGCTCATGCGATTACTTCACCACAAAACTAACCAGCTTCTTAGGCACATAAATCCGCTTAGCCAATGTCTTCCCCTCCAGCCAAGGCTTAACGCTTCCAACCAACACCGCCGCCTCCAATACCTGCTCCTCCCCAGCATCCGCCGGCACCGAAACAGTCCCGCGCAATTTCCCATTCACCTGCACAGGCAACTCAAGCGTAGTTTCCACCAATTTCGCCGCATCAAACTTCGGCCAAGCCGCCCGAGCCAGACTCTCCCCATGCCCGAGCCGATTCCAAATCTCCTCCGCCAAATGCGGCGCCAGCGGCGCAAGCAATAGCGCGAAAGTCTCCGCAAGCGCCCGCGGCACTTCAGCCCCCATCCGCCCAATCTCATTATTCAACTTAATCAGCTCCGCGATCGCCGTATTAAATCGCAGCGATTCAATATCCTCTCCAACCTTCTTAATCGTCCGGTGCATCTGCCGATCCAGATCATCCGGAATCTGGCCATCCGTAATCGTCGCGGTCTTCCCCGCCTCCTCATCCCCAACCAAATTCCGATACACCCCGCTCAAAAATCGCGACATCCCAACAATATCCCGCGTATTCCAAGGCTTCTGCGCCTCCAGCGGCCCCATATACATCTCATACAACCGAAACGTATCCGCCCCATACTCCCCGACAACCTGATCCGGATTCACCACATTCCCCCGGCTCTTGCTCATCTTATAACTGCGCGAATCCACCCGAATCCCCGGATCAGCCTTCAAAACCCAACCATCCTTCATCCGCTCCACATCCGCCTCATCCACCCGCCGCGGAAAAACCGTCTCCCCCGAAGATTTCATCTTCGCCTCGGCCACATCCGACGCCGCCTCATAAACCATCTCCACATCCGCCGCGCTCACCGCCCGTTTCTCCGCCGTCTCAAACACCGTGTACTCCGGCTCCCCCAAAATCGTCCCCTGGTTCACGAGCCTCTGAAACGGCTCCGGCGAAGAAACATGCCCCAGATCAAAAAGCACCTTATGCCAAAACCGCGCATACAGCAGATGCAACACCGCATGCTCCGCGCCCCCAACATACAAATCCACCGGCATCCAATACTTCTCCTTCTCCGCATCAACAAACCGATTCGGATTCGATGGATCAATAAACCGCAGGTAATACCAACAACTCCCCGCCCACTGCGGCATCGTGTTCGTCTCCCGCACCGCAGGCTTCCCATCCACCGTCACGTTGATCCAATCCTTAGCCTTGCTCAGCGGCGGATCCATCGTCCCGGTAGGGCGGAAGTCCGCCATCTCCGGCAACGTCACCGGCAACTCCGCTTCCGGCACCGCCAGCGGATTCCCCGATGCATCCAAAATGATCGGAAACGGCTCACCCCAATATCGCTGCCGGCTGAAAATCCAATCCCGCAACTTATACTTCACAGCCTTCCGCCCGGTTCCCTCCGCCGCCAAAACATGCGCCATCCGCTCTTTCGCCTCCGCCGTCGCGAGATCGTTGATCGCCAGCGAATTGATCGCGATTCCCTCTCCCGCAAACGCCGCCCCAAAAGCCTCCGGATGATTCCGGTAAGCCCTTCGCATTTCATTGAGCAAATGCCCATCCCCGCTTTGCGCAAGACCCGCCATGCGATCTTGCTCCTCGGCGCTCCATTCTTCAACCTTCTCGCGAACCACGTCATTCAAGTCCGCCACCGACATCACCATCTCTTCGCTCGCGATGCGCGGCTCCAATGTCTTCCATTTCCCCGACATCGTTGATTTCAACCACCCATCATCCGGCATGACGACAGCCTTGATCGGCAACTTAAATTTCGTCGCAAAATCAAAATCCCGCTGATCATGCGCCGGCACCGCCATGATCGCCCCCGTCCCATACCCCATCAAAACATAATCCGCGATCCACACCGGAATCTTCTCATCATTCACCGGATTGATCGCATACGCCCCCGTAAACACCCCCGATTTATCCTTCGTCTCCGCCAACCGATCCCGCTCCGATCGCGTCGCCACAGCCGCGCGATAAGCCTCCACCGCCGCCCGATTCCCCGGCGATGTAATCCGCAAAACCAGTTCATGCTCCGGCGACAAAACCATGTACGTCGCCCCATAAAGCGTATCCGGCCGCGTCGTATAAACCGTCACCGTCAACCCATCATCTTCCCCAGCCCCGGCGGGGGGGATGCTTGCCGGATCAATATCAAAATCCACCTCCGCACCAACACTCTTCCCGATCCAATTCCGCTGCATGTCCTTCAAAGATTCCGGCCAATTCAACTCTGCCAGATCATCCGCCAATCGATCCGCATACGCGCTGATCCGCAAAACCCATTGCCGCATCGGCTGCTTCACAACCGGAAATCCTCCAACCTCGCTCTTCCCATCAATCACTTCCTCATTCGCCAGGACAGTCCCCAGCCCCGGACACCAATTCACCGCCGCATCATCCATGTACGCCAAACGCTGCCCATCGATGACCGCGCGCTGCTCCGCCTCATCCAGCTCGCGCCAAAGCCGCTCGATCCGCATATCCCCAAAAATCGCCTCCAACCCCTCCTGCGTGGGATTCAAATGCACCGACCCATCCGGCCCAACCACCAGATTCTCATTCTGCAATTCATGAATCAGATGCGCGATCGGCTTAGCCTTCTTATCCACCAGATCAAAATAACTATTGAACAACTGCAAAAAGATCCACTGCGTCCACCGGTAATACGCCGGATCGGTCGTATCGATCTCCCGCTCCCAGTCATAGCTAAGCCCCAGCATCTGAATCTGCCGCCGGAAGTTCGCGATGTTCTGCTCCGTCGTCACCCGCGGATGCACATTCTGCTTGATCGCATACTGTTCCGCCGGCAACCCAAACGCGTCCCACCCCATCGGGTGCAGCACGTTATACCCGCGCATCCGCATGAACCGCGCCAGCGCATCGCCAATCGCGTAGTTGCGCACGTGCCCCA
>PMAK01000057.1 GCA_003153655.1 Phycisphaerales bacterium
ATTTAACACAGTCGCTCCGCGGTTGCATTTTATTTTTTTTGAATGTGGTCGCATGCGCGACGAAACGAAATTCTGCCGCGCGGTTATTGACGCTGCGTAATGGCGCGTTATCTTTTGTTTTATAATATTCGCGTCGATGCGGACCGAGGGCGGTGGCTCCCCTTCGGTCCGTTTCTCTTTTTCTATCTGCGCTTGTTTTGGATGAATGCTTTGAGTTGAGGGAGCTTCATGCAATTGATGACGTCGCCGGCGGTGGCCCAGGCGCGCTGGGCGACGTTGATGCCGAAGGGCATCTCGCCGAAACCTTCCGTGCTATGGGCGTCGGTGTTGATGGAAAGTTTTACGCCGGCGGCGAGTGCGCCGTGGGCGTTGGCATCATTCAGATCGAGACGGGGGAAAGCGGCGTTAATTTCCAGGGCGGTACCGGTGTCAGCGGCAGCCTTGAAAATACGGGGGAAATTGAGGGGTAGGCCTTCGCGGCCGAAGATGATTCGGCCTGTGGGATGGCCGATTACGTTCACGTAACGATTTTCGATTGCTCTCAGAATTCGGTCGGTTGCTTTACTCGCATCCTGCTTGAGGGCGATGTGGGGGCTGGCGACGACGAAGTCGAGTTCGGCGAGGATCGCGTCTTCGAAATCGAGTCGGCCGTCGGCGAGGATGTCGACTTCGCAGCCGGCTAACAGCGTGATTCCTTTCATCTTGTCTGAGACGCGGCGGATTTCTTTTATGTGTTGGAGCAGACGATCGGCGGATAGGCCATTGGCGATGATCTGGCCTTTGGAATGATCGGTGACTGCGAGAAATTCATATCCGAGCGCTTTGGCGGCGTGGGCCATTTGCTCGATAGTGGCTTGGCCGTCAGAGGCGGTTGTGTGGGAATGGAGGTCGCCGCGGATGTCTTTTAGTTGGATGAGTTTTGGAAGTTTGCCATTCTGGGCGGCGTCGATCTCGCCGCGATCTTCGCGGAGGAGGGGTTCCATCCATTCGAGGCCGAGGGCTTGGTAGACGTCTTCTTCGGTTTTGCTGGCTACGGGTTTTGCTTTTGGAGGGAAACCCGGCTTTTTTTCGGAGCGGTCGTATTCTTCGATTTTGTAGAGGCCCCATTCGTTCAGGGTCATTTTTTTGTCCTGCGCGAGGCCGCGTAGACGGGTGTTGTGATCTTTTGAGCCGGTGAAATATTGGAGAGCGGCGCCGAAATTATCGGCGGGGACGATGCGGAGATCGACCTGCATTCCGCCTTTGGTGAGAACGCTGGACTTGGTGGGGCCTTGGCCGAGGATGCGATCTACGAGTGGGAATTTGACGAAGGCGGCGGAGACGGATTCGCCGTCGGAGGGATTTTTGAGGGCGCAGACGATATCGACATCGCCGATGGTTTCGCAGCGGCGGCGGAGGCTGCCGGCGAATTCAGCGCGGGAGATTGCGGGGAGTTTGCGGAGGGGTTCGAGCATTGCCTGGCCGATTTCGAGGGCCGCGACGATGCCGACGCGGCCCGAGGCTTGGGCGCGGAGGGCGATGCCTTGTTTGATGGCATCGATTTTCTTTTCGCCGATGCCTTTGAGGCCGTCTAGTGTTCCCTTTTCGATTGCGGCGGTGAGTTCCTCGACGCTGGTGATTTTGCGCTCTTTCCAGAAGAGTGAGATTGTTTTGGGGCCTAGGCCGGGGATTTCTAGCATTGGGATTAGGCCGGCGGGAACGCTGGCGGCAACTTCGTTAAAATCCTTGCTGGAGCCGGTCTTGATGTATTGCTCGATGATTCGCTGGCTGGAGGGGCCGATGCCTTCGAGGTCTTTCAGGGTGCCGTTGCGGCAGGCCTCTTCGAGGTCGATCGTCATGTCTTTGAGGATTCGGGAGACTTTGGAGAAGGCGATGGCTTTGAATGCGCTTTCGCCTTTGATGTCCATTAGGGCGGCGAAGGTGCGGAAAAGATCTGAAAGGTCGGTGTTGAGAGACATTTGATGGGTTGAATGCTACCTCGAAATATGTGGAGAGGGAAAGGTTTTGAACGGTGGTGTTTGGATTGATGGGATTGGATAAAGAAGATTTTCGTTTGCGGGGTTTGTGACGGCCGACGTCGGTGGCTCGAATATAACGGGCGCGGCCGCTGTGCGCGGTGTTGGCTGGCCTGTTTTCTATTCTGGCGGGCCTTCTCGAATTGGGGGGTGTTCATCCGGTACAATCTTCATTCATGCATATTTGTCTTGGGACTACGCCTACGGTTCAGCAGACGATGGTGTTTTCGCGTGTGACCGAGGATGAGGTAAATCGGGCGGTGGAGACTCGGCGCGGGGCTTCGGGGAAGCCGATTAATGTCGCGCGGGTGCTGCATAGTTTGGGGGATTCGGTGACGCTTTGCATTCCTGTTGGGGGCGATACGGGGCGATTTATTCGGAGTGATTTGGATTCGCTGGGGATTGCGCATGATTGTGTGGAATCGCGGGCGCCGACGCGGACTTGCGTGACCGTTGTTGATCGCGCGGCGAAGACCGCGACGGAATTGGTGGAGGAGGCTGGGCCACTTTCCGCGGATGAATCGTCGCAGATGCTGGTGAAATTCCGGTCGCATTTGGCTGGGTGTAAGATGGTGGTTTTATCTGGGACACTTGCGCCGGGCGTGGGTGAGGATTTTTATGGTGAGTGTTGCCGGGTTGCAGGAGAGGCGGGCGTGCCGGTGATTCTGGATGGTCGCGGGGGTGCGCTGACGCGGGCGCTGCCGTTGCGGCCGCTGGTGGTGAAGCCCAATCGGCATGAGTTGGCGGGGATGGTGGGGAAGTCGCTTGATAATGATGCTTCGCTTCGTGAGGCGATGATTGGGCTGGTGAGACAGGGGGCGAAATGGGTTGTGATTACGATGGGCAAAGCCGGGGCTGTGGCGAGCGATGGGGCTTCGTTTTGGAAAATTCCGGCGCTGAATATTCAGGCGGTTAGCCCGATTGGCAGCGGGGATGCGTTTGGGGCGGGATTGGCTTCGGCAATCGTGGCAGGACGCGATGTGATTGATGCGTGCCGGCTTGGGGTTGCTTGTGCGGCAGCGAATGCGCTTGTGATCGGGGCGGGGATTCTTCGTGTTGAAGATGTGCGGCGGCTTGAGCCACTGGCGCGCGTTGAACGGTGGTAACAGCGATGTCTGATTTGACGTATCGTTCGCCGCGCGAGCCGCTGGTTGTAGCCGGGCGGATTGAGAGTCATGTTGCGGATATGACTGTTACCGTCGCGGCGGATGTGACTTTGAAAATAGTTCAGGAACATCTGGCAAAGGTTAATCAGTGGATTCCGATTGACGGGGATTCGCGGCTTTCTATCGGGGAATTGGTTGAGACGAATTCTTCAGGGCCACTTCGGCTTGGGTATGGGGCTTGGCGCGATTTGCTGTTGGGGTGTCAATTCAGAACATCGGACGGGCAACTGATAACCGTGGGTGGACGGACGATGAAGAACGTCGCCGGGTATGACATTGTGAAGCTGATGGTTGGGCAGCGCGGGATTCTGGGATCGCTGGTGACGGTTACTTGCCGGACTTATGCGCGGCCGGAAGCATCGCTGGTGGCGGAATTTGAGGCTTCGGATAGTTGGCTTGGCCGTGTCGTTACTACCCCCCTACGGCCGCGCTGGGCGATTTTGCGGGCGGATACCCTGGTTTGCGGGTGGATGGATGATGAGCGG
>PMAK01000166.1 GCA_003153655.1 Phycisphaerales bacterium
GCCCGCGGGGATCTTGGTATTGAAGTGGACTACCACACCCTCCCGCTTGTCCAAACCCGAATCGTCGAACTCTGCCTTACCGAAGGCCGCCCCGTCATCATTGCCACGCACCTGCTCGAATCGATGATCTCCGCACCGATGCCGACGCGCGCCGAAATTTCCGATATCTCCACCGCCGTTCGCGAACGCGCCGACGCCGTCATGCTCTCCGGCGAAACCACCACCGGGCTTTACCCGCTTGAATGCGTTGAGGTCATGAAAAACATCCTCCGCACCATCGAGCCGACCGAAAAACGTGGGATCAACGAAGTCATCAAGCTCAACGAGCCCAAAGCGAAAATGCTCCGCTCCGCCGCTGTCCTCGCTCAGGAACTCGACCAATCCGGCATAGTCGTTTTCACCCGGAGCGGAATGCTCGCCTATACCCTCGCTGCCCTCCGTGCCGTAGGCGTACCCATCTACGCCTTTACGGATGACGAGGCCCTCTTCCGCCAGTTGCTCTTACCCTGGGGCGTGGAACCCTTCCTGATGAAATTCAGCGATGACCCCGAAGAAACGATCTTGAATGCCCTGGAAACTCTCAAGCGAAAGCAATGGTGCAAGGAAGGAACCTGGCTGGTTGTTATCACCAATGCGCTGGCCCATGAAAAAATCGTGGATACGCTTCAGCTTCGTCAGATTGAGTAATCCGAATTACAACTATTTAAACGGGGCGCTCTGGTTTGCCGCACAACCGCCCGCGCGGACGGTTCCTTGGCATAGATCGCATTCAAATTTCTCCCCCAAGCAATGCTCCAGCCGCTTATTCAGTAAATCCAGAATCAAATCGTCAATCCCCAGCGTTGGCGCGACATGATACGCCACCCCGGGATGTTTCGCCGCCGCCTCGGCAGTCAATCGTGGAATGTCCTGCGTCCAATGTTTCCCCGGCCCGAGAAAAAATGGAAGCACGACCACTCGCCCCGCCCCGCGGGCTGCGCACTTCCCAAATGCGGTCGCAATCGAAGGCTCTCCCAATTCCATATGCGCCGGCTCGACGATCGAATATTGCGCAGCAAACCGTTTCGCGAAGAGCGCAGCAACCTCCTCAAGCATCCGGTTGCTGAGTTCCAGCCGCGAGCCATGGTCCACAATCACAATTCCAATTGAATGCACGTCAACCATCTCTGCCTTTCCTTTCTATCCCTTTCGCTCCGCCAGGGTCACGTCAAATGATAGCGCCTTATTCCCCCGAATGATCTTCACGCACACTTTTTCACCTGGTTTGCTCCGCGCCAATGCCTCACTCAGATCGATCAGATTCTCCAGCTTTTGATCGCCGAATTGCACGAGCAAATCCCCGCCGAGCATTCCAGCCGCCTGCGCCGGTGTCCCCGGCGTGGTCCCCGAAATCAACACCCCGACGCGCGATTCCTGTGATCCATAATCCGGAATCACGCCGAGAATCACGCGCTTCCCGCCTCCGGGGGAAAGATCCGGAGCTCCAAACAAATGCATCGAATCCTTATCCGCATCCATCAGATAAGGCTCCCGCGGCATCTGAGTCAGACCATCAATCACTTTTCCCGTAAAGTCCGCGACCTCTCCAATCCCTTCGTAATTAATTTTGTCCGCGGTATCGGTAGGGCGGTGATAGTCCACATGAATTCCGCTGAAGAAAAACATCACCGGCACATGCCGCAGCGCGAACGACATATGATCGCTCGGCCCGAGTCCTCCGCGCCCGATGCTCTTGAGCCGCAGCGGCGACTCCATGTCCGCCTTCGCAAGAATCGCATCAAAATCCGCCGCCGTGCCTTGGCCGCCGATATAGAGCGTTTGATCCCTGATCCGCCCGACCATGTCCAGGTTCACCATCGCCACTATCTTCTCGAGCGGCACCGGCGGATGCTTCACAAAATAATCTGACCCGATCAGACCCTCTTCCTCAGCCGTGAAGCAAATAAAAATAATGGAGCGCGCCGGCGGTGGGGCGTGCGCAAATCGTGAAGCCAGTTCCAGCACCGTCGCCGTTCCCGACGCATTATCGTCCGCGCCGTGATAGATGCTTCCGACCGGTCCGAATAAGTGTCCGAGCGTCCCGAGTCCGAGATGATCGTAATGCGCCCCAATCACCACAAATTCATCCGCGTGCAACCCCGCGCCCGGCAAGACGCCCATCACATTCTTCACCCGAGCCGTCAACGATTCGATTTGGACAGTCCCCGAAACAACCGGTGAGGACAGCACAATCGACCGTGGCCGAAACGACGCGTTGATCTGATCGCGCAACGTTTTCAAATCCGGCGTCTTGGTCGCCTCAAGGATTTCATTCACCACCGCCTGCTTCACCTCCAAAACCGGAATCGCAGCCGGCGCGCCAAAGGCGCCGGAAAATGGCACAAGCAAATCCGGCTCGGAATCCGGCGGACTCACCAGGAGCATCGCCGCCGCCCCATGTTCCGCCGCTGTTTTCGCCTTTGCCGAAAACGTTGCATGCTCCGACCACCCCGACGCATCCCCATGCGGCGCAAGCCGGCTCTGGCCGTGCTCGTCCATCGGCTCGTATCGCATCGCGATGACGATTTTCCCCTTCACGTTCACGCCCGCGTAGTCGTCGTATCCGGCCTCCGGCGCGCTCACGCCATACCCGATGAAAACCGCTGTCGCCGCAAACTTTGCCGCCCCCGAAAATCGCATCGGCAAATAATCCGTATCCAGATTCAACTTCTTATCGCCAATTGTTACTTCCGTTGCGTGCCCCGGACTCGCCTGCGTCGTATAGTCAAACGCCTGAAAATAATCTGACTGTCCGGGCAACGGCTGCAATCCATCGGCGGCAAATTCCCCCGCAATAAACTTCGCAGCAGCATCTAACCCCGGCAATCCCACGCCCCGCCCCTGCAATTCATCCGAAGCCAGGTACGGCACTGTATCCTTCGGGTCCGCATCCGAAGCCGCCGGTCCCGGATGCTCGGAAACCCGCACGACAACAGTCGAATTCGCCGGCGGCGCCTTTGCATCCTTAGGTCCCGGATGAGACACACACCCCGCCAGCGCAAGAGCCGCCAGGGAAATCTTCCATGAACCCAACCGCATCAAAAAGATTGTACGGCAACGTCCGAGAATATCTAAACGCCGCCGATCGATTTAGCCGATGAAAGCTTCGTATAGCTATGCCCAAGACGGGATCGAAGAAACCGCGCTCGCACTCCGCCAAGCGCGTCCGCGCGCACCCTCCTGTCAGCGATCCCGATTTGACGGATCTCCTCGGCCGCCAACCGATCAGCCTCGACACGCCCGAATTGCAGCGATTCCTCGCCGCCAAGAATGTAATTGTCACCGGGGCCGGTGGCAGCATTGGTTCTGAAATCTGCCGCCAATCCATGAAGTTTTGCCCGCGCCGGTTGATCCTGCTCGATCAGGCTGAGAATAATCTCTTTGAAATTGACCGCGAATTGCGACATCGCTGGGTTGGCGCGGAAATCGTCCCGGTCATCGCGGATGTGTGCGACGGCCGCCGCATTGCACAGATATTCGACCACCATCAGCCGCACGTGATTTTCCATTGCGCCGCGCACAAGCACGTTCCGATGATGGAATCCAATCCCGGCGAAGCGATCAAGAACAACGTCTTCGGCTCGCGCACTGTCGCCGATGCCGCCCGCGCCAGTGGTGTTGCCGCCTTCGTCATGGTCAGCACCGACAAGGCCGTCAATCCCAGCAGCGTCATGGGCGCATCCAAACGATGCGCCGAGCTCTACGTCCAAAGCCTGAACGCCGACGATTGCCCGACACGTTTTGTCGCCGTCCGTTTCGGCAACGTCATCGGCTCCAGCGGCAGCGTCGTCCCCATCTTCCGCAAACAAATCGACGCCGGCGGCCCCGTTACCGTCACCCATCCCGACATGAAGCGCTATTTCATGACCATCGCCGAGGCCAGCCAGCTTGTTATGCAGGCCGGCGCGATCGGGCAGGGGGGTGAAATCTTCATCCTGGATATGGGCGAGCCGATCAAGATTCTTTCACTCGCCAAAGAGATGATCCGCCGCCGAGGCTTAAAACCCGGCAAAGATATCGCCATAGAATTCACAGGCATTCGGCCCGGCGAAAAACTCTACGAAGAACTGGCCTGTGAAAACGAGCAAACCCGCCCGACAAGTCATCCAAAAATCCGTGTCTGGCAACTCGCCCGCGCCACCGCGCAGCAGATCGACCAAATGCTGAAAAACCTGCAATCGGTGACGAATTCCCCGCACCGCGAAATAGTTCAAGCGCTCATGCGAAGCGTCCCCGAATACCAATCCACCACAACAGAAATCCCAACCCTGAAAATCGTAGCCAGCGCCGCCTAAGTAAGTTTAATTTCTTCTCTGCGTCTGTCTCTGTGTCTCCGCGGCTCACCAAATTGATTAATTTGCCCCGCCCAACCCAAACCGAGCATGCACGCGTCGCTCCAAAGGCGCAAACGCCAGCCGATCCGCGAGCATCCCGATGATCACCATCACGATCATCACCGCCACAACCTGCGAGATTTCCGAATTATCCTCGCCAGTCTTCAGCAAAAATCCGAGCCCCTGATGATCCGCCACAAGAATCAATTCCGCTCCCATGAGCGATCGCCAGGCAAAGCTGAACCCTTGCCGCAAACTACTCGCGAGTGCGGGTAATCCAGCCGGGAACAGCACGAATCGGTACAACCGCCATTTCCGCGCCCCCATCATTAATCCCGCCCGGCGATAGAGCGGCGGCACCGCCTTCAGCCCATCTCGCATCGACACTGCCATCCCAAACGTGCTCCCCATCACCAGCACGAACAGAATCCCAATTTCATTCAAACCAAAAACCAGAATCGCTAGCGGCACCCAGCAGACGCTCGGCAGTGTTTGCAACCCCAGGCACAACGGCCGCAGTAATTCATCGAATGGCGTCCATCGCCACATCAGGACGCCAATAACCGTTCCAAGAATAATACTGATTGAAAATCCGACGACCAGACGCCATGCGCTCACGAAGTTCGCCGATATCAGCGGACTCCGCACGATCCGCATCAGCAGCGAATGATGATGTACCGGGACATCCACCGCCGCCGGCCACCCTTTATGCAAATCCTCACCAAACCCCGTATCGATCCCCAGCATCCCCAGCATCGAATCCAGCACATGACTTGGCGCTGGAAAAATATACGAATGCCAATGCACGATCCTATATGCCGCCTCCCATGTCGTCAGCAAAAGAACCCAGATCAGCGCCCTCATCAGGCCGCCACGAATCTTCGTCCGCAAGGGCATTGACACGATTGACCTCGTCTTCAATTTCTTTTCGGACGAGCTTGGCAAGCTCGCCGATGTCCGAGCTGTCGAATTTTCGTGGATGCGGGAGGTCAACGCAAATCTCCTTCCGAATTCGCCCTGGGTGTGTATGCAGCACAATGATCCGATCCGCCAGACGAACCGCCTCGCCCACCGAATGCGTCACGAACAATATCGTCTTCTGCGTCTTTACCCAAAGCGATTGAAGCTGATGATGCAGCAGCGTCCGCGTCTGCGCATCCAATGCCGCGAACGGCTCGTCCATCAGCAACACCGCCGGGTTCATTACCAGCGCCCGCGCGATTGAAATCCGTTGTTTCATGCCGCCCGATAGCTCATGCACCAGCTTGTCCGCGCTGGCCGCCAGATGCACCATGCGGAGCGCCCCATCCACGCGCTCGGCCCGTTCCGCCGCTGGCACCCCGGCCATCTTCAGACCAAATTCCACGTTCTGCGATGCCGTCAGCCATGGAAAAAGCCCATGTTCCTGAAACACCATGGCCCGTTCCGGCCCGGGCGATGAAATCAATTCCCCGTCCAGCCGAGCTGTTCCCCGGTCGGGTTGAGTCATCCCCGCAGCAATGTTCAGTAGCGTGCTTTTTCCGCTTCCGCTCGGGCCGACCACCACGACAAATTCCCCGGGCNNCGTCAGCGTCCAGCGCATTGCCGAATCGCTTGCTGATTCCCTGCAATTCAAGTCGGCCCATTTTGGAGTCGCCTGCGATCGGCACTCCGCGCGTGGACATGAAACTCGTTTTTTTCTTCAAGGTTGCCTCGCCGGCTCCGAACTGATCACGCCATGGATGATATCCGTTTCAAACAGCCCCGTCAGGTCCGGCGCCGATTTGATGAATGTCAGATCGTGCGACCACTGCTCCATCGTCTTGAACGTCTCGGGGAGCGGATCGTCCGTGAATTCCGTCCGCCCAAGGGCTGCGCGAATCACATCGCTCGGCATCTTTTTCCCGCCCAGTGCAACCAGCGCATCATTCAATTGATCCGCATAATCTGTTGAATGCCCACTCAATCGCACCGTCCACTGATGATGCACCGTTAGAATCTTCTGGATTATATCCGGATGCTTAGCCAGAAACTTCGGTGTTGTTACGATCACCGTCAGGGAAAACTCGTGATTGGGCCAAAGATCCTTCTCTTCGCCGATCAGCACCGCGCCAGTTTCGTTTATCAGCCTTGCGCCCCAGGGTTCCGGCACCCAGGCCGCGTCGATTAGTCCCCTGGCCATCATCCCGCTTTGCTGGCTATTGCGAACTTCTTTGACATTGCTCGCATCCGGCTGGCCCAGCGTCGCGGTTACATAGTGCCGCGCCGAAACGTCTTGTGTATTGCCAAGCTGAGGCGTGGCGATTCGCTTCCCTTTCAAATCCGCAAACGAATAAATTCCCGATTCCTTTGACGCGACAATGACCACGCCATTTGCCGCGGATCCGCTGATCACGCGAACCGCCTGTCCATCGCTATTCACATCCGCCGACAGAACCGGCCCCGGCCCGACATAACCAATATCCACAGCCCCGGCGTTCAGCGCCTGAATCAATTCCGGACCCGCGTTAAACACCTTCGTCTTAAGCTGCGTGGGCTCGAGCGCAGTCTGAAAATCTCCCGACGATACGCCGAGCACCGCTTGGGCATGCGTGACATTCGCAAAATAGCCAAGCGTGACGGAATCAAGCGGCGGGGCGGTTGTCCCGGGCGCTGGCTGGGCTTTGTCGCATCCACCAACCCCCAAACCCAAACCCATCAAAAATAGTGCGGCTGTTCGCAAAGTCATTGCGCTAATCTACTAGCAAAATATATCAGATGCAACAAAACCTATCAATTTACTAGTATATTGACGCAAGTAGTTTAAAAATAAATGCTTATCGATTATGCGGCACCTCTTTAAACCGCTTAATAATCAAAGTATCGTTCTGTCCACCGAATCCAAAACTGTTTGACATGACCACATTTACGGTCGCTTTTCGCGCCCGATTGGGCACATAATCCAGATCGCAGTCCGGATCAAAATTATCCAAATTCGTAGTGGGCGGCAGCATATTATCCCGGATCGCCAGCACGCAGCAGATCAATTCCACGGCCCCGGCAGCCGCGATCAGATGGCCCATCATGCTCTTGATGCTGCTCACCGGACATGCCTTGGCGACGTCGCCGAAGACAGCCTTGATCGCGCCCGTCTCGTTCCCGTCATTCTCCCGCGTGCCCGTCCCGTGTGCATTAACGTATTGGATATCCTTCGCCGACAGCCCCGCATCGGCCAGCGCTTCTTTCATGGCCGCGATCGCGCCCTCACCCTCGGGATGCTGATCGGTGATTCGAAACGCATCCGCCGTCGATCCATATCCGACCACTTCCGCCAAAATCGTCGCCCCGCGCGCCTGCGCATGATCCAGCGTCTCGAGGATCACCATTCCAGCCCCTTCACCCAGCACAAATCCCCCGCGCTGTGCGTCAAACGGCCGGCTCGCCCGCGACGGATTCTCATTCGCGGTCGAAAGGGCGGTCAATCGGTTGAATCCCGTCACCCCTAACGGATGAATCATGCTATGCGCGCCGCCGCCGATCATCACGTCCGCATCCCCGCGTCGGAGAATTTCCGTCGCTTCGCCAATCGCCTGCGTGCTTGCGGCACAGGCTGTCAGGCAATTCATCGCCGGCCCGCGCGCCCCAGTCATTAATGCCAGATGCGAAAGAGGCATGTTCGGCTCCTGCTCCAATTCCCGCACCACATTCATCCGCTCGAATGCCACCTGCGCCCACTTCACCATATCCACGTCATTCGTGTGCGGCCTCCATCCCGAAAGAGCCGCGCCGGTGTATGCTTCGAAATCCAGCGAACCCTCGCCGCTACCGAGATAAATCCCCACACGATCCAAATCCAATTTCGCCGAATCCAGCTTGGCAAACTTCCATGCCTGTGCGCATGCTCCCAGGGCAAACATCGTATTCCGCCCAGCCCCGCCGTGTGGCCCGATATCATCAATGAAATCCGAAAGCCGAAAATTCTTCACCTCGGCCGAGATGCTTGTGGGAAACGACCCCGCATCAAAAATCGTAGTTTGTGAAATCCCTGACTCGGCGCCGAGCAGCCGCTTCCAGACATCCTCAATGGAATGTCCCATTGGGGTTATCCACCCCATACCCGTAATGACGACGCGATTATTCATGACATCTCTTCATAAATGAATCTTTCATCTGTGGCGAATGCATTTTTTCACGGTTCAAACCTTCCGAAACACCAGCGCCGCATTCTGCCCCCCAAGACTATAAACGCTGCTCACGCATACCCCAATCTTCGCATCCCTCGCCTCACCCGCAACATTCAACTTCACTCCATCAACCGGCTTCTTCGTATTAATCGACGGCGGAATCTTCTGCTCCGCCATCGCCAGTACAGCCGTCCCCACCTCCACGCCGCTTCCCGCCGCCATCGTTCCTGTTTGCGCCTTCGTCAGCGACATTGGAATCTCGGGCAAGTGCGGCCCAAATGCCTGCTTCAACCCAGCAAGCTCCGCGCGATCGTGCGAGGCGATCCCCAGCCCATTGGGAACAATCAATCCCACATCCGCTGCTGAGACGCTCGCGTCCTTCATCGCCTTTACAATCGCCATCGCATAACTATGCCCGCTCGGTTCCGGATCAGTAATTTTGTACGTATCCTGACTCGCCGCGAAACCGACAAGTTCCGCATAAATCTTAGCGCCGCGAGCGGCTGCCCGTTCATATTCCTCAAGGATCAATAATCCGCCACCCTCCGCCGGCGCCATTCCCTGCGCCTCCGAATCAAATGGCCGAACCGCTTCGGTCGGTCGATCGTTATGTGTTTCGTTCATCNNCCTCTCGGCGCCGCCGCAGATCGCCAGGTCCGCCTTGCCGCGTTGAATCGTCCGAAACGCTTCCCCGATCGCGAGGTGACTGCTCGCATCCGCGCATGTAATCGTGTTGCTCGGCCCTTTGAGCCCATGAATGATCGTTACATGACACGCCAGCATGTTTGGCAGATATTTCAGCAGCCAGAGCGGCGTAAGCTGATTCATCCCGTCCTTGCCCCATCGCTGTAAATCCAACCGATTTGGCTCAGATTGCGCCCGGGCCGTTGTCATCGCCGCAGTCAGCTCATTCAGTTCGGCATTGATCAGTCCCGCCCCGATGTTGCATCCGAATCGCTTGCCATCGAAGTTTGGTTGATCTGTGTATGCCTGCGATTTGAGTCCGGAATCTTTAAACGCATCATCAGCCGCGACGATCGCCAACTCGATTACACGAGCCATGACCTTCGTCGCCTTGCGATAGGATTTGGGCACATACTCGCCAATTTTGAACGCCGGCGCTTCTCCCGCGATTTGTATTGGAAATCCCCCCGGATCAAATGACGTGATGCGCCGAATCCCCATTTTTCCGGAAATCAGGCCATCCCAATGCGCCCGGCTTCCGATGCCGATCGGTGAAATGATTCCGATTCCGGTGACGACCACACGCCGCATGGCTATTCTATAACGGAATGTTCCCGCCGCCGCGATAGGGCTTCAGCAGTTCCGTGAATTGCTCCGTGAAAACGAAGTTCTCCTTGGGAAACGCCACTCCCGCCATATT
>PMAK01000018.1 GCA_003153655.1 Phycisphaerales bacterium
ACAATCCCCGTCTCCCCGCGAATCAGCAGCTTCACATGGTCCTCCGCATCCCCCGCCGCCGCGATCCGCTTCAAATCCGCCCAGACATCCGCCGCCTTCCCACCGACAAACTGCACCGCCCAATCCACCAAGTGCGGCCCCCAATTCAATAGCTGCCCGCCCCCAAACTCCTTCAATGTCTGCCAATCCGCCCGCCTCTGANNGCGAAGCATCGATCATGGCGCGACACTCGTCGAGACCGATCGCCATCGGCTTTTCCACCAGCACATCCCGCCCCGCCTTCATCGCCTGCAATGCCATCGCCACATGCTCATGCGATCGCGTCGCGACGATCACCAGATCAAGTTCATCATCCTTCAGCATCTCCGCATAGCTGCGATACACATGCGAAGAGCACATCTCCGCCAGTTGCCGCGTCCGTTCCTCAAGCAAATCAAATCCCGCAACAACGCGAACACAAGGCAGCTTCTCAAAATCCCGCAAAACCATCCCAAACCCGGCCCGCCCGATCCCACACAACCCAACGCGCAGCGCATCCTTCAACTTGGCGACAGGCTGTCCGCCCGCCACCGCAATCAGAGGCATGGAATCCCCATTGGAATTTTTAACACGTTGAGCCCCGCGTCGCCCGGCCAACCGCACATCCATCTTCATGGCCGAAGATTATACAGGTCCGCCTCGCGCCTGTAACGAACCCAAAAGAACCTCACGCCCCCACCAGCAAATGGCCCAACCGAAAACAAACAGGCGAGCCTGCACCGCAAACAGCGGCAACGCCTGCTTATATTCGAGCCCACCAAGTCGGCCATCACGAAAACCACAACCGAAAATCTTCTTCCACTGTTAACTGCGTCTATTCGTCTGATTTAATACCCTTAAACGCCCGCATCTCCTTAAACTGCTCAACGCGGCTCTTTTTCGGCGGAGGAGGACGGTATAGTCCGAAACGCCAAAGCCGCTTCCGGACACGCTTGAACGTATCCGACGCGAATTCGCCGGCGCTTTGCCGAAACGATTTCGCTTGATCGTGCGAAGGCACAAGCATTCGAGCCAGCTCCACGGCGACAAAATCCGGCTCGCTTTCGATTCGGGCCGACCATTCTGCCTGCTCATGAACCGGCTGTTTCGCGTAAACGTCTTTCCGCTTCGCCGCGGAAAATTTGACTGCTGTCAACATGCGCAGCAGTCGCATGCGGCATCCGGCCATATGCATGCGCTGCCACAAATCGGCGTCGGGGTGCATCTCCTCCAACTCCCACCACAGCTTCCAGCCCCCGAGCTTGATCGCCATCTCACGTCGATGAACGACGCTTGTGGGCGGCACTGCCATCCCCGGCTCGTATTCCAGTTCCTGAGGCGCGAATTCGGGCGGTCTTTCGTCCGGCCAAACGAACTCAGTTAGTCCGTACGAAAAATCCGCTCCACTGTCGATGTTGCCGATCGCCAGTTCGAGATGTCTCGGCAGCCACAGATCATCGTGACCCAGATATGCAGCCAATTCGCCCCGGCCTTGCCGCAGCCCCTCGTTATTCGGCTCCGACTGATGCCCGGAATTCTTCGGCAGATTGATCCATCGAACGCGCGGATCCCCAATGGAGTTAACCACCGACTCCGATTCATCCGTGCAATGATCCCCCACAACCAGCAGCTCGAAATCCGAAAACGTCTGTCGAAGCGCGCTCCGAATCGAATACGGGAGCACCCGCGCGTAGTTATACGTCGCCATGATGACGGTCACCCGCGGCATCGCGCTTACCAGCCCAGCTTTTTCTCGAACTTATACGGAATCACATCATTCTCCAGCGGCAGCCGAAACACGTCCGGGCTGGAATGATCATACGCCCGCGTCGGCATGCTCACGAACAGCGCGTCCGTATCCCCGATATTCTGATGCGCATGCCATACAAATTGCGGAATCACCATCACCGACCGATGAAGCTCCGACCGATTGATTTCATTCACCAATCCAAACGTCGGCGAATCCTTCCGCGGATCATACAGCACAACTTTCACTGTCCCCTGGCTCAGAAAAATCCGGTCATCATGCTGATGATGCTGATGCCACCCCTTCGCCATCCCCGCCCGAATCGTGAATTGATACACATAAGTAAACGGCGCCGGATGCACATTCCAATCCGGCCGAAGAATCTCGCAGAGCGTCCCCCGGTCATCGATCTGCGTCGTCGCATACCGAATCACAACGCCCTCAATCAGCCTCCCCACGGGCGTTCCATCAGGCTTCACCGTCTCGAGATCCTGTTTCGGCTTCATCGACATGCCAAATCTCCCAGCTAGATAAACCCCCAAATCAAACCAGCAGTACGTAATGTCGGCTTTTCCCGACCCAAGGCTTAATACCATCCGCCATCACCCTCTTCTCTGCGTCCATCTCCGCGTCTCTGCGTCTCAGCGNNCGCTTCACCACCCCGCGCAAACTCAGCATCGTCAATTCCTGCATCACAATCTCCGCCGCCAATTCCGTCCGCCCAATAATCGTATCAAGCGATGTCGGCTCCAGATCAATCGCCCCAACAATCCCCTCCTGCCGCTCGCTCAATAAAGCCGGCGCACTAACTTCCTCCACCACCGGCGTCTCTCCCTCCGCCACCAAAGTAGTCTGATGCGGCAACGGCCCAAGATTATCAACAATATCCTCCAGCCCCGTCACCAAAACCGCCCCATCCCGAATCAGCGCATGTGGCCCAGCCGACATCGGATTGGTAATCAACCCCGGAATCGCAAACACCGGCCGATTATGCGAATCACAAGCCTGCCGCGCTGTGATCAGCGCCCCGCTCTTCACATCCGCCTCCACCACCAGCACCCCGNNAATCCGATTCCGCCGCGGAAAATTCTCCTTGAGCGGCGCGGTCGAAAGCGGAAACTCACTGATCACCGCCCCGCGAGTAGAAATCTGCTCAAACATCGCATGATTCTCCGGCGGATAAGCAACATCCACCCCGCACCCCAGCACCGCAAACGTTCGCCCGCTCGGCAAAGCCATCGCCCCGCGATGCGCGGATGAATCCACCCCGCGCGCCCCGCCGCTCACAACAGTAAATCCCGCCTGCGCCAGTAAAGCCGCAAATCGCTCCGCCTGCTCACGCCCATAATGCGAGCACCGACGGCTCCCCACGATCGCAAATCCATTCAAATCCCGAGGCTCCAAAGTCCCGCGCACATACAAAACCGGCGGCGGATCAGGGATCAACTTCAAAACCTCCGGATATGCCGCATCCTCCTGCGAAATAACGGAAACCCCCGCCGCCGCAGCCCGCCCCAATTCCGCCTCAGCCTCCGCAGCCGCCCGCCGCAGCGCCTCGGCCNNCCCGCCGATCCCCTCAATCGAAGAAAGAAGATTCGCATTCGCCCCACAAGCCTCTTCCGCCCCACCGGCTGCGGCAATCAACCGAGAAGTCAGAATCGGCCCAATGCCCTCCGTCAGCGCAAGTTGAACCCAATGAACAAGTGCCATCGATCAATAGAATAATGGACAACCCGCCCCAAGGCACGGCCAGCAATCAAAGAAATACTTTTTAGCCACGGATAAAAATCAGA